>PBFV01000040.1 GCA_002718935.1 Verrucomicrobiales bacterium
CCGCTCAGAAAACGGACGCCAGTGACCGCTTTGCCGCGTTGAACACCGCGCACGACACCCTGCGTGATCCCAAGCTCCGCCTGCGGCACCTTATCGAGCTGGAAACCGGCGCCCCTCCCGCGGACGTTCACGACATCCCGCCGGACACCGCCGAACTGTTTCTAGCCGTTGGCCAACTGCTCCGGCCTGTGGACGCTTTCCTCACCGAGCGCGAGGCTCAAACCTCACCACTGCTCCGCGCGCAATCCTATCCGGCTGCCCTAGATTGGTTGGAGCAGGTCAACACCTTGCTTGCCACACTCAACGAACAGCTTGCCGACGCCGAGGCCACCTTGCAAAAAATGAATGACAACTGGGCCGCCACCGAGTTGGAGCCGGTCTATCACCAATTCAGTTATCTGCAAAAATGGCGCGCCCAGCTCAACGACCGCGCCCTGCGTCTGGGCCAGTGACATGCTCAAGGCGGCGGACATTCTGTTTTACGTCGTCCACCTCGCACTCATCATCAGCTGCCTGGGCGGCTGGGCCGTGCCGAGATTGCGCACGGCGCATCGCTACTTGATGGCGGGCATCCTCAGCAGTTGGTTTTTGCTCGGGCTAAAATTCGGTATCGGCTACTGCGTATTGACCGATTGGCATTGGCAGATCAAAGAGAAGCTTGGCCAAAGCGATCTGCCCAACTCGTTTATCAAACATATTCTGGATCAGGTGCTGCCCTTTGGAATATCCAATCGCGCGGTGGACATCCTAACGCTCGTGGCCTTTTACGGAGCCTTGCTAACCACGATCATCGTGTGGTGGCGCGATCGACGCCGCGCCCAGCAGAGCATTCCTCCGGTCGATTAGCGCATTTTCATTGAATCACCGCTCCCCACGGCCTATCCAATAGGGACACATGCGCACCCTACTCTCGCTTATTGTATTCATTAGCGCCCTGCCCGCTTTGCACGCGCTGGACTGGCCGCAGTTTCGCGGCCCCAACCGTGACGGCGTCAGCCCGGATCAGGGACTCGCGGCCGGCTGGCCCGAGGGCGGCCCGGAACTGCTATGGACCGCCAAGGGCGTGGGCGGCGGCTACTCCAGCGTGGCTACGGCCGATGGCGTGCTATACACGCTCGGCGATGAGCAGGACGCCTGTTACCTATACGCCTTGAGCGCGGCGGGCAAGCACCTGTGGAAAGGCCGCATTGGCACCCCAGGTGGACATCGCAAATATCCCGGGCCGCGCAGCACGCCTACGGTGGCCGGCGGCCGCGTGTATGCGCTAGGCCAGCAGGGAGATTTGGTGTGTTTTGACATCAAGACTCAAAAGGAAGTTTGGCGCAACCATCTCGGCATTGACTTGAAGGGCGCAATGATGAGCGGCTGGCGATGGAGCGAATCTCCACTGGTGGATGGCAAGCAGGTGGTAATCACGCCTGGTGGACGCGAAGGCGCCATGGCGGCATTGAACACAGAAAACGGTGCGATTATATGGCGCTGCAAGCCCTTCACCGACCGCGCTGGATACAGCTCGGTGATCATTCGTGAGATTGCCGATCGCAAGCAGTACATCCAACTCACCGGCGAGAGTTTAGTGGGAGTAGAGGCGACCACGGGCACGCTACTTTGGCAGGCAAAGCGTAAGGGCCGCACGGCGGTAGTGAGCACGCCAGTGTTTCACGACGGACACCTATTCGTGAGCAGCGCGTACAATGTGGGCTGCAACGGTTTTCAGGTGAATTACGACGGCAACAAGTTTTCCGTGAAGCAAACCTACATGCACGCTGGCAGTGCGGGCATGGCCAATCATCATGGCGGCGTGGTGCGCGTGGGCGCTCACGTGTACGGATCCAATGGCAACCGCCTCAGCTGCATTGAGCTGGCCACGGGCAAGGTGTTGTGGAACGAACCGAGCGCCGGCAAAGGCGCGATTGTGGTGGTGGGCGACAAAATCATCCTGCGCACCGAGCGTGGCCCGGTATCCATGGTCAAGGCCACGCCCAAGGCCTACGAGGAGTTGGGGCGCTTTGAACAACCGGATCGCACCCGCTCACGAGCGTGGAGCCATCCGGTAGTGAGCCACGGCGTGCTGTACCTCAAGGATCAGGACACCCTCTACGCGTACAACCTGAAAAAGTAATCTTTGAAAAACCGAATCAACTCCGTACCTTCCCGACAAATGAAACGCATCGTTACAACCCTGGCACTCTTGTCCTTTATCCTGCCCGCGCAGGCCATCGACTGGCCGCAATGGCGCGGCCCCAATCGCGACGGCGTCAGCCCCGCACAAGGCTTGTTGGAAAAATGGCCGGAAGACGGCCCGAAGCTCGCGTGGAAAACCCGCGGCGTAGGCACCGGCTTCTCCAGCGTGGCCGTGGTGAAAGGCCGCATTTATACCATGGGTGACGGTGCCGAATCCAGCCACGTGCTTTGCCTCAACGCCAAGGACGGCAAAATCATTTGGACCTCCAAGGCGGTCGGCAAAACCGGCGGCAACTACAAGGGCACCCGCAGCACCCCCACGGTGGTGGGCGATGTGCTCTACGCGCTCGGCCAGTTCGGCGACTTGGTTTGCCTGAAGACCGCCGATGGCTCCGAGGTTTGGCGCGCCAGTCTCACGCAGGATTTCGGCGGCCGGGCCGGCGGCTGGAATTACACCGAGAGTGTGCTCGTTGATGACGGCAAAGTGATGGTCACCCCCGGTGGCCGCAAAGGTGCCGTAGTGGCGCTCAACGCCAAGACGGGCAAGCTCATCTGGCAAAGCACCGACTTCACCGATGGGGCACAATACAGCTCGCTCATCGCCCGCGACTTTGGCGACATTCGCCAATACATCCAGCTCACCGGCCAAAACGTGGTGGGCCTCGGCGCCAACACCGGCGAAGTGCTCTGGAAGGCGCCGCGCGCCGGACGCACCGCGACCATCAGCACACCGGTGTTTCACGAAGGCAGCCTGTTTGTGAGCAGCGCCTACGGCGTGGGTTGCAACGGTTTTGAGGTGAAAGCTGCCGGCGGCAAATTCACAACCCGCCAAACATACGCCAACAAATCCATGGCCAATCACCACGGCGGCGTGATCCGCGTGGGCAATTTTGTGTACGGCTCCAGCGGCGGCACCCTCGCCTGCCTGAACCTGAAGACCGGCGAGGAAATGTGGCGCGAACGCAGCGCCGGCAAGGGCGCCATTGTGATCGTGGGCAAACAGATCATCCTGCGCGCAGAAAGCGGGCCGGTGTCGTTGGTGGAAGTGAACCCCACCAAGTACAATGAGATCAGCCGGTTCAACCAGCCCGAGCGCACGCGTGCCCGCGCCTGGAGTCATCCGGTGGTGAGCAACGGCATCCTGTACCTGAAGGATCAGGATCTCCTGTTGGCCTACGACCTGCGCAAGTAACGCCAACAACAACCAATCACAAGCCGGCGGCAAACGCCGGCTTTTTTCTTTAGTCCAGCAATTCGCGCATGGCCGCGAACATGGCCTTGCCCTCCTCCTGCCCCACCGGCTCGCGGCTGGCGGCGGTCATGTCCTCGCACAAGTCCTCCGGCAGTTCTTTCAGGAAACTCGAAGGATGGCACGGCACCTGTTGCCCGTATTTCAGCCGACTTCCGCAATGGCTGATGGCGAGCATTTGCATGGCGCGCGTGATGGCCACGTAAAACAGGCGGCGCTCCTCGTCCAGCGTGCCTTCCACCGCTGATCGCGAATGCGGCAGCAACCCTTCCTCCACCCCCACCAGAAACACGTGCGGAAACTCTAACCCCTTGCAGCTGTGCGTGGTGATCAACGTCACCGCGTCGCCGGCGTCTTCCTTGTCGTTTTCGCGGTCGGCGTCCAGCGTGATATCGTCGAGAAAACGCCCGAGCCGTTCGCGCGGCGGCCGCTCCAAACCGGGCTCGTCCAGCGTGGCCATCAGATCCCGCAGATTGCGCATCCGGTTTTCGGCATTCTCCGGGTTCTTCTCCGTCTTGCGCAGTTCCTGATCGTAATCGATATCCGAAAAAAACACACTGGCCCAGCGCGCCAGCTCGGTGGACTCGTTGTCCAGATGGCGGCTGAAGTCTTCGATCAATTCCACGAACGCCTCAATCGCCTGCCGGGCGCGCGGTTGAAACTCAACCCGCACCTCGGCTTTTTTCATCGCGGCCCACACACTGCAGCCATGCTCGGCGCTGGCTGCCAGCAACCGTTCGCGGGTCACATCACTCAACCCACGCGCCGGCACGTTGGCAATGCGCAACAAGCTCGCGTCGTCGTGCGGGTTGATGAAGGTTTTCAAGTACGCGAGAAAATCGCGAATCTCTTTGCGGTCAAAAAAACTTTGGCCGCCGATGAGATGATAGCGAACACCCTCCTTGCGCAGGGCCGTCTCCAACGGGCGCGCCTGAATATTGGTGCGAAACAGAATTGCCTGCTCATTCCACGGAATGCGCCGCGCCTGGCGGTTAAACTCAATCTCGCTCACTACCGTCTCCGCCTCTTCATTTTCATCGCGAAAAGTGAACAGCCGAATCGGATCTCCCTGAGACTTGGCCGACCACAACTGCTTAGCGCGCCGGCGCGGGTTATTGCGGATCACCGCGTTGGCGGCGTCGAGGATCGACTTGGTGGATCGGTAATTCTGCTCAAGCTTAATTACCTTCACCTCGGGAAAATATTTTTCGAGATCGAGCAGGTTGGAAATCTCCGCACCGCGCCAGCCATAAATGCTCTGGTCATCATCGCCCACCACGCACACGTTTCGATGCTCCGAAGCCACTAGACGCATTAGCTCAAACTGCGCCGCGTTGGTATCCTGATATTCATCCACCATCACGTATTGATAGCGCGCCCGGCATTCCTCCAGTGCCTCGGGATGCTCGTGAAACAATTTCAGCGTGAGAACGAGCAGGTCATCAAAATCCACCGCGTTTGCCGCATGCAGCGCACTGTCGTAACGCCGGCGCAACCGCTCGGCAAGCGCGAGGCTGTCTTCATCGCCAAAAACGTTCCCGTTCGGGCCGGCGTTTTTCAGACGGCTGACCAGTGCGTGCAGTTCACGGGGATCAGCCTTCACATCTTTGCCGGTGATGGCGCTGAGCACTTTTTTCACCACACCGAGCTGTTCGCTCTCGCTGTAAATCACGAAGTTGCGCTTGTAGCCCAGCCGCGTGATGTGCCGCCGCAGAATGCGCACGCACAAAGAATGGAAGGTGCAGATGGTGGGCTTAAGCGGCTTGCCGTCCTCGCGCTTGGGGGGCTTGGGCAGTTGCTTGGCCACGCGCTGCTGCATTTCGCGGGCAGCCTTGTTGGTAAACGTCACGGCCAGAATGCGCTCCGGCGAAATGCCTTTCTTCACCATGTACGCCACGCGGTGAGTGAGCGTGCGCGTCTTGCCCGTGCCCGCTCCGGCAAGGATCAGCACGGGACCGTCGAGAGTAGCCGCTGCTTCGCGTTGTTCAGGGTTCAATCCGGAAAGATCCGCCATGAGCGCGGGGAGTAAAGCGAAGGTTCAGCAACCCGCCAACGCCAAGTTAGTCACAGCGGCCATGGCGGACACCTTCACCGCGAAAGAAATGCAGGCCATCTTTGAGTTTTCCCAAACTCCCACGGGAAAGAAATTGGCGAAGCAAATGCCCGCGATTATGCGGGAGTCCGGCTAGGCCACCGAAAAATATTTTCTGTCAAAATTGCGGCAGCAACCGCTAGGCGCCGCCTTCCACTTCTTCGGCGAGGAATTTTGTCACGTCACGAAACTTGGGCACGTTGGCCGGGTTAACCTCCATCAACAGCCGGTGCGCCTCGAGGCTGGCCTTGGCCAACTCGCGCTTGTCGGCATCCGTACGCTCAGCAGCGGTGAGTTGATCGTCAAACGGATTAGGCCCATCACCGAGGTGCAACAGCTCCAGCACACCCAGGCTGTCGAGCAGATCACGAATACGCTCACTGGCGTTAAGCAGCTCAATGCGGTCCAGTCGGCCAGTCATGCCCAGCAGGATGCCAAGGAAGGTGCTGTCCATATTTACGCACTCGGTGAGATCTAGCAGCAGCACGCGGCCGCCCTGCTCGCAGGCGTTGGCTACTACAGCTTTAAAATCTACGCCAAGGGTCACGTTGGCCGGGCCGGTTACGCGTACGCAGGCCACGCCATCCGTCACGGCTACCTGAAGGGGTGCGGCACTCATGCAGGTTTGGCCACGATGGAAATGAGGGTTTTTTGCAACACCAACGTGTCATCCAACGAACTGGACACGAGCCGTCGGTTGCAGTGCATGAGGGCCTCGAGCGCGTGAACCAGCTCAGTGCGCGTGTAGTTGGCGGCCTGCCGTGTGGCGTTGAACAGTACATACGGATGCAAGCCAAGCGGGCTGATTCGGCGGTCGCCGGGAAACAGGTCCACCGGCAGCAAATCAATCTGCGGCTTGAATTGCGGGAAAGCCCGCGCTGGCTTGAGCAGTCCGGCATCGATCAGTGACCTGGCCATGAGCATGGCGCGGGTCTTGCTGACCAGCCCGGCCACAAGGCCGATGACCGAGCGTTTCTTGTCGGTCTTGGCCGCCCATAATTCCTCGTCGAGCCGTTGCAGCACCGTTTGCAAATTGCGATCGCCCAACGCATCTCCCAGCGCGAAGGCCTTGGCATGTTTACCCTCGATGACAATGGCGCGCACGGCGGCGGTGGTCACCTTGGGGTCATCGCCCACGTAGGTGGCCACTTTGTTGCACTCGTTAATGAGCGCGGCGGAATCGGGCCCGACCATTTGCACCAGCTCACTGACGGCGCCGTAGTCGGTTTGTTTCTTGAGCGCCTTGAAGCGGGCATTCACAACCTGTTCGGCTTTCACCTGCCAATCACGGTCATCCACGCTCAAGGCCTCAAAGGCTTCGGCATGGCCCGCCTTGGAAACGGTTTTGTAAAAAGTCTTTCGCTTATCGCATTTGCCGGCGCTGATGAGCAGCTGCACGCCGTTCCATTCGAAGGTTTTGAGCAGCGCGGCCAGATCGGCGAGGCCGGTGCTTACGTCGGTGGCCTTGGCGGTGCGGTCATCACCCAAGAAATTACAGTCCTTGAACCAAACGACTTTGCCGGTGCCGAAAAAAGGAAGCGTCTCGAGGGCCTCGCGCAACCGGCCCAGGGCGCGGACGGCTTCACCGGCATTGGCTGCGGCCGCCTCCACAATCTCATGGTCCTCACCGCCCATGGCCTCGCACCAGCCTTGGTTGATTTGCCGGGCGCGGCGTGAAACCGCGAAGTCGTCATCCCCATGAATCAGGGCAAGGGGCCCCTCGGGCAGTGTGGCCTTACTCATCGTCTGGATTCTCGGGCCCTTCGTTGATCTGCTCGAGCACCTCGGACATGTCCTCCACCTCCTCAAACAGCGAGGTGGTGACGTACACGGGAATTTTTTGCGCGCAAGCCACGGCGAGGCAGTCACTGGGCCGGGCGTCCAGCTCCACGATTTTGGTGCCCAGCTCATTTTCCATCTTGAGAATCATCCGCGCGAAATAGGTGGAGTTTTTCAGCTCCGTAATCACCACGCGTTCGACGTTGATGCCGAAGCCTTGAAACACGTGCGTGAGCAGATCGTGCGTGAGCGGACGTTCCTTGGGGGCATCACGCAGGAAATTGCCGATCACCTGCGCCATGTTGGTCTCGACCTGAATGATGAAAACCTTTTCGTCGTTGCCGAGGAAAATGGCTGCGCCCGAGTGGGCCGGCACTATGCCGCGAACCTGAACCAGCGTGACATCCGTGTTCACCNGCGCACCTTACGCCGAGCGCGCCCGATTGACAAGCCCGAGCGCGAACGGCAGGATGGCCGCTTGAATTTTCATGACAAAATTCTCACCCAATCGTCGTTAACCGAGTGGCGCGCCGCCCAACGCGCCGCCGGCCGAACCGTGGCCGTCACCAACGGCTGCTTTGACATCCTCCACGCCGGCCACGTGGAATACCTGCAAGCCGCCCGCAACGAGGCGGACGCCCTGCTCGTGGGCCTGAACAGCGACCGTTCCATCGGCGAGCTGAAAGGCCCTGAACGCCCCATTCACACCGAGGCTGACCGCGCGGCGGTGTTGGCGGCCTTGGCCAGCGTGGATGCGGTGGTCGTCTTTGACGAGCTGCGCGCCACGAATTTTCTCAAGCTGGCCGAGCCGGATGTGTACGTGAAAGGCGGTGATTACACGGTGGATGAGCTGCCGGCTGAAGAACGAGCGGCAGTGAACGCGCTCGGCGGCCGCATCGTGGTGCTGGCCCATGTGCCCGGCAAGTCCACCAGCGACATCGCCGCGCGCATTGTTGCAGGTTAAACGCTTTCCGCTTGCCAAGGCACGCGGGCGCTGGCAGGTTCGGCCATGGCGGCTACGCAGTTTTCTGAAACTTCCGACAAACACTTCTTCCTGCCCGCNGCCGCCTTTTTCACGCGGCACGCCAACACCGGCTTGACCTACGACGACGTCACGCTGGCCACCCAGTTCTCCGACATCCTGCCGCGCGAGGCCAAGCTGGACACCACCCTTGCCGAGGGCCTCGAGCTGCACCTGCCCATTATCTCGGCGGACATGGACACCGTCACCGAGCATCGCATGGCCATTGCCATGGCGCTCAATGGCGGCTTGGGGCTCATCCATTACAACATGAGTGAGAAACAACAGCTCAAGGAAGTGTCCCGCGTAAAAAACCATGTGCACGGCCTCATTCAGGAACCAATCACCGTGCCGCCCAACCTTCGGGTTGGTGATGTGCTAGCAATCATCGAACAGCACCGGTACACGTTCAGCACATTCCCGGTGGTGGATGAAGCTGGCCGCCTGCAAGGCCTGCTTTCCGGCAGCGTGGTAAAGCCCCGCTATGCCGAACGTCTCGTGGCCGACGCCGCTATCCCGCGCGACAAGGTGCACGCACTCAAACAGAGGGATCTTGAGGCTGATCCCATTGAGGTGGCCGACCAGTTTTTCACCGATCATCCGGGCATCAACAAATTGCTGGTGGTGGATGATGAAGACCGCCTGTCCGGACTGTTTACTCTCAGCGATGTGGAAACCATCACGCAGGAAGCCAACGCGCAGGTTAAGCCGGCGCGTGACCGCGAGTTTCAGCTGCTTTGCGGCGCCGCAGTTTCCGCACCGCGCACCGATGCCGGCGAGCTGGACCGCGACAAACTCACCGGCCATGTCGGCGCGCTGGTGGATCGAGGACTGGACACCGTGGCCATTTCCACGGCGCACGGCCACACCGCCGGCGTTGGCGAAGCGGTCCGGCAAATTCGGGACGCCTTCCCCACTCTGCCCATCATCGCCGGCAACGTGACCAGTGCTGCCGGCGTGGAGTACCTTGCCGATTGCGGCGCGAACACCATCAAGATCGGCCAGGGGCCAGGTTCCATTTGCACCACGCGCATTGTGGCCGGCGTGGGCATCCCGCAACTGACTGCACTGTACACCGCTTCGCAAGGGGCCGCCACCAAGGGTGTAACCATCGTGGCCGATGGCGGCATCACCAAGAGTGGCGACATCGTCAAGGCTCTTACCCTGGCCCACGGTGTGATCTGCGGCGGCCTGCTGGCNGGTTGTCAGGAATCGCCCGGAGACATCGTCGAGATTAGTAGCAAACGCTATAAGCAATACCGCGGCATGGGCAGCCTCGCCGCGATGAAAGCCGGCAGCGCTGCGCGTTACGGACACANCACCAAGATCAACAGCGGCAAAGTAGCCGCCGAGGGNGTGGAGGCGCTTAAGGAAGTGACNGGCTCCGTTGATCAAGTGACCAATCAACTGGCGGGCGGAATTCAAAGCGGCATGGGATATCTCGGCGCGGCAGACCTGCCGAANCTGCGGGAGAAGGCTTGTTTCATCCGCATCAGCCCGGCCGGCCTGCATGAGTCCAAGCCGCACAACGTGGTGGAAGTGAAAGCCAGCAGCTAAAACTGCACGCTGCGATTCATCGTGCCGCANTCCGGGCACAACGAACGTTCTTCATCGGGATCATCCGTGTACACGTTGCCACAGGAATTGCAGCTGAACACCTTATCATTGCTGNCCGCCGGATTGAATTTCACATGCCGGCGACGACTGAACCATGCCACCACCGCCCAGCCGAGCAACAGCATGAGCAGCACCCAGAAAATGACCTGCGAAGGAGGCATNAGCGTAACGGGTTGACGGTAAGATTGGTGACCGTGTTCGGGTTCACGTGCCAGTNAAAGACNAGATCNCCAGTGGTCANTTCGTTGGTGGCCGGGGCAAAGCGAAGTTTTTTCAGGGCGATTTCCAGCGCCAANCGGTCCGCGCTTTCCAACCCGCANGAATCAATGAGCGCACCGGTGAAAACGCGCCCATCGGAGNCNACCATCACCTGCACACGCGAAGGCCGCAGCAACGCACTGTGGTTCCGCGAGCTGACCACCGGNGCAGTCCGTTCCAACTTGCGCCCGGCCAGGCNGCCGGCAATCTGGAGCCAATTCGTTTNCCTTAACTGCNCCGNNGGCACTTCCACCACGGTGAGGCGCGGNGCCGGCTTNACAAACGCCGTTCCGCGTGGCGGCGCGTTGCTGGCCAAGGCGGCCTCCAGCGGAGCGGTGANGAGGTTGCTGGGAAACGGCACCGAAATGTCAGGCGCAGTCCAACGATGCAACTCATGCTCCAGTGCGCCCGGCTGCATCCAAATGCCCGAAAGCCCCTTGGCATTCGGGNGCGAGAGGGCTTCCGGNTCTTCCTGTGCCAGTGCCTCGACCGCTGCGGCATCGGCACCCGGCATCAGCGCCAAGTTACTCCGCGGTCGCTCCGTTTCAGGATTCGTGGGATCGGAAACCCAATACAGCAAACTCCCTTGNAACACGAACACGGCGACCACCCAAATCCCCCAGCGCCGTTTACGGTTNCCCGGCTGCTCTGTGGCGTTGGCACTCATGGGCNNTCAGGAATGGGCANGCTCAACTGCGGGCGATTGGCCAGCCACACTTGTTGTACGCCGGCTGCGCGCGCGGCCCGGGCCACNGGCGCNAGTTGGTTCATGTTGAGCNATCGATCGGCNTTGAGGATTAGGGCGAAATTTGATTTGCCGGAGATGATCCCCGGANGCGCTGTAGCAAGCTGTTTTNCCCTCGNTTCCACCGCCGGCCCNATTGCCTTNACCCAATCAGCCTGCACTGCATTCAANGCCTCGGGGTGCCCCTGTCGGGCAGCCANATTTAGCCATGCGCCCGCTTCCGTCGAAGTTGAGTCGGTTTGGTTGTTGTCGGACAGCTGCCTTTCCAACGCCATTCCCAATGCGTACTGTGCCGGGGCGCTGCCGGCTTTCGCCGCCATATTCATCAGCCGCTTCTGAAGGTCCGACAGGGTGATGGATTGATTTTGAAAGTGCAACTGCCCCTGGCTGTCCATTGCCACCACGGCTGANCCGGTCAANCCCGTCGGCTGTTCCCCCGNGCCATCCGGCAAACTGACCANNGGNGTTCCTTCCACCAANAACAGCGCGGAATTNTGNAGCAAATAAAAGAAGAGNAGAAACATTACNCCNGCNACCGGCACTGCGCCGGGCAGCTCGCAGGCGAGCCGATGTTGCCGGCGGAACTTCATGCGTTTTCAAATANATCCTGGATTTCCTCGGACGGCTCTTCTNNATCCGGTTCATCCGTTTTCTTGCGACCACTGCGGCGGCCGGGCTTTTTCAATTCGGCGACCATTTGCAAGACCGTTAACCCGGTCCGCTCCATTTCCAACACAATACCGCCCACCACGGTGACAAGATGATTGTAAGCCACAAAACACGGCACGCTAATGGCCAAACCCAACGCCAGCGGCATGAGTGCCGCGGCAAAATGCGGATGATGATCNGTNATCACCGTTTCGCCGGTTTTCATGAATCCAANNACAGAACCAAGCAGGCCTAGCAANGGTGCCACTTGGCCGATGGTGGCGAGGATGCCAAGCCGCTCCTCCAGCCGGGCCGTTTCCTCCGAGCCGCGTTGCGCCAAAATCTCCTTCACCTCGTCCCGAGGCATATTGTGGTTCTCCAAAACCGCCTTGGCCACCCGCGCGGTGGGGCTGGGCGTGGCATCACAAATACCGATGGCTTCCACGAGGTTTTGCTGGCCAAGAACATTCTTCAGACCGCCGAGGAGTGCGGTGGTATTGATCTGCACGCGATGATACTCGAGGCGGCGTTCGACAAACACCACCACCCCCAACGCACTGGCAGCCAGCAGCACCCACACCATCGGGCCGCCCTGCAACAAGGTCAACGCAAGCATGCCCGCTTGTAACCCAACGCCNGCGCAGGGTCACGCCCAAAGCCCGTCACGGAATAACTTCCCCTTGCCGCCGGGCGCCCCTCGGGCATNCTCCGTNCATGGACCAGCCCGATCAACTCCGCGAACTTTTCCGCATGCAAAAGGCCCTCAATGAACGCATCGGCGTGCACACNGACAACATGACCGACGAGCAAAAGACCGAGTGGACACTCAATTATTGCCGGGCCATGAACCAGGAACTTGCCGAGCTGACCGACAGCGTGCCGTGGAAGTGGTGGGCCAAGTACCAAAAACTCGACGAGCAAAATGCGCGCGTNGAGGTCGTAGACCTGTTTCATTTTCTCATCAGCCTCGCTCAAGTGCTGGGCATGAGTGCCGATGACGTTTACGAAGCGTACCTGAAAAAGAACGAGGTGAATTTTCAACGCCAGGAAAGNGGCTACACCGAAAAGGACGAGGACGACTCGAAACACATTTAACATGNCCCCCGCCACGCCACCGCCGGAGCATCTGCGCGACGAAGTGCAGAGCGTGCTCATTGGCGAAGCGGAGATTGCCGCGCGAGTGCGCGAACTGGCGGCAGACATCGAGCGATTTTACTCGGGCACCGACAAAGATTTATTGGTGGTGGCCCTGCTGACCGGCACGGTTCCCTTTCTTGCCGACCTCGTGCGCCACATTGCTCTGCCCATGAGGCTAGATTTCATGGGCGTCTCCAGCTATGGCGCCGGCACCGCGCCGGGCGAACTGGTGTACACCAAGGAACTCCGCCTCGAGGCGCGCAACCGCGATGTGCTGCTCGTGGACGACATCCTCGATACCGGCCAAACACTGCGCGCCGTCATCGACAAGCTCAATGCCCTGCAACCGCGCAGCCTCAAAACCTGCGTGTTGCTGGAAAAAATCTCGCGCCGCACCGAGNCCGTCACCGCTGACTTTGTCGGCTTTGAAGTGCCCGACGAATTCGTCATCGGCTACGGGCTCGACTATGCCGAGCGTTATCGCAATCTCCCTTTCATCGGCGTGCTCAANCCGGAAATGTACGCATGACCGTCACCATCAAATTTTGGTCCTACTTTCGCGANCATACTCATTGCGAGTCGACCGAAATTGAACTGCCCGATAGCGCCACGCTTGGCGAAGCGCACCTAGCTGTGCTCACCCAATTCCCCGCCCTGGCGGCGATGAAAAACAGCACCCTCAAGGCCGTGGGCGTGGATTATCAGGATGATGACTTTGCGTTGAGCAACGGTGACGAAGTGTCGCTTTTCCCTCCCGTGCAAGGCGGATGAAAACCCAGCTCACCATTACGCCCGAGCCCATTGATGAGCCCGCCTTCATCGCCGAGCGCTCGACCAGTGAAGGCATGGGNGCGGCGATCGTCTTTCACGGCATTGTCCGTGCACAGGAAGGTGACACCACCATCAGCGCGATTGATTACGAGGCGTTCGACGACATGGCCTGCCACCAGTTTGAATTGATCTTTGAGGAAATCGATCGCCAATGGCCAATCGAATCCGTGCGCGTNGTGCATCGTATTGGCGTGGTGCCGGTGAATGAAGCGTCGTTGTGGATCGAAGTCATTGCCCCGCACCGCGCGGAGGCTTTTGCGGCGTGCCAATTCCTTATCGACCAAATGAAACAACGCGTGCCGATCTGGAAGAANCCGATGGGTGGNNCTCGCCCCTCNCTNCTTTAACTCAATCCCCACNGGGCAATGGTCTGANCCCATNACTTGGGGCANNATAAACGCCTTCNTCAAACGCGGNCGCAGGCTAGCGGAGATTAAAAAGTAATCAATGCGCCAGCCGACGTTCCGGGCGCGGGCGTTGAGGCGGTTGCTCCACCACGAGTAATGGCCGCCGCCCGATTCAAATTCGCGAAAGGTGTCGATGAAGCCCGCCGCCACAAAGGCGTCGAAACCCGCACGCTCTTCATCGGTGAAACCCGCATTTTTCCGGTTATCCTTNGGGCGGGCCAAATCGATCTCCTGATGCGACACATTAAANTCACCGCACACCACCACNGGCTTGCGACGCTCCAGCTTTTTCAAATANACCAAAAAATCGNGGTCCCACTTTTGCCGGTATGGCAANCGNGCCAAACTCCGTTGCGCATTCGGCACATANACATTCACCAAAATGAAATNGTNGTGCTCGGTCGNCAGCACGCGCCCTTCGTGGTCGTGTTCGGCAATGCCCATGCCGCGCGTGAGATTTAACGGCTCCGGCTTGGTNAAAGTGATCACACCGGAATANCCCTTTCTCTCCGCCGGATTCCAATGTGCCTCAAAAGTGCGCGGCCAATCGGGTTCCACCTGTTCCGGCAACGCGCGGCTTTCCTGCACGCAGAGGATGTCCGGCCGGGCCTTGCGCAGCCAATCGCTAAAGCCTTTCTTCTGAACCGCCCGCAGGCCGTTCACGTTCCACGAAAGAATCTTCACACCTGTTTCACCACGCCCCAATGCACGTCCAGCCGCTTGGTGAGGTACAGCCGCACAGCTTTCACCAGCGTCTTGGCTTCACGCTTTTGGCCTTCGGCAACGATTTGTTTGAGCGACCAGCCCGGCTGAATCGTGAAACTGTCCTGCGCGATGATCGGGCCCTCATCCAGATGCATGCTCACAAAATGCGCGGTGACACCGACAATCTTCACCCCATGCTCGTACGCCTGCCGGTAGGCCTGTGGACCGGGAAAACTTGGCAGCAGTGACGGGTGAATGTTGATGATTTTGTTTTTGTATCGCCACACGAAATCCGGCGACAAAATCTTCATGAACCGCGCCAGCACCACGAAGTCCACCGCGTGTTTTTCCAACTCGACCAATACCCGTTTCTCGGCGCGCGCACGGTCATTCCACGGCACGTGCACGAAGGGCAACTTGAACTTGCGTGCCAACGGCTCGAGATCCGGTCGGTTGCCAATCACCACCACCGGCTCGGCCTTCTTCAATTTGCCTTTTTTGAACTCCTCAAGCAGAGCCTTGGGGCAGGCATCCTCGCGCGTCACCATCACGGCTGCCCGTTGCGGTGCACTCGGATCAGTCAGGCGCAGCTTGATCTCCATGCCCAGTTCACCGGCAAGACTGGCCAACCCCTTGCGCAGCGTGGCGGTTTTCAGTTTGCCCTCCTTCCACGAGGCCTGCAGCACCATGCTGAATTGTCCGCGCGTGACTGCCTCCTCCAGCGCCTCGATATTGGCGCCCTGTTCGAAAAGGAAATTAGTCACCCGCGCAATCACGCCGGTCTTGTCGCAGCCAATCACAGTGATTGTGGCAAACTGTCTCATGCGCGCGGCAGCAAACCAAAGCGGTGCGGACAAGGCAACCTTTTCGTACGCTCACGTACAATGTGCTTGTTTGCCGCGCCGCTTCGCGTCATAAACACCGCCCATGAGCGCTGACGCTGCTGCTTCCGGTTCCGGCCTGAAACTCACCCGTACCCAATGGCTGATTTGCTTCATCGCCACCATCGGGTTCCTGTTCGATATTTATGAACTGCTGATGTTGCCGCTGGTGGCCAAATCGGCGTTGCTCGACATCGCCGGCATCACGCCCGGTTCACCGGAATTCTTCACGTGGGTCGGCCGTTTGTTTTTCATTCCGGCGATCGTTGGCGGCATTTTTGGTTTGATGGGCGGCTGGCTAACTGACCGATTTGGTCGGCGGCGTGTACTAACCTTCAGCATTCTTTTGTATGCCTTCGCGGCATTCTTTGCGGGCTTTTGTGTGAATCCCTGGCAACTGCTGTTCTTCCGTTGCCTCGTGTTCATTGGTGTGTGCGTGGAATTTGTGGCCGCGGTGGCATGGCTGGCTGAGCTTTTCCCGGACAAGGTGCAACGTGAAAAAGTGCTCGGTTACACGCAGGCTTTTTCCTCGGTGGGCGGCTTGTCCGTGGCCATCGTGAACTACTGGCTGGCGGCCAATTACATGCACCTGCCGGAAATCCCCAGCCTGCTCGGCTCCATCTCCGATGAAAGCAATCAGGCCGCCTGGCGGTATACCCTAATGAGTGGATTGATCCCGGCCATTCCGTTGATCATCATCCGGCCCTTCCTGCCGGAATCGCCCCAGTGGCAAAAGAAGAAGGACGCGGGCCAATTAGGCCGGCCAAGATTGCGCGATCTATTTACCCCGCAGCTCAAGAAAACCACCATTGTGGCTACTATCCTGTTCGCTCTAGCTTACGGTGCTGCGTTCGGTTCCCTCCAACAAATGCGCCTGATCATCCCTGACACTCCGGACGTTAAACAAGCTGCGATGGACGCCAACAAGTCAGCGCGAGAAGATAATGCCACCTTGGCCGCAGCCAACAATGCCAAGTTAAAAGCGGAGAAAGCTGCGGGAGAATCTGAGGAAGCTGATCAAATCTTCGCTGCTGCCCGACAAAAGGCCAAGGATGATAACAAAACAGGGACGGCCCCTGACAACGCCGGAGCCAAGGCCCGGGACGAATTCATCGCCAAGAAGGGCAAAGCCGCATACGGCAAGGTGGTGGCCATCAGCGGAATAAAAGCTTCCAAGGGCACGGAACAAGCAACCGCCGCCAAGGTAACCAAAGTGCAGGAAGTTGGAGGCCTCTTTGGCCGGGCCATCATGGCGCTCTTGATTGTGGTGATCATCGCCCGCGGCAGCACCAACATTTGGGCCTTCGTCGGCTGGTCGCAACTAGCCGTGTTCCTGGTTTTGGAAGGCATCGCCGGGTTCAGTGGATCCATCGACGAACATTTCATCCGGGCAGGCAAAGGTCTGTTGTTCGGCGGCTTGGCCGGACTGCCCATCGGCTTCTTCTGCCTGCGCATTACCGAAGCAATGAAGGGTGCGCCCACAGGCAGGGTGCTGAGGCTTTTCCAGCTGCCCGGAATGATTATTGTGCCACTCACTTTTGCATTCCTCATTCCTCACAGCCTCAACGCGGCCTACATCGGCATGTTCCTGTGCGGCTTCCTTGTCGTCGGCCAATTTACTTTCTGGGGCAATCTGCTTCCCAAGTTATTCCCGGTGCACTTGCGTGGTACCGGTGAAAGTTTTGCGGCCAATATTGGCGGGCGCTTGGTCGGCACCAGTTTTGCCTGGGTATCGACCACTATCGCCGGGGCCGCTTTCTGGCCTGAAACCATGGGAGGCCCAGCCAAGATGGCCTACACTGCGGCTGCGGTTGGTGGGCTATTGTTTGTGGTGGGTTACATTGTTTCCGGCCACCTGCCGGAACCGCAATTTGCCGACCACGAAGACGAACCGACGGACGATAATGCCAAGGATTCACCGGATTCCAACGAATCCGAAAGTGAATCCAGTCCGGTGTCGGCAAAAAACGAATCGGCGAGTGATAAATCAGATGATGAGCCGGATTCAGACGCTGATTCTGAAGACAAATCGGCTTAGGGTTTCAGCACAATCTTTCCGGCCAGGGTGCCGGCCAGCCCGATGGTGTTGGCTTCCTGCAGGCGGTGAGCCTCGGCCGTTTCACTGAGGGGCAGCACCCGATCAATATTCGCGTGGAGCTTGGCTTCGGCCAGCCAACGATTGAGGTCATCGCCGCATTGGCGTTGCTCAGCCGCGGGGTAATTGAACATCGCAAAGCCGTGCACGGAGCAGTCCTTCACGTACAACGGCCCCACCGGCAGCACCGGGCGAGCCTCGCGGCCGGCCATCACAATCAGTCGCCCGCGTTGGGCCAGCAGGCTCACGGCCCAATCGAGATCGGTTTCCCGGCGGGTTTCCCAAAGGACGTTTACTCCCTGAGGCGCCAGAGCCTTGACGCAGGTGGCGACATCTTCGGTTTGGTAATTGATCACTTCATCGGCCCCCAGCTCGGCCGCCTTGGCCACCCGGTCATCGCTGCCGGCGGTAGCGATGACGCGCGCGCCGCTGGCTTTGGCAATTTGCACGACCATTGAGCCCACGCCGCCAGCGCCGCCGTTCACGAAAACCGTTTCCCCTTCCTGCACGCCCGCCTTGAGCACGAGGCCGATGTGCGCGGTGATGCCGACCAGGGCGATGGCCGCG
>PBFV01000041.1 GCA_002718935.1 Verrucomicrobiales bacterium
CTTCCACACCGTCTTGCCGGTGGCGGTGTTCAGCGCAACGATGTACTGCACATCGCGGCCGTCCACGTGGACGATCATCGTTTTGCCGAAAAGCATCGGCGAACTGGCGGGGCCGGCACCGGCTTCGTGGTCGCAATTCAAATCACGCCGCTGCCACAGCACCTTGCCGTTGGTAGTATTTACGCATGCTGTGCCGTACGTACCGAAGTGCAAAAACACGCGACCCTTTTCGATGGCCGGCGTGGGCGAGGCGTAGGTGTTGTCGCGCGTGATCCGCTGCGGCTTGGCGACATCGAAGAGGTGTAGATCATGCAGCACCTTGCCGGTGTCCTTATCCACACAAACGGCAAAAAGCTTTTTGCCGTCCTCGGTCGCCGTGGTGAGCCAGATTTGTTTGCCCCAAATGACCGGCGACGAATATCCCCGATCATGAATTGCCGTTTTCCACACGATATTTTTGGTCTCCGACCAATTGAGCGGCAGGTTTATGGCGGCCGTGTGGCCATCGCCGTTGGGGCCGCGGAACTGCGACCAGGAGTCGGCCGCATGAATTGCAACGGCGCCAAGGCCGCTGCACAGGAGATTGATCAATCGCATTGGTTACCCTTTTTCAGCCTGTTGTTTCACCACGCGTTGCCAGCCGAGGATGGCGGTGGTGACGACTAGGATGCCGGGTACGAACCATTTGTCGAAGCAATAATCCTTGAGTGTGAGAACCGTTTCCGCCACCGGATGCAGCATGTGCACGAAGAATTGGCCGAAGGCGCGCCAAATGGATTGGTCTTTCAAATCCAGTGCGTTGGGCATGGGCCAACCGGTCTCGGGGATCCATTTGATCAGCAACGTGGCGAGCGCGAAAAGTACGCCAAGCAAAATGACTGGCAAGATCACTACCGCGAGGTCTTTGCCGAAATGCTTGGGCACGAAACGCACCAACGGCCCGATCCCCAAGCGCAGTGCGATAAAGATGAACCACACCACGGCGATCATCCGCGCGGTATTGCGGCCGAAGGCGATCAGTTTGCGTCGGCTTTTCTCGCCGCCATCATTCCATTCCTTGAGCGATGAGTTGAAAGATTCGCGCGCGGCGACGTTTAATTTTTCGATTCGCTCGCGTTCCACATCAAAATCGGCGCGCTGTTTTTCTGTCGGATCACGCGGCAGCGTTGGGTAATCATTTTTTTCCAGTTTGGGCGCCTCATAGGGCAGTGCATAGCCAAGCAGCAGGCCCAGCAACAAGAGCACGGCCACGATTGCGTGTGGCATGGCGCTGGAAAGATTCAGCCATGCGGGCACCTCCACCGTTGGTTCAGGTTTGGTTGGTAGCTCCGCCGGTATTTCAGGGGCATCATCGGCCGGCGGAGTATCCTCCTTCTTCATGCCCACCAGTGGGCAATAGCCGGCCCGGGCATTCAACGCAATTTTCTTAACCGGCCCCGAACAAGCATTGGGTTTGCGCGGGTTGCGCGTGGGCCATACAGTGGCGGCATGAAATGGCTATTGTGCATATGCATCGCCGGGATGGCGCTGGGCTGCGGTAAGGAAGACGCGAAACCGAAGGAAGATAAACGGAACCCTGCCATGGCACCACTGAACTATTTGGAGTCTGTCGGCAAGAGCAAACGCAAATTGACCGGCGATGCCGGGATGCTGCAAATGAATCAAGCATTGGCAGCCTTCAAGGCTTCGGAGGGGCGGGTGCCGAAAAGTTTGGAGGAGCTGATCACCGCCGGCTATCTCGCGGCACTGCCGCAGTTGTCGCCCGGTGAAAAGTGGGAGTACAACGCGGAAACCGGGCAAGCCAGCATCGGGAGGATTCGATGAGGTGGCTACTGGTGGTTGCCGGGCTGGCCAGCGGCAGTGTGTTGGCGGAGGAATTCACCGGTCGCAAAGGATCATTTCACGGATTTGCGCAATTTGAATTCCAAGTGCAAGACGCGCGTTGCCGGGTGGTGACGCCCAAAAATGCGGCGCCCGGCAAACCGTGGATTTGGCGGGCACGCTTTTGGGGGCACCAACCGCAACTGGACATTGCCCTGCTCAAGCGCGGCTGGCACGTGGCGTATTGCGAGGTGGGCAACCTGTTTGGCAACCCCAAAGCCGTTGCGCGGTGGGATCAGTTTTACCGGCATCTCACCACTCAGCATAACTTCAACAAACGACCGGTTCTGGAGGGCATGAGCCGCGGCGGGTTGATCATTTACAATTGGGCCAAGGCCAACCCCACGAAGGTGCTGTGCATTTATGGCGACGCGCCCGTGTGCGACATCAAAAGCTGGCCCGGCGGCAAGGGCAAAGGCAAGGGGCACGCACGCACGTGGCGCGCGTGCCTCGCGGCGTATAGGCTGAACGAAAAACAGGCGTCGTCGTTCCGAGGTAATCCCATCGACGGCTTGGAGCCCTTGGCCAAGGCCGGAGTACCGCTCATTCATGTGGTGGGGGATGCGGACAAAGTGGTGCCTGTTGCCGAGAACACCGCCATCATCGAAGAGCGCTACAAAAAATTGGGCGGCCACGTCATGGTCATCCACAAGCCCGGCGTGGGGCATCACCCGCACAGCCTGAAAGATCCAGCACCGCTGCTGGAATTTATTGAGCAAGCCGCGCGCCGAAAAAAATAAATCCACGCCGGCGATCATGGGATCACCGGAAGCGAAGGGTCTTCATTCAGGTAAACGCACAGTCCGAATGGCGCGGCATCATGACCATTTTGAAACTCAATTGTGACCTCGCCGAGGGCGCCGACTGCGAGGCCGAAGTGATGCCCTTTATTGATCAGGCTAATATCGCCTGCGGGGCGCATGCCGGCAGTGCCGCCTTAATGCAATCCACGGCGGAGCTCGCCAGGGAACATGGAGTGAGCATCGGGGCTCATCCGGGGTATCCGGATCGGGATCATTTCGGGCGCGTGACGATGGCGGCTTCCACCGAGCAGATTCGTGAATGGGTGGCGGCTCAAGTCGAACAATTGGCAGCGTTTGCCAAGGTGGATTACGTGAAACCGCATGGTGCATTATATCATGACATGTGCCAACGGCCTGAGGTGCTGGCAGCCATCCGGGAGGCCATTAGTGGTCGGCCTTTGATGGGACCGGCCCAAGAGGCATTTGACTGGCCTGAAGCATTTGCGGATCGGCGCTATTTGGACGATGGCACTTTGGTGCCGCGAGGTGAAAGCGGTGCAGTTTTGGCTGCCGACGAAGTGTTGGCGCAAGCCCGCCAATTGGCCGAGACCGGAACGGTGACAACAAACACGGGTAAGCACCTTGCGTTATCCGCCCAGACTCTGTGTGTGCATGGTGACAACCCTTCGGGAGTGAGTGTGATTCGTGCGATCCGGGAGATGCTCAGTCATGAGTGAGACGTTGCGCATAGAGATTGCCGGCGAAGCGGCGGTGATGGTGTATCTCGGTGACACCATGTCTCCAGCAGTGGCGGATCGCGTGCAGCACTTCAATCGGCGCCTCCGCGAGCTGTTGACCAATTGCATTCAGGACACCGTGCCTTCGTATGCCTCGGTACTGGTGCTGTATCGGCCGGAGAAGATCGGGCTGGAAGAGCTGCGGAAAGGTGTCGAAGAATGCGCACGATCGCTAGACAAGCCCACCATCGAAGCGCCAGGCCGTTTGGTGAAGTTGCCGGTATGGTACGGGATTGAGGCCGGGCCGGATTTGGCGGTGTTGGCCGAGGCGAAAAGTCTGCCGCCGGAAGCGGTGGTGGAGCGGCATCACGGCCGGGAATACCGCGTGTACGCCATCGGTTTTGCGCCGGGGTTTGCGTATCTTGGAGAAGTGGATGAAGCTATTGCCCAAGCGCGTTTGGCTGCGCCCCGGCGGGTAGTGCCGCGGGGTGCCGTGGGCATCGCGGATCGGCAGACCGCCGTGTACCCGACGGCGTCGCCGGGCGGGTGGAATCTGATCGGGCGATGCCCCGTGCGGATGTTTGATGCTTTAGCCGATGAGCCGATGCCGGTCTGCGTTGGTGACCGCATTCAGTTTGCACCGATTGGGCGGGATGAGTTTTTGGATCTTGGAGGTGAGGCGTGAACGGATTTCGCGTGCAGGCGCCGGGAGTGTTGAGCCTTTTTCAGGATGGCGGGCGGTTTGGGCAACACGCGCTGGGGCTGACAACGGGCGGGCCCATGGATGGCGGAGCATTTTACTGGGCGAACCGGCTGGTGGAAAACCCGGAAGGCACGACGGCTATGGAAGTGGCGCAGGGCGGGATACGCCTCGAATGCACGGGGGACACCACGGTCGCGGTGACCGGTGCCGATGTGGCATTGCGGATCAACGGCAGAGTGCGTGCGTTGTGGTGCAGTCATCGGTTGGGTCCGGGGGATTCAATTGAATTGGGCCACGCGGAGAGCGGCATGTGGGCGTATCTGGCCGTGGCGGGTGGGTTTGGGGCGAAGGCATTTTTTGGCAGCACATCCGTGGTGCTGCGCGAAGGCTTGGGGGAGGCGATCCAGACAGGGCAGCAGTTGACTTGTGGCGAATCAGCTGAAACGGAGTGGGCAATGCCGCGTGAAAGCATTCCGCGGTTGGTGCCGGACCCGGTTTTGCGGGTGATCGAAGGCGGTCAGAAAGCAGAATTTTCAGCAGCGGCACGTGATGTGTTTTTTGGCAGCGGATTCACCGTCTCGCAACAATCCAACCGGATGGGGTGTCGGCTGAATGGACCGGCGATCGTCAGCCCGTCCGGCGAGCGTTTATCGGAAGGAACGACGTACGGCACCATTCAAGTGCCGCTGAACGGGCAGCCGATCGTGTTGCTCAATGACCGGCAGACGATTGGCGGCTACCCCAAGCTGGGCGCAGTGTTGTCGTTGGATTGCTGGAAACTGGCGCAGTGCCGGCCGGGGGCAACGGTTTCTTTCAAGTCGATCACGGTGGAAGAGGCGCAGGATTTGGTTCGCACGGAGCGAGCCGCGCGGGAGAATATGACTTTGCGGCGGGGCGGAGAAGGCGGCGTTCAGCAGGGTTGATGTCCCCAATCGGTGTCCTTGAGCGACTCTTCGTACGCCTCCATTTGTTCTTCCTCAGTCATGTCCTCAACGGGCTTGGACGCTTCATCCTCGGCCGGCTTTGTAGCCTCAGATTCCTTGCCCGGCGAGGGCTCCTTGGGATTGTCGTCGGCGCTCATTACTCAATTTAGCACAATCTCACTGCACGTACAGGAACTCATTAGTTTCCATCAGCACTTGCGCCAGTTTGTCGACGGGGCCCATCGGGATGGGGATGCGGGTGAAATAGGCTTGGGGCGTGGGCCGGTTGTAGCGCTTGGTGAAGTCCTTGGCTCGTTTGCGGGCAAACTCCAACTGCCGCTGATATTGGGCCCGGCGGAGGGGCGTAATTTCCGGCTGCCTTTTCACGAAGGCCGCGGCCGTCTGCAATTCTTTGGGCGTGGGTGCTCGCTGGAAAACAATTCCGTAAAGCGCCTTCACTTTGTCCTCCACATTCTCAGCTTGGGCCACGGCGGAGCGGCTAGCCAGGCGGCGAGCCTGTTGCAGCACGCTTTGGCTGTTCATCATGAAAAGGGCCTGCTGCGGCACGGTGGTTTCAACGCGTTCAGCAGAGGTCATGTCCGGGTTGGCAAAGTCAAAAACCTGATACATGTCCGGCAACGCTGCCCGGTCCACGTAACCGTAAACGGTGCGGCGCGGAGCGGCTGCGTTGGTCACGGGGCGCCCACCCGCGGTTGAATCCAGGTTACCCCCCAAAACCAGTATGGTGTCGCGCATGGCTTCGAAATCAAGTCTGCGCAGGTTCCATTTATAGAGCAGTGCGTTGTTGGGATCGATTTTGCCGTATGCGGGATTGTTCAAGGCGCTCTGCTGGTACACGGCGGAGTTCATGATCAGGCGGTGCAGGTGCTTGATGGACCAGCCGTTTTCCATGAAATGGCGGGCCAGCCAGTCGAGCAGGTCAGGGTGGCTTGGGGCATCGCTGCGCAGCCCAAAATCGCTCGGGGTGCGCACAATGCCTTCTCCGAAGTGCCATTGCCAAACGCGATTCACAATTACGCGGGCGGTGAGCGGGTTATCCTTACTGGCGATGGATTGCGCCAGCTCTAGGCGGCCGGAGCCCTCGACGAAGGGTTCTCGATCCTTGCCCTCTATCAACTGGAGGAACTGTCGTGGGACCCGATCGCCAAGGTTTGTGCGTTCACCTCGGATGAAGATACGCGAGTCACGTGGTCTTGGCAGATCCTGCAGGGTCATGGCCTTAGCCGGGGAGCCCGGGTGGGTTAGATCCAACCCGGTCGTACGGTAAAACATCGCCACTTGACGGTTGCGCACACGGTTGCCGCCCAAGCGGTTGAACACGCGTGGGTCCATGCCAAGTGCGGAACGGTAGCCAAATGCAATCCGGCGAATCTCCTCTGCCGCCGGCTCTGCCAGCGGCAGAGGCATACCTTTGATCTTCGCTGCTTCAGCTGCGGTTCGAAACCGAAATCCCATATTGAATGCCGTAACGGCATGCGCGGTGGGGTATTGGCCATCCATACGGTCTTCGATATTGAGAAACACCTGCTTATACACCGCGGCAATCTCGCGCAGGGTCGCGGGCCGCGCCTTGGCCAACGCGCGGGCAATGATGGGGTTGACCGTTTTCTGTTCGCTCAAGCGCTTCCATTGCCCCGGGGTTCGTGCGGCAATCTCGTCGTCGGTGAGCTTGGCGAAGAAGAACCACGGGCCAAACACTCGATTGGGCCGGCGTTTGGCGTTTTGCAGGGCGGTTACCCAATTTTGGAATGCAGTCCCGTTTAGGCCGGCAGCGGTGGCTGCTGTAGGGGCTTGTTTAGCCCTAGTTTTGCCATCAATGAACCGCTGAGCTTCAAACAAGTATTTTCCGGAATCCTTGGTGAACCGCGCAAGCAACTGGTTGTAGGCGCGCAGGCCGTATTCGCGCGAGCCATTAATCGCAGTCTGCCGCGCCTTGGTATAGGCGATATATTGCGGGTCGTCCTCGTCGATTTCTTCGATGAGCTCATCCCGGTAACGCGTGCTGTTGAACACGCCGTGCAACGAGTAGTAGTCGGCAGTGGGAATGGGATCAAACTTGTGATCGTGGCAACGTGCGCACGCGAGCGTGAGGCCCATGAACCCTTTGCCGACGACATCAATGCGGTCATCGATCACCTCATTAACGTCGTTCATAAACCGCTTGCCAACGGTCAAGTAACCCAGAGCAGCAAGGTCGCGTTCGTCGTCGAGGTCCAGTTGGTCGGCCGCAATTTGTTCGCGGATGAACTGGTTAAACGGCTTATCGGCGTTGAAAGCGCGGATGACATAATCGCGGTAAGTCCACGCGTAGGGATAACGCGGGTCGCGGCGGTTGCCGCCGGCGCGATCGCCGCTGGTGTCCGCGTAGCGGGCGATGTCCAGCCAGTATCGGCCCCAGCGTTCGCCGTACTCGGGGCGCGCGAGCAGTTGGTTGATCACTTTCTTAAAGGCTTCGGGGGCATCGTCTTTCTCGAAGGCCTCCACTTCGGCGAGCGTGGGCGGTAACCCGATGAGATCGAAATAGGCGCGGCGAATGAGGGTGCGTTTGTCGGCCGGTTTTGCCGGTTGCAGGCCGGCGGCCTCGTGTTTGGCGCGGATAAATTCATCCACCGGTGTGCGGGCCCAAGTGCCTTTCACCGCTGGCGGCACGGGCTTGGCGATCGGCTTATAAGCCCAGTGGTTATCAGCCTGTTCCTGCGTCCAGAAGACTTTTTTGATCGAAGCAGCCTTGCCTTTCCGCGGATCGGGTGCGCCCATCAGGATCCACGCCTCAAAATCCGCCACCGTGCCTTCGTCGAGCTTGGTCTTCGGCGGCATCTCCAAGCCTTCCTTGGGATCCCAATGCATGGCCTTAATGAGCAGGCTGTTCTTGGGATCGCCCGGGATAATCACCTCGCCACTATCGCCGCCCTTGCGGAGGGCATCACGCGTATCAAGCGTGAGGCCGCCCTTGTTCTTGCCCTCTGCAGCGCTGTGGCAGGAGTAACATTGGGTGGCCAGCACGGGCCGGATTTTTTTCTCAAAAAACTCCAGCTGCTGGGGCAGGAGCGGTTCTTCGGTCGTTGCTGTGAAGCCGCCGGTAAGCAGGGCGCCAATGACGAGCGTGTTGCGCATGATCAAAATGAGTTAGGCGATCAGGTTGTCGACCACGTTGCCGTATACGTCGGTCAGGCGGAAGTCGCGGCCCTGATAACGGTAAGTGAGCTTCTCGTGATCGAAGCCCATCAGCTTGAGGATCGTGGCGTGTAGATCGTGCACGTGCACCTTGTCCTTCACGGCCTTATAACCAAATTCATCTGTGGCACCGTGGACGATGCCGCCCTTTACGCCGCCGCCGGCCATCCACATGGAGAATCCATGATGATGATGATCACGGCCCGGTTCACCGCGGCCGCCGCGGTCGTGGCGCGGGGTGCGGCCGAATTCACCGCCCCAGATCACCAGCGTATCCTCGAGCATACCGCGATCTTTGAGATCGGAGAGCAACGCGGCGATGGGTTGATTGGCCTCGTTGGCGCGGGTGGTGAGGTTTTCCTTCAGGGCCGTGTGATGATCCCAGCCATTGTGCCATACCTGCACAAAACGCACGCCGCGTTCTACCAGGCGGCGGGCGGTCAGCATGCGGCGGCCGGTCTCGGTGTCGCCGTAGGCATTGCGGGTGGCCTGTTTTTCTTTGGTGAAATCAAAGGCGTCGGTGGCTGCNGCCTGCATTTTGAACGCCAACTCGAAGGACCGAATGCGCGCCTCNAGGTCAGATTCATCCTGCAACTGCTTTTGATGTTGTTGGTTCAACGTCTGCAGCAGGTCCAATTGTTCGCGCTGTTCCTTGAGGGNATAGCTGTAATTTTTGATGTTGGCGATGGTGCGCTCCACGTTGGCTTCCGCACGAGGAATGAGTGCGCCCTGGAAGGCGCCGGGCAAAAATGCACTGCGCCAGTTCTTGGCCCCGCCGAGACCGTTGCCGAGCACAATGTAGCCGGGCAGGTTTTGGTTTTCCGTGCCCAACCCGTACAACAGCCACGAGCCCATTGAGGGCTTCACCATGCGGCCTGCGCCGGTGTTCATCATCACCGTGGCAAACTCGTGGGACGGGATGTTCGTGTGCATGGAGTTGATCACGGCGATGTCGTCCACGTGCTCGCCNACTTGATCAAAGACCTCGCTAACCGGCGTGCCGCTCTGACCCATTTTCTTGAACCTAAACTGCGCGGGCAACGGGACGCCGCCAATCTCTTTCAAGTTTTGGTCTGCGTGCTTGGCCAACGCGGGTTTGTGATCCCACGTGTCCAAGTGCGATGGCGCACCCTGCGAGAAAATATGGATCACCCGCTTGGCCTTGACGGCAAACTGAGGTTTGCGGGCGGTCATCGGGTTGGCGGTCGCGGTGACCTGTAGGGAGGCGCTGGGGTTCGGCGCGGCGTTCANNCCCGGCAACACGGTGGCCAAGCCAACGGTGCCCATGCCCATGCCAAGACGATTCAAAAATTGACGTCTTGTACGAAAGTAATCCTGTGGTTGCGGGTTATGCTCAAATTGGTTCATTGCTATCTAATTATAGAGACGCTTCAAACGCCTANATCGCCACATTTNTTCATAAAATGGTAAAACGAGCCGTTTTATAGATCAAATTCGTTAAACAATAAAGAAAAGATGCCCCAAGGCTGTTATTAAGCTCCTCGTGCTAGTGAGGGCCGAGGTGCCAATATGGTGAAAGGGTATGACCAAGTCGCTTCAGTTGGGGATGAAACGGAAAGACTGGGCAGTCATAAGGAGATTACCCTTAGATTTGGATTACACCGGTAGATTGCCGATAAGCGCATATTTTACGCGTTGGCCTTCTTTAGCCAATTCGGGACGACAGCTAGGCTCCANCAATTACGCCGAGATTTGGCGTAGCTAGGGTTTACGGTTCCCTGAACACTCTTGTCACGTCCCCGTTGGCCATTAACTTCAAACTGGTAGGCATACATTCCAGCAGGCAAGGCTACTCCTACTTGCCATTGCTTATTACGCCATTCCATCGGTAGCCGCACTGCCCCGGAGTTGGGAAAGTCTGCACACAAGTAGACTTCCTGGTTTTTTTNCCCACGAAAACTAAAAATCGTTTCTCGGGTTTTTGGTTCGTAGTGATGCATCGTTAATTGAGATAGGGCAGCAAGTTGAGTATGGGTTGCGGCAATGCTGGCAGAGCAAGAGACACGACCAGNTTTTTTTGGGGACCATACAATTCTAGTATTTCCTCTCCGCAGCTGCACCGGCATCGAACTAACCAAGCTCCATCCACACAGGAGTGATCCCATTCAAAAACACAGTCTGGGCTTTCAAGAAGTATNCTCGTACCCAGTCGCCGGAAAACGGTGAAGTGCGTGGTTACAGTTTGCTTAGNGGCAGCATTCAGTAATGTAATTCGCAGAGGANACTCATTTTGCTGTGTGAGTTGTTCCAAAAAGTTGGGCACAGCGTTAAAGTCCACACGGCGAGCAACCTGTGGCTGGGTAAGGGTTCGCCGCCACCGACTTTCTATATAGTGCAAGAACCCTTCGGAAGAAGGATTACAGTTTTCATTGCTTCCTGAAGTCTGCTGCTCCTTCACTAGTTGCTGGAACAGCTTGAAGTGGGAATTTTTAGTCAGTTCAATTCGATGGGCCAAACCCTCTGGTCCAGCTATTTCAATGAAAAACTGTCTTTGGCCGTTAACATAGTTCTGTTGTACGGCCCAGATGTTGCGCCATTTACTAAAGTCATACACCATGCCTGCTATTTCAGCTAAGTCGTCACCATGCCAACTGACTTCGGATGGCCCATCGAGTTTGATTCGTCGACGTATTTGACTGCCTTGTGCTACTGTATGAAGCCACACTTCGCCAATTTGCGTCAAAAACTCAATGAACTGAGTGCATGAAAGCAACAACTCTATCCGAATTTCTCGTCCGTATTTGATACGGAGGTTCTCTGGGCGGATTCCTGCTTTAAGAGAATGAGCTTCTGCTGATGTGGTTTCCATTTATGTCTCTATTTATTCCACCAAAGTTTTGTTCGTTTTACTTTCTGCTTAAACGCAAATAATGCCCCAAATACACACAGGTTGATTTTACCCTATTTCTTCAATCGGTTTTGACTCTCTTATTATAGTGTAAAAAGATAATCCGCNCGATCCTTGCAGTCTGCATCACCGGACGAAGAATGTCTTTCCAGTTTTTTCAGAACACAAATGTTTCCCCAGAGGCCCTTAACCCTTCGGGAGTGCACCAACCTACAAGCCGGGCCTCCGGGGAATTCTGCTACGGAGCTAGCAACAGAAAAACTTTGAAAGCATCCCAAAAACACCGCAGCTAGCCGCAACGGGATCAATTGATACTGAGTCTCAGTATCATGTCAAACTAAATTTGAGAATAATTCTCATTTAATTTGGTTGTGGTCATGGTATCAAAAAACCCCGCAAGTGTTNGCGGGGTTTCTATTGGCAATCACTGGCTGCTTAGCCGAAAAGCTCNGGGACAACTTTGCCATCGCGGACTATCATAACAGGACGGCCGGTGGGGGTGTGGTATTCCTTGGTGTGGTCGATGCCNANGGAATGCATGAANCTCGCGGCAACGTCGTCTGGAGAGATGGTGCGATCCTTCGGGCCTTCGCCCTTGGCGTCGGAGGCCCCGATGACTTGGCCNCCCTTCATGCCGCCGCCGGCCATTAGGCAGAACATTGCCCGCGGGTAATGGTCGCGGCCAACGCGCTGGTTGATCTTGGGCGTGCGACCGAATTCGCCAGTGACAAAGACGGAGGTGCTGTCCAGTAGCCCCTTTTCCTCGAGGGCACTGAAGAGGCCGCTCAAACCGGCGTCCAGTGCGGGCAGGTTGCGGTTCTTCAGACTGTTCCAGTTGTCCCTGTGTGTGTCCCAACCACCAAGGTTCAGAGTCACAAACTTTACGCCGCTTTCCACGAGGCGTGTGGCGAGCAGGCAGCTTTGGGAGAAGGGTTGCTCATCAAATAGGCTATTGATGCCGGCGCTTTCCTTGGTGAGATCGAAGGCCTCACGGGCCTTGGTGCTGCGCATCATTTGATAGGCTTTGGCACTGAATTCATCCATGCCTGCCAAAATCTTATCTTCCTTGGCAAAGCCCCCAAAGGCCTGATCGTACTTAGCAATCATGTCCTTCCGGCGATCTACATCATCCAGAGTAATGCCTCGTAAGGCCAAGCCGCGCACTTGCATCGGTTGCCCCGCTGTTGGAGTTGCCCCTGTTTCAAAGGGACCGTATTCCACACCGAGAAATCCTGTCGGGTAATTACCCTGTTTAGGGACAGCGACAAATGCAGGCAGCTCTTTGGTGCCGCCAATCTCCTTACTTACTACTGCACCATAACTAGGATACCGAAGACTGGGAAGCGGCCGGTTGCCTGTCATGAGGTACTGTGTCCCTAATGCATGTGCTGCCAGCGTGTGACTGACACCGCGTAAAATGGCAAATTTGTCGGCTACTTTGGCAAGCTTGGGTAGGTGTTCGCAGAAGCGCACGCCGGGTACGTTGGTCTTGATCTCCTTGAACTCACCGCGGTGCGTATCGGGCGCATCCGGCTTGAGGTCAAAGGTGTCCATATGAGTGGGACCACCAGCCAGGCGCACGAAGATTGCCGCCTTGCCCTTGGCCTTGGGGTTAAGCTGCCCTTCGCTGGCCTTGGCCAGGAATTGCGGCAGGCCCATGCCCAGCCCGAATCCGCTCACCGCGCCGACTTTAAGAAAGTCGCGCCGCTGAACGCCGTCGCAGAATGTGTGTGTAGCCATTGTGTTTTTTAAAAGAGTGATTGTTGGTTAGTGGTTGACCATGAATTCCTTGGTGTTGAGCAAAGCAAGCAGGAGTTCCTGTATGCCTTCGACGACGTTTGCCGCCTTGCCCATGTCGTCGTGCGCCATCTTCATCTCCTCTTGCGTGGGATAACGGCTTACTGTGCGCAGGAAAGTTTCGATGATGAGTTCCTCGGTGCCTTTGGGTAGTTCCTTCACCGCTCCGGGTTGCGGCCGCAGTTCGGCGACCCTCTTGGTGTAGCCGCGAAGGGCCCTGTCGATTTTCTCCTTCTGCTTCTTATAAGCTTTCATGCGGGATTCGTAGGCTCTGAGTGGCACGGGGTTGGTGGCTGCCGGTTTCTTTTTGGGCAGCGCGGCTTGCAGTTGTGCGAGGCGTTTACGGGCGGTCTTGATGTTGGCCTGATAGCGTTGAATCTGTCGCGCGTTATCCGTGGCGGACGGAATCTTGTGTTGCCGGCGAAGCTCATCGAGCCAGCCGCCGCGCGCAGAAAGTTGAGAGAGCATCTCCGGGTCGTTGCGCGTGTAAAGCGTTTGCAGCAAGGTTGGATCCACCGTGCGCTCGCAGTCGCAATTGTTCTCGCGCTGCGGTTTGCCGAATATGCCGAGCATATAGTTGGCATTACGGCCGCGATAGTTGCCGATGCTGCTATTGCCAATCATGCGGCCAACCATGTTGCTGGCGAATTCCTCCACGCGTTCGCTGGAGCCGGTGGCCAAACGAATGGCGTCGGCAGCTACCTCAGCCGGCAAACGGCGGATGACATAACGGCTGAAGTTCTTGTCATCATGTTCGTTGCTGGCATTGACCCGCCAGGATCGCTGGTAGGTGTTGGAGTTGAGAATCTCGCGGTGCACCCACTTCATGTCGTAGCCGCTGGCCACGAAACCTTGGGCGAGATGCTCCATGACAGCTGCATTCGTCGGCGGGTTGGCCAAGTTTAAATCATCAGCTGGCTCCACCAAGCCGCGGTTAAAGTAATGCGCCCAAACGCGGTTGACGAAGGCGCGGGCGAAGTATGGATTTTCCTTTGCACGCAGCCATTCCATGAGCGGCGTGCGCGGGTCGGGATACTTCACTTCCATCGTGTCGCCACCGAGCACCTTGGGCGTAATCACGCGCGTATTGAAATTAGGATTGCGCTTCTTGATCTTGGCAATTTGGGCGGGTGTATAATTACGTCTGCGCTCCGGCCGGATATACAACTCTTGCCACGGCACCGGCTCGCCGGCAGCCACGCGTTTCTCCACCACAGGTCGAAGGGCGCGGTTGAGGTTTTGTTTCGGATCCTTGGGATCGTAATTGGCCATATCCCGCAGCTTGTTGGTGAGGTCGCGGTAGCTGTTTCCCTTGTCTTGCGCGAGGTTTTGGCTGCCCATGGTGACTCGTTCAAAGAAGGCTTTGAACGAGTTGAAATCCTGCTGAGTCCACTGGTCGAATGGATGTTTGTGGCATTGGGCGCACTGGATGCGCACGCCGAGGAAGCTGTAGGCAAAAGCCATGGCCTTCTCTTCGGGTTGGCGAACGTTGCGTCGGGCCCAGAACCAAGGCATGTCCTTGCGCTCGGCAAAATCCTCGGGGTTCTTGTCCCGGTGGTACTGCGCCATTTCCTTGGCGTAATCCATGTACGGTTGATCCGGCTTGGATCGGCCCGTGGCCAGGACAATGCCTTCCACGATCTCGTCGTACGGCCTGTTCTCCAATACGCGCTTGTACACCCAGTTGTACCAATCGCTGCTAAGATTTACATCACGCGGCAGGTATTGGCTCACGCGGATTTGCTGCGGACTGTTGCCCTGAAAATCATTGAGCTTCGTGGTCCACCACGCCGCATAAGCAGGACGGATCAAAAGTTCATCAATCTTCTTCTGCCGCTTCTTGGGATCCTTGCTGGCGAGAAAGGTTTTTACCTCCTCCGCCGTCGGCAGTGTGCCGGTCACGTCCAGTGTCACGCGGCGCAGAAACTCCTGATCGGTGGCAATCTCACTGGGCACAATGCCCACC
>PBFV01000042.1 GCA_002718935.1 Verrucomicrobiales bacterium
GCGGGCGGCGTGTCGGCGGATTATTTTGGCGTGTTCGCCGGGCTCATCGAGAAGGCGCTCGGCAAGGACGACGACTTCATCGGGCTCATGTCCAACGGCACCAGCGGCGACCTCAACAACATCAGTTTCCGCGTTCCGCGCCCCCGCCAAAAGCTCATGCAGCGAATGACCGAGGTTGCACAACTCGTCGCCGACCGCGTGCTCGCCGCGCATAAGACGGTGCGTTTCCGCCAAGACATTTCCCTTGCCATGGAGCAAACCGAGCTCACGCTTAAGAACCGTCAGCCGACCGCAAAGGAGATCGCCTACGCTAAGGCCGTCCTTGCTGGCACCGCGCCCAAGCCGCTCTCCGGATTGGCCGAAGCCTACGCCCATCGCACGCTCGGCCTCGCCAATGGGCCGCGTGAGGAGAAAATCATTTTGCAGGCATTGCGCCTCGGCGAGGTGGGCATCACCAGCATCCCGTGCGAAGTGCTTTGCGAAATCGGCCTCACCCTCAAGGCCAGGAGCCCGTTGCCGCAGGCGACCTTCACCATCGAGCTGGCCAACGGTCACAACGGCTACCTCCCCACGCCGCGCCAACACGCGCTCGGCGGCTACGAAACCTGGATGGGCACCTGCACACTGGAAATCACCGCGTCGGTCAAAATTGAAAAGGCGCTGCTGTCGATGCTGGAAAAAGTCGCGGGCAAAGATTGATTCCTGCGGCCGCTGCGGGTAGCGTGTGCGCGAACACACGTATCATGCGAGCGATTATTCTGACTCTTACGCTGGCCGGCCTGTTGGCTGGAGATCTTTACTCGGCGGATAAAAAGAAACCGCTGCCCAAGCCGCTACGCGCGCTGCTGATCACGGGCGGTTGCTGCCATGATTACGCGAAGCAGAAGGACATTCTGCAGCAGGGACTGGAGCGGCGCATCAACATCAAGATCGACCACGCTCATTCGCCGGACAAGAGCACAAAGCCGCCACTGAAGATTTACGGCAACCCGGACTACGCCAAGGGCTACGACCTCGTGATCCATGACGAATGTTCGGCGGGCATCAGTGATCCCAAGGTGATCGCCGGCGTGCTCGCGCCGCACAAGATGGGCATCCCGGGCGTGAATCTCCATTGCGCGATGCACTCGTATCGCTTCGGCAACTTTCGCGTGCCGGTGAAGGTGACCGATCCCAACGGCAAATGGTTCGAGTACATTGGCCTGCAATCCAGCGGGCACGGTCCGCAGCGGCCGATTGATATTGCGTTTGAAAACAACGTGCCGTTCATCACCAAGGGATTGAAGGGATGGACGACGCAGCGCGAGGAGTTGTACAATAACATTCAGGTACTGCCCGGTACCAAGGTTGTTGCCCGCGGTACGCAGAGCAATGCCAAGGCGGTCGTGGCTTGGGCAAGCGAGTATCATGGCGCGCGTGTGTTCAGTACCTCGCTTGGCCATAACAACGTGACCGTGGCTGACAAGCGGTACCTCGACTTCATTGCCCGCGGCATCCTTTGGGCCACCAAGAAGGAGTCCTGGCCGATTGCCCAGCCGAAGAACGAGAGTTTCGATCTCAACAGCAAACCGCAACCGGCGAGCCAAAAAAAAAAGATAAAGCGGTAGCCTCAGTCCCCAAGAATGCCGCCACGGGTGCCAAGACCACGGCGAGTTCAGAGGAGGCGAACAAGAACAACTTCGCAAAGCATGCCGTCGACGGCAATCCCGCCACGCGCTGGTGTGCTCAGGGCGGTGCCTCGGGCCAATGGCTTCAGGTGGAGTTGAAGAAGCCTGCGGATGTGCAAAGCATCCGTATCATCTGGGAAAAAACCAACGCGGCTTATCGCTATACCGTCGAGTCCTCCAGCGACGGCAAGGATTGGAAGATGGTGGTCGACCAGACCAAGAACAAGGAGGTCAAACAAATCACGCCGCACAAGGTCGATGCCAAGGGCGCAAAGTTTTTCAAGATCACTTTTCTCGGTTCCAGTACGGGCGTTTGGGGCAGCCTGTGGGAATTTGAAGCGCACACCGGTGCCCTGCCTAAGTTGCCGCGCAAGGCAATGAAGGCCGCCGAGAACGCGAGTAACAAAAACGCCAGTGGCTTTAATGGCGTAAAAGCGCCGGAAGGATTTAAAGTGAATCTCTTCGCCGCGCCGCCGGAGGTAAATTACCCCGTTTGCCTCACGGCAGCGGCCACCGGCGAGGTGTTTGTGGGCATTGATGAACAGGGCAGTCTCGGCAAACAGAAAGGCCGCGGCCGCGTGGTGCGCTGCATCGATACCGACGGCGATGGCAAGGTCGACGAGGTGAAAACCTTCGCCAAGATGGATCACCCGCGCGGGCTCATTTACGACAACGGCAAGCTCTGGGTGCTGCATCCGCCGTTCCTCACGTTGTACGAGGACACCAATGGCGATGGCGTGGCCGACAAGGAGAAGCGGCTCATTGAGGGCATCAGCACCGATTATGTTTCCAAACGCGGCGCTGACCACACCACCAACGGCATTCGCATGGGCATCGACGGCTGGATCTACATTGCCGTGGGCGACTTCGGCTTCACCAAGGCGGTGGGCGCCGATGGCCGCGTGCTCAGCCGGCGCGGCGGCGGCATCGTGCGCGTGCGGCCGGACGGCACGGACATGGAAATTTACTGCTGGGGCCTGCGCAACATTCTCGATGCGTGCATCGATCCTTATCTGAACATTTTCACGCGTGACAACACCAATGACGGCGGCGGCTGGAATGTGCGCTTCAGTCACATCATGCAAACCGCCGAGTACGGTTACCCATCGTGGTACAAAAATTTCCACAACGAGATTTTCCCGACGCTCAAGGATTACGGCGGCGGCTCCGGCTGCGGCGGTATGTTTTATCACGACACCCGCTGGCCCAAGCCCTTCAGCCACGGCGCCTACACCTGCGATTGGGGACGCAGCGCCGTCTTCCTGCACAACCCGCCCGCCAACGGGCCCACCTTTGATGCGCATCAGGAAACCTTCCTGACCATACCGCGCCCGACAGACATCGACGTGGATGCCAGCGGCCGCATGTACGTGGCCAGTTGGCGCGGCGGCAAGTTTTCGTACAGCGGGCCGAACGTCGGCTTCGTCGTGCAGATCGTGCCCGAAGGATTCAAACCCGAGCCATTCCCGGACGTTACCAAGATCGATGACGCTGCCCTGTTCGACCTGCTCATTGGCCCCAGCCAACAGCAAAACCTGCACGCGCAATTCGAGCTGCTCCGCCGCGGCCCCAACGCCGCCCGCACTGCTAAACTCAATGCTTTGGCCGGTGACAAAACCGTGCCGCTCGCCGGGCGCGTAGCCGCCATCTTCACCCTCAAGCAACTCAACGGCGCCAAGGCACAGGCCGATCTGCTCAAGCTCGCCGCCAATGCGGACGTTGCCGAGTTTGCTCTACGGGCACTCACCGATCGCACCAGCGAATTGAAGGGCTTAAAGAAAGACGTTTTCGTTAACGCGCTCGACAGCAAAAAAACGCGCGTCCAAGCGCAGGCTCTCATCAGCCTCGGTCGCTTGGGCGATGCCACTGCGGCTTCCGCCATGTTACCGCACGCTACTGTGCCCAAGCTCGAAAAGGTGCCTGCGCAAAATGAACCCAATCCCGCCGCCGTCATCCCCCATCTCGCCACGCGCGCATTGGTTGCCATCAAGCCGGTCGATACCTTGCTCGGTTCGCTGGACGGCACGCACGGGGCCGCTGCGCTCAGCGTATTGAAATACATTCACGACGACAAAGTCGTGGCCGCGCTCAGTGCCCGCGCCGCAGTGAAGCCGGATCCTGCCACGCTCGCCACACTCGTGCGCCTTTACCATCGCGAAGGTGACTACTCACAGGGTTGGTGGGGCACGCGCCCAGACACGACCGGGCCGTATTACGCCCGTGAGAGATGGAGCAGCAGCGACAAGGTCGAGGCCGGCCTCAAGACCGCCCTCGCCAACGCGCCCAAAGCCACGGTCGATGGCGTGAAGACGCAGCTCGCCCGCCACAAGATTTCGCTGAAAGATCTTCCTGGAGGCACTGCAGTCGCCGGCACCGACGGCGCCAACGAGCCCTTCAAGATTGCCGCACCCACCGGTGATCCCAAAAACTGGGTCGCCACACTCGGCGAAAAGAAATCCATTGAACGCGCCCTCAAGACCAAGGGCAATGTCGCGCGCGGCAAAAAGTTTTTTACCACCCAAGCCTGCATCGCTTGTCACACTACCGCCGACGGCCAGTCACCCAAGGGTCCCCACCTCGTCGACATTGGCAAACGCTACAAACCCACCGAACTGCTGCAGTCCATCCTCAACCCCAACGCTGTCATCGCGCAGGGCTTTGACACCTACGCCATCACCACCAAGGACAAGAAAACGCACGTCGGCTTTGTGACCCGCGAGAGCAACGACACCATCAGCATCCGCACCGCCGTCGGCGTGGCCGTGGACATCCCCACCGGCCAAATCGCCAAGCGCGAAAAAATCGCCTACTCCTCCATGCCCCCCGGCCTCGCCGCCGGCCTTACCCCGGAGCAACTCGCTGATCTGCTGGCATATTTGCAATCGTTGAAATCGAAGTAGTTCCACTTACAGGCAAGCTTTTCAATTTCTGAATCGTTTACCCTCCATCAATGTCCAATCTTTACACGCCCTCGGCCGGGCGGCATGATCATTTTTTCGCATGAAAACTTGGCGGATTTTATTGAGCTTGGGGTTGTTCACGGCGGTTGTGGAGGCGGCGCCGAAGAAGATTTCGTTTAATCGCGATGTGCGGGCGATTCTTTCGGAGAATTGCTACACCTGCCACGGGCCGGATGCGGCGGCGCGCAAGGCGAAGCTGCGGTTGGATGTGCGCGAAGCGGCGGTGGCGGAGACAAAGAACGGATCGTTTGCGATCAAACCGGGCGATGTGGAGGACAGCGAGCTGGTGTACCGAATATTTGCGGAGGACGCCGATGAGGTGATGCCGCCCAAGGAATCGAAGCTGGCGTTGACGACGGAGCAGAAGGCGATCCTGAAGCAATGGATTGTGGAGGGAGCGGAGTACGAGCCGCATTGGGCGTATGTGAAGCCGAAGCGCGAGGCGTTGCCGACGGTGAAGGATGCGAAGTGGGGACGCAACGATGTGGATCGTTTCATCCTCGCGCAATTGGAACGGCGCGGCTGGACGCCTTCGCCGGCGGCAGACAAGCATGCGTTGATTCGCCGCGTGAGTTTGGACCTTACGGGATTGCCGCCGACGCCGGACGAGGTGAAGGCGTTTATCGGGGATAAATCTCCAGAGGCTTACGGGAAACTGGTCGATCGTCTGTTGGCCAAGACGGCGTATGGCGAGCATTGGGCGCGACAGTGGCTGGACTTGGCGCGTTACGCGGACAGCACCGGTTATGCCGATGACCAGCCGCGCACGATTTGGGGCTATCGCGACTGGGTGGTCCGCGCGCTGAACAGCAACATGCCGTTTGACCAATTCACGCGCGAACAATTGGCGGGTGATTTGCTGAAAGACCCGACGAATGATCAGCTCGTGGCCACCGCATTTCATCGCAACACCCAAACGAACAACGAGGGCGGCACGGCTGACGAGGAGTTTCGCAATGTGGCGGTGGTCGATCGCGTGAACACCACGATGCAGGTATGGATGGGCACCACGATGGCCTGCGCGCAGTGCCATGATCACAAGTACGATCCGCTGAGTCAGGAGGAGTACTTTCGCCTGTTCGCCATTTTCAACAACACCGAGGACAGCGACAAACGCAACGAGGCGCCGTTTGTCAGCATCTACAGCGAGGCGCAGAAAAAGCAGCGGCGCGACACGGAGCTGAAGGTAGCGTCGCTGGAGAAGGAGCTGAATCACCTCAAGGCAACGGCGCTCGACGGGCTGGAGCTGTGGGCCAAGCAGTTCGAAAAGCGTGTGTCGGTGAAGCGGGTGAAAATTGCGCGCGAAAACAATGTGCTGTCCGTGAAAGTGCCGCCCGGCAAATTCAATCAGTTGCAGGTGGCTGGCGTGGATTCCAGCCGCGTGACGATCAAGCTGCGGCCGCAGGGTGAGAAGGATTTGAAGGGGCGTTTCGTGCGCGTCACCAACGTAGGCAAGGGTGTGTTTTTGCATCTGGCCGAGGTGCAGGTTTTTAGCAACGGCCAAAACATCGCACCCAAGGGCAAGGCCAAGCAAAGCAGCACGGGCTTCGGTGGTCCGGCGGCGCGCGGCAACGACGGCAACACCAACGGCGATTACGCGAAGAATTCGGTCACGCATTCCGCGCAGGAAGACAATCCGTGGTGGGAGGTCGACCTCGGCAGCGAACAGCCGATCGGGAAGCTGGCGATCTGGAACCGCACTGGCGCCGGCTTGGCCGAGCGGTTGAAGGTGCATCGCGTGGAAGTACTGGACGCCAATCGCAAAGTGGTTTGGAAAGAGGAATCCAACAAGGTCTTCAAGGTGAATGTCGACTACGCGCTGGACGGCGCGCGGCTGTTGCCTTTTGTGCCCGTGCCCAATACGCGCGACACCGGTCTGCTGCGGTTCAAGACGGCCACCACCGCGGCCGAGGGCGATGTGGTCGAGGTGACGGTGAAGGGTCTCAAGGATGAGAAGGTGGTCGTCTCCATCGTGGCGGGCGCGCTGCCCAAGCTGGAGACGGAGCTGCCCAAGGACGTGCACGGCATCCTCAGCACGCCGGTTGAGAAACGCAATGCGACGCAGGTGAAACGGCTCAAGGATTATTTTGCGGCGAACAATCCCAAGACGGTTGCCAAGGCCAAAGAGCTGGATGCCGCCCAGAAACAGCTCGCTGGCATGAAAGGCACCACGACTGTGCCGGTGATGCGCGAGATGGCCAAGGGCCGCGAGACGCACATTCAGTTGCGCGGCAATTATCAGCAGAAAGACAAGCGCGTGTACGAGGGTGTGCCGGCGGTGTTCGGCGTGCCGACCGCCGAGAAGCCCAACCGGCTGCAGTTGGCCGAGTGGATTCTCGATGAACGCAACCCGCTGACTACGCGCGTGATCGCCAATCGTTATTGGGAATCCATCTTCGGCACCGGCCTCGTGCGCACCAGCGAGGAGTTCGGCTCGCAGGGCGAACTGCCCACGCACCCGGTATTGCTCGACTGGCTCGCCACCGAGCTGGTGCGGATGAAGTGGGACACCAAGGCGTTCCTCAAGCTGTTGGTCACCAGCGCCGCCTACCGGCAGGATTCCCGCGCCACCGCGGCACGTTTGGAGAATGACCCCGCCAACCGCTTCTACGCGCGCGGACCGCGCCTGCGGTTGACCGCCGAGATGATCCGCGATCAGGCGATGTTCGTCAGCGGTCTGCTCAGTAGCAAAATGTATGGTGTGCCAGTGAAGCCCTACCAGCCGAGCTTCGGCGTGTCGGCGGCGTTCGGCCCGGGCATGGACTGGAAAACCAGCGGAGGCGAGGACAAGTATCGCCGCGGCATCTACACCCACTGGCGCCGCACCAATCCGTACCCCTCAATGGCCGCCTTCGACGCGCCCAACCGCAATGTCTGTACCGTGCGCCGTGTGCCAACGAACACGCCGTTGCAGGCGTTGGTGACGATGAACGATCCCGTCTACGTCGAGGCTTCGCAGGCGCTCGCCCGCCGCATCGTGACGGAAGGCGGCGCCACGCCCGCCGATCGCGTGTCGTATGGCCTGCGCCTGTGCCTCTCGCGCGAGCCCAAACCCACCGAGGTGAATCGGCTAGTAAAACTCTTCAACGAGTTGCACGCCGATTACAAAAAGGATCCCGCGGCCGCCAAGCTGATGTCCACCGATCCCCTCGGCCCGCTGCCCAAGGAAATGAAAGCCGAGGAACTCGCCGCCTGGACCATTGTCGGCAATGTACTTTTGAATTTGGACGAGATGTTCATGAAACGATAACTTGAAAAGAAAATGAATCTGCAACACGAACAGCTTTTACATCGCACGCGCCGGCAGTTTCTCGGCGAGGCGGGGATGGGCCTGGGCGCCGCGGCGCTGGCCTCGATAATGGGCGGCGCGCAGACCGCGTCGGCCGACGTGGCGTTTGACCCCACACAACCACTCAAGCCGCGCAAGCCGCACTTTGCGGCCAAGGCCAAGAGCGTCATTTACCTGCACATGACCGGCTCGCCGCCGGTGCTGGATATGTTCGACTACAAGCCGCAGCTGCAGAAGCGCGACGGTGAGAATTGTCCGGACGAGTACCTGAAAGGCCGGCGGTTTGCCTTCACCTCGGGTGTGCCGAAGCTGATGGGCACGCCGCATAAATTTGCACAGCACGGCCAGTCGGGCGCGTGGATGAGCGACGCCGTGCCGGAGCTGGCGAAGCACGTGGACGACATCGCGTTCATCAAGTCGATGACCACCGACCAGTTCAACCACGCACCGGCGGAGCTGCTGCTCTACACCGGCAGCGCGCGAGAAGGCCGGCCGAGCATGGGTTCGTGGGTGACATATGGCCTCGGCAGCACGAACCAAAATCTGCCGGGCTTTGTGGCGCTCATTTCCAGCGGCGTGCAGCCCAATGGCGGCAAAAACTCCTTCGGCAGCGGTTTCCTGCCCAGCGTGTTTCAGGGCGTGCAATGCCGGTCCAAGGGCGACCCAGTCCTGTTCGTTTCCAACCCCAAAGGCATGAGCCGCGCCCTGCGCCGCAAGAGCCTTGATGCGCTCAACGACCTCAACCGTCTGCAGGCCACGGAACTCGGCAACCCCGAGACCATCACGCGTATCGCGCAATACGAGATGGCCTACCGCATGCAGGCGAGTGTGCCGGAGGTGATGGATATCTCCAAGGAACCCAAGCACATCCTCGACAGCTACGGCGCCAAGCCCGGCGCGGGCAGTTTGGCCAACAACATTTTACTGGCGCGGCGCCTCGTGGAAAAGGGCGTACGCTTTGTGCACCTCTTCGACTGGGGCTGGGACTTTCACGGCACTGGCGCCGGCACCGGCCTCGGCGACGGTCTGCGCAACAAGTGCAAGACGATGGACAAACCGATCGCTGCGCTCATCAAGGATTTGAAGGAACGCGGATTGTTTGATGAAACGCTGATCGTGTGGGGCGGCGAATTCGGCCGCACGCCGTTCCGTGAGGGCCGCACCGCCAAGGGTAAAGTGCTCGGGCGCGATCATTATCCGGACGTGTACACCCAATGGATGGCCGGCGGCGGCACCAAGCCCGGCACCTACGGCGCCAGCGACGAACTGGGCTTCAAGGTAGCCAAGGACAAAGTGCACGTGCACGACCTGCAGGCGACCATCCTGCATCTCATGGGCATGGACCACGAACGGTTGTTCTACCGTTTCCAAGGCCGCAAATACCGGCTGACGGATGTGCACGGCGAAGTGGTTAAAGGTGTGTTGGCGTAGTCGAATCGCTCACACAGGCGCAGAGACTATTCCTCCTCGAACCACAGCACCCCATCCTCTTCCGCAATCTCTAGTGGAAACAGACTCGCCCCCGCGCAAGGGCCGCGGGTGCAGAGGCCGGTGTCGGGCTCGTAGACAGCACCGTGGGTTTGGCACATGAGGGCATCACCTTGATTGGTGAAGAACCGGTTGTCGCCGTAATCGAGTGAAATCGGAATGTGCCGGCAGGTGTTTTCGTAGGCGAACAGCTCTCCTTTGAAGCGCCCGACAAACCCTTCCAACGGCCGCTCCCCGCGCGTGAAGGAAAATTTCACCGTTGTACCTTCGGCGATGTCCGCCACCGCCGCTATTTTAATGCGCGCCACGCGCGGAGCGTAAAATGAATTACCGAGGGATTGAAGCGCGGATTGTTGGTCAATTCATCGGTTGGGAGGGCGAAGCTCCTGCTTCTCTTCTCTAGTGCGTGTTTTGTTTTGGCTTTTCGATTGGTGTTGGCCTGACACACTCGGCGCATGAGATTTGTATTTGCGATGCTGCTGTTGGCGTGTTCGGCGGATGCTGCAATCAAAGGCTGGCCGAAGGAGATTCGGGAAATCAAATACCGCAGTGCGGCGGATGATACGGATCAACCGGCGCTGCATTTTGCGCCCAAAGCCAAAGAGGCGCGGCCGTTGTTGGTGGGGCTGCATTCGTGGTCCAGCGATTATCGTCAGGCCAATACTTCGTACGGCTTGTGGGTGGTGAAGCAGGGTTGGCATTTCATCCATCCCAACTTCCGCGGGCGCAACCGCACGCCGCAGGCGATGGGATCGGAGCTGGCGGTGCAGGATATCCTCAGCGCGGTGGCGTGGGCGCGGAAACAGGGCAACGTGGATGCCAACCGGATTTATGTGATCGGCGCCTCGGGCGGCGGGTATGCAAGTCTGTTGATGGCCGGGCGCGCGCCGGAGTTGTGGGCGGGCGTGTCGGCGTGGGTGCCGATTTCGGATTTGGTGAAGTGGCATGCGGAAACCTCGAAACGCAAGCTGCGCTATGCCGGCGAGATCGAAGCAGCGATCGGCGGCAAACCGCTGCCCGGCACGCCGGAGCACGCGGATGCGCTCAAGCGGTCGGCCATCACCTACATAGCCCGCGCGCGTGGAGTAAATCTCGACATCAACGCGGGCATCACTGACGGCCACAACGGCAGCGTGCCGATCAGTCATTCGTTGGAGGCGTTCAACGCATTGGCGGCGCCGAAGGACCGGTTGAGCGCGGCCTTGATTGGGGAGTTTGTGAAAACGGCCAAGGTGCCGGAGGTGCTGCGGAAAGAGGCGGTGGCCGATGCCAGTTATGGCCGTAAATCGGTGCTTTTCCGCAGAAAATCCGGCGCGGCGCGGGTGACGATTTTTCAGGGCGGCCACGAAATAATCCCCGAGGCCGGCCTGCAATGGCTTGCCAAGCAAACGCGAAACGAACAGGATGCGCGCCCCGAAAAATGAGTGACGCGAATCTTTTGCCTGAACCGAAGTTTGTTCCCGAACTCCACCCGACCTTTCGCCCGGCGATTCTGGTCAACCGCGCCTTTGAGGCGGCGGCACGCGATACCGGCGCGGCGGTGGACGTGGGCATCGCGCTCGAGCAGGCCGATGGCTCGGTGTTTCATCATCGCACGGTGCTGTTCCCGGCCGATCACGAGTTGGAGCCGAACAATTTCCGCCACCTCGAGCGCATGGTGAAGTTTTTGCTGTGGCAACGCGGCGGTTGGAAGATTCATCTTAGCGGCGCGGACGCCTACACCGAGCGGCTGCAGGATTATTATCGCACGAATGAGTTCGGCAAATTCGACGACGACGTGATCGGCGTGAAAAACAACGGTAACTCGCTGGAGGTGGNGGGCTGCGCCGAATTGCCCGCGGAGAATTCCGAAGCNCGCCCNCTGGGNCGGCATCTNGAAGGNAANCGCATCGGCTTNGANCTNGGCGGCAGCGATCGCAAGGCGGCGGCGGTNGTNGATGGNGAGGTGAANTTCAGCGAGGAGATTGTGTGGGANCCGTACTTNGAGCCGAANCCNGATTATCATTACGAAGGCATCATCGATTCGCTNAAGCGCGCCGCCGAGCATCTGCCGAGTGTGGACGCCATNGGCGGCAGTGCGGCNGGTTGTTANTCGCACAACAAGGTNACGTGGGCNTCGCTNTTCCGNGGCGTGGGNCCGGAGGATTTNGANGCCAAGGTGCGCGACATGTTNACNCGNATNGCCGAGGAATGGAANTGCCCGCTGGANGTGATNAACGACGGNGAAGTCACCGCNCTGGCCGGCTCGATGGCCCTGCGNAAGAAAGGNGAATCCGGCAACGGNGTGCTCGGCATCGCCATGGGCACCAGCGAAGGCGGCGGTTATGTGGACATGGACGGCAACATCACCACGTGGCTCAGCGAGCTGGCTTTTGCGCCGGTGGATCTGCATCCGGAAGCGCCGGCCGATGAATGGAGCGNCGACCTCGGTGTGGGCGCGCAGTATTTCTCGCAACAAGCGGTTGCCCGCCTGCTNCCGGCTTCNGGTATTGAGTATGATACCAGCCTGAGCATGCCCGAGCAGTTGAAGATTGTGCAGAAGCTCATGGAGGAAGGCGATGAGCGGGCACTGAAGATTTATGATGCCATCGGCATTTACCTCGGCTATACGCTGGCGCATTACGCGGAGTTTTATGAATTCCAATATGTGCTGCTGCTTGGCCGTGTGACCACCGGCCCCGGAGGCGAACACATCATCACGCGTTCCAAGGAAGTGATGGCAGCGGAATTCCCCGAGCTGGCCGAGCGGATTAAGTTCCACTTCCCGGACGAAACCGAGAAACGCCACGGCCAGGCCATTGCGGCGGCGAGTTTGCCAAAGATTGGCTAGGCGCACGCAGACCGAGCTTGCAATCGTTCGTGGTGGGCCCATCATTGGGCCGTTCCACGAACGATTTTTTCCATGAAACTGATGAAACTCATTCCTGTATTCCTCCTCGCCGCCGTCACGGTCACGGGGGCTGACCTCAACAAGCCGCCCAAGGGATTCAAGGCCCTGTTCAACGGCAAAGATCTTAAGGGCTGGTGGGGCCTTGGAACGGAGGACCCCGAAAAGTGGATGGCNCTCGGCAAAAAGGCCCTCGCCGAAAAGAAGGCCAATAGCCTTGAAAACATCAAGCAACACTGGTCCGTGAAGGACGGTATTCTCATCAATGATGGCAAGGGCCTGTACCTCAGCACCGTGAAAAACTATGGCGACTTTGAGTTGTACGTGGATTACAAGACGGTCGCCAAGGCCGATAGCGGTATTTACCTGCGCGGCGTGCCGCAGGTGCAGATTTGGGACACCACCAAGGAAGGCGGCAAATGGAAGATCGGCGCTGACAAGGGTTCGGGCGGTCTTTGGAACAACGGCCCCGCCGGCACCCCTGGCCGCGATCCGCTCGTGCTAGCTGACAAGCCTTTTGGCGAGTGGAACACCTTCCACATCAAAATGGTCGACGACAAGGTCACCATCAAGCTTAACGGTAAACTCGTCGTGGACAATGCACCTCTCACCAATTTCTGGGACCGCAAGACCCCCAAGGACAAGCGCAAGCCCCTCATCGCCCGTGGCCCAATCCAACTGCAAACCCACGGCGGCGAAATCTGCTGGCGCAACATCTTCATNAAGGAATTGAATTAACATGAAAAAACAACTCATCGCACTTACTCTACTGCTGAGCCTCAGCNCGGTCGCTGAGGAGAAGGGCTTCAAGTCAATCTTCAATGGCAAAGACTTCACAGGTTGGGCCGGCCCGATTGATAACTATCAGGTCACCGACGGCACCATCCAGTGCAAGCCCGGCAAAGGCGGCACCATTTATACTAAGGAAAACTACAGCGACTTTGTCGTGCGAATGGAGATCAAGCTGCCCGCGGGCGGCAACAACGGCCTCGCCATTCGTTATCCCGGCAAGGGCGACACCGCCTACGTCGGCATGTGCGAACTACAGGTGCTCGACAACACCGCCAAGAAATACGCCAAGCTGCATCCCGCGCAGTACCACGGCAGCGCCTACGGTATGGCTGCCGCCAAGCGCGGGCACCTGAAAAAACCCGGCGAATGGAACACGCAGGAAGTCACCGTCAAAGGCCACACCATCAAGGTTGTGCTCAATGGCGAGACCATCCTTGATTGTGACCTGAGCAAGCTCGGCAAAACCATGGGCCCCATCACCAAGTTTAAGGGCCGCCTGCGCACCGAGGGTCACTTCGGCTTTGCCGGTCACGGGGCCGCGGTGCAGTTTCGCAACGTGCGCATTAAGCGCCTGAAGTAAGCGCCAAAAAAAATCAAGCCAGCGAACGGCGACGGGTTAAACGGCCTGTCGCCGTTCCTGTTTTTTCTGGGCGAGCAACTGCTGACAACCATTAGCCATGTTCTGGTAAATCACAAACGACTCATCGGCCGCCAGCTTCTCCTTCACCAATTCATGCAGGGCATCCTTGCGCAGTGTGATCAGTTCCTCCTCCAGATCATCCAGCGATTCCTCCCCCTCGCGCAATCGACCGATGATACTCTCAATCGCCTGATAATATTTATCGATCCGATCCTTGCGCTTCTGCAACAGCCATTTGCGAATGCCGCCGATCAACCCCCAAAGAATAATGCTGGCGGACAAAATGAAGCCCATCGACTCGGCGTACTTCACCAGAAAGCCCGGTTCCTCGCGGCGAAAATATTGTTCGGCTCCCTCGTGCAGGGGAAATTGCAGGCTCTCTTGAGCGACGTTTTCCGAAAGGCTGCTAAAGGCCGCGTGGCGTTGCGACAGGGAAGCGCGGTGCTCAAAAATGGTCCGGGTAATGGTCTCCACCAAATCTGCCGGCAAATCCTTGTGGCAAACGAGCACCGCCTGCACTCCTAAGGTGGGAATGGGCTCGGCCGGCTGCCCGCCTCCGGCGCCGGGATAAGCCAGCAGCGGGATGGTGTGGGCGGTGGCGTGCGGATAGTGCACCCGAAAACCATCGGCCATCGTGCGGGCCCATTCATGCGCGCCGGCCCAGGATGACTCGCCACCGGGCGGCAGCACCAATGGCGTTAACTGNGCNCCTTCGTTGAGCGCCTTTTGACAGGCGGTGTTGCCTAAGCCAGTGAGGAACAANAACGCGTCCACGNCACCGNCCTTGAGTTGAGTGGTGGCATCCTGAATTGGCAGATGGACGATCTTGATCTTGGTGATGTCGATGTTCAGGTAATCGAGCAACTCGGTAGTGAACTTTTCCGAACCACTACCTTTCACGCCCANGGCGAGGGTGTGCCCGGGCAGATCGCGCAGAGACCGNATGGGGCTGTCTTTTCGGCAGAGGAAATGCACGAGTTCAGGGTAGATAGCNGTGATGCTCCGCACGTCCGCGCCGGCTAGCGTGTCGTTTTGCATCAGGGCGAGGTGTGCGGTGCCTTGGTTGAGGCGGTCGGCGTTTTCCAGACTGCCCTTGGAGGCAAGTAGATCCAANGTAATGTGAGAGTGGGNCAGCTCCACTTCTTCGCTCAAGGCCGCGGCAAGTTCATGGTATAGGAGACCTTCCTGGCCGGTGGAAAAAACCAGCTCCTCGGAATCTTCAGACAACCAACGTTGTGCCAGCACGGCCAATAAGATGGCACCTACTATTCCAATGGCGATGAGCCGCCGCCNCAGGGTGTCGCTTTCCACCATGCTATTGGCCGGTGACCCAGTTGACATAACGGGCGGCGTTGCCGTTGAAACCGGACGTACGTCGGAGCACATTGCCTTCGCCATCCAAGATGAGCTGCGTGGGATAACCGGTCACGTTGTAGGCTTTAGCGAGGCGTTCGTTTTCGCGCTTGGTCTCGGCGGAAAGNTGCTTGGTAATGGGAAAGTCACAAATGTGGGTCACCATTCCNCTGGTGGCGTTCTGCCATTGGGGTGTTCTCAGCACCCGCTGGTCCAGCTGAATGCATGGCGGGCACCAGTCGCTGCCGGTGAAGAGCAGATACACAAACTTTTCGTCCTTCTTGGCCTGATGCAGCTTGGCCGCGAANCCACTCAAAGCNANCTGTGTGAGGGTCTGCCCGTTGGAACAGGCGATCACCTGCGTGATGCCCGGGCCTATGTATTTGCCGCCATTGGATTCGATGTGCGGCTTGACGATCATGCCGTTGGCGCCAATGTCGCTGTCCTTCGCCAGCTTGGTGCTGCCATCGGCCAACACCATTTGTCCCTGACTGGATTCGAGATTGGACATGATGTTCGGATGCGCCGAGCCGTCTTCATTGACCTGATCGCTGCCCACCCACTTGGCCGTGGCCAGATCGTCGGTGGATAAATTGCGCGTGGTGGCCAGCACCGTGGTGGAGCGCAATACATCCCCGCCCTTGATGATCACATAACTAATCGCTTCACAGGGAATCGGCTTGTTGTCGTGGGCGCTAAAAGATTTCCACTGATCCAGCGCCAGCTCGTGAGCGGCCTGGCGCGTGGNNTCACACGGGGACCATAGGATTTTCGGCGTCACCAAGTCCCGCTTCAGGCCGCGGCAGGCAAAAATGTAGCCGGGGCTTTCCTTGTAATTGCTGCCAAAATGCTCGGCCTTCACGCTGAAAGGCGGGCAATAATCATTCCACGGAAACCAGTCGTCGTTGTCCTGCGCAAACATGAACATCGCCTTGCCGACTTGGCCGAGATTGTTCATGCATTTCACGCGGAGCGCCTTTTGCTTGGCCCNGGCCAAGGCCGGGAGGAGCATGCTGGCGAGAATGCCGATGATGGCGATCACCACCAGCATTTCGATTAGCGTAAAGCCGCGACGACGGGCGGAAGGTGACAGTGCCATGAAGCCAACCTAACCTCGGTTCGCGTCGTTGGCAAGGGATTTGGCTTGAAAAACAGGGGTTTTTCGTCATTATCACGGCGTCCATGGCGGAGGATCCCTCTTCACTTCCCCGGCGCCCGCGCCGGTTGCGCCGCAATGCCCCCACCCGGGCGTTGGTGCAGGAGACGCATGTGCGCGTGGAAGATNTGATTTACCCNCTGTTCGTCCATGAATTGGATACTGCTGAACCGGTCGAGTCCATGCCTGGCGTGCAGCGCCACACCGTCNCCGGCTTGGTGGATGAATGCCGCGAGGCAGCGGCCGCCGGCATCCGGGCCGTGGCGCTCTTTCCCGTAACGCCAGCGGCAAAAAAGGANNCCCNAGGCACTGAGGCACTGAACCCNNACTGCCTCGTGCTGCGCGCCGTGCGCGAGGTNAAGGCCGCCTGCCCGGACCTAATCGTTATCACCGACGTGGCTCTCGATCCCTACACCACCACCGGCCACGACGGNATCCTCAACGCCGCCGGCACNGATGTGGATAATGACGGCACCGTGGATATCCTCGCGCAAATGGCCGTGCTGCAAGCCTCCGCCGGGGTGGATTGGGTGGCCCCCTCGGACATGATGGACGGCCGCGTAGCCGCCATTCGCACCGCGCTGGACGCCGGGANCCACACGGACGTATCGATTTTGTCCTATTCCATAAAATTCGCCTCCGCCTTTTANGGCCCCTTCCGCGATGCCGTGGGCAGCCAATCCGCCGCCGGCGAGGTGTATTTGGATAAGCGCACCTACCAGCTCAACCCCGCCAATCCGCGAGAGGCGATGATCGAGGCGGCGCTGGATGTGGNCGAGGGCGCGGACCTNTTAATGGTCAAGCCCGCCGGTGCCTATCTTGATATCATCTGCCGTCTNCGCGATTCCACGGACCTNCCGGTGGCCGCCTATCAGGTTTCCGGCGAATACGCCCAGCTACACGCGGCGTCCAAGAATGGCTGGCTGGATTACNCCGCGGCTCGTGATGAATCGCTCNTGGCCATCAAGCGGGCAGGCGCGGACTTGATCCTCACCTATTTCGCCAAGGAAATTGCCTTNAATCAATAGCATGCAAACAGGCATCGAACTGCTGCACGCCTTTGACTTCAGCGAATGCCCCGAGCAATCTTTCGGGAATCCGCGCGTGACCCCGTGGCGGAGCAGCCTGCCGTACAGCGACGGCTTGCGCGGGGCCGTGGAGCACCTACAGGAAACGGACCCCGATATTCCCATGGCAGATTGGCGGCACGGCATGTATCGGTTTCAGGTGGATCTGGTGATGCGCGGCTATCTGCAATCCTTTCACCTCGAGACCGGCCGCACCATCACCACTCGCCTCACATTTCCCGCCACGGGCGATGAGGTGCTAAACCCCGTCTTTTACCGCTTTGCCGAACCGGAGCTGCATTATTTTATCATCGGCTTTCATCCCCCGCGNCTCGTCGGCATTTATTTCCCGGAACGCAAACAGGTGGTGAGCCTGATGAACCACGATCATCCGGTACTGCGCCAAGGCTGGGAACCCGAGCGGATTGCGTTAAACTGTGTAATGCTGGAAGAGCTGCTGAAGGTTAATCCTGAAGCGGTTGATCAATATTGCACGAATGAATCCGGCCACCGGCTGGTGCTTACGCAAGCTTTCCATCCAAATGCCGGCCACCAATTGCGCGAGGAGTTTCCGCTACTATGGAAGTTGTACAATCAAACCGACTGCGACCTGCCGCTGCTCACCGGCCCGAGGGATGTGTTGGCNCTGCGCCAAAGACTGCCCGCTCGCGTNCAAAGTGAAGTGGTGGATTTCGCGGAAAGTGAGGTGCCGGTTTCCGTAAAATATTTCATGGCGACCTTNGAGCGCGGGCTAACCCTGGGCCGGATGGGCTGCAACTCGCACATGCCCGCGGCCATGCAGACGGCGTTGCAGGAAAGTTTTTGTGAAGAACATGCTGCCGCCCACGACCAACTACGCACGGAGCTGGGCGATCATTCACCGGTCATTTGGCTCACGCTGCGCCAGCACAATCGNAAATGGGTGGACGAGGGCGCNCGCCTGCGGCAACTGGTGGAAGCCGTGCTGANGCAGCATCCCAATGCGGCCTTCATTCTCGACGGCATGCACGACACCCGCGGTTCGGCCGACGCCATCATGGCCAGTCGCACGGCGGTGTTTGATCGGGTGGGCGTGTCATTCACCGAGGCGCAGGCACTGTTTAGCTTGGCCGACGCCTACGTAATGCCTTACAGCAATTCGTGCACGTTTCACATGGTCAGCCCGCGCCCCGGCGTGGTGCATGGGTTAAAGGGCTGGATTCCAGAGGACGAATTCGAGCCGGCCAAAACTGAGGCCCCCCTGCCCGCTCGCGTGGTGCACGGCACTCGGGTGGAAACGGGCAATAAAACCTACGATGAGTGGGTGACAACGTGCGATTACGAGTTGTCTGCCGAACCGGTGATCGAGGCGCTGCTGGGCGTGCTCGACGAGCTGGCATTGTCCGACGCCACCACGTGAGTGGTGGGCGTGCTGAGATCGAGGCCAAACTCCTCCTGCATCTCGTAAGCCGCCAGATTCACGGCATCACGCACCGTCAGCAATTCCTCCGGCTTGGTCAACACATACCCCAGCCGCCAGCGTGTGGCGTGATCGCCGTTTTCCTTGAGGGCAATCTTCGGCCCGCTCTCTGCCTCCATGCCTTGGCTGGCTTCCGCCGCCCGCAGGTGGACCGACTTTAGAAATCGCTGCACTTGGTCCGCCGGGGCCCCATAGCCAATTTTGAAATCCACATAATC
>PBFV01000043.1 GCA_002718935.1 Verrucomicrobiales bacterium
GCTTGCCGCTGTTGGCTGCGATACTGCTCCTTCGCAAAGGCCGAGCGAATGACTGGCCGGCTTGGGGCCGGAGATTGGTTTTGTCGGTGGCGGCTATTCCGGTTGGATTATGGCTGGTTTACAACGCCGATTATTTTGGCTGGGCGGAATGGCGTGTGGCGTTCGCGGTGGGCGGTCGAGCAATTCTATTTGTGGGCGGCCTGCTGTGGCTCATTTGGCTGGTAGAACGCAAGTCACGCGAGTTTCAACTTCTCCATCGTACGGCTGATGGCGGTTTAGGCCGAGTAGGGCCGTTGGAGGCCATGAACCAGTCTGTAGGGGCGCCCAGTACCCTGGCCGGGCGCGCGTGGGTGCTGGCGTTTGGGGTCGCAGTGCTGTTGATGATTTCACTGGGCGTGTACGCCATGCGCGATGACTGGCCGTCGGTGAATCGCATTTACTTTATTTCCTTCGCGGTGGTAGTGGGGTTGGTGATGATCGGGTATCTGGTTTCAATCGTGCTCTCGATCACCAATACGTGGGAAGGCGGTCCGTGGAATCCGGTGGATCAGGACGCGTGGTACTACGGACAAAAACGGCAAAAGCTAAAGCAGTCCTTTTGCACGGTTACATTTTATACGGGATGGTTTTTTGCGGTGTGGTTGTTGTTGTCCATTTCCGGCTGCAGTGAATTGTATGAGCTGCCGGCCGGCGGTGGTGAAGAGCAGCTGAAGCAAAAGGTGGTGAAGATTCAAAAGGTGATTCGGAAGAAATATGTGATCAACCCATTTAGCGCGATTCTCTTCAACCCGCCGCCCATCGAGCAGATCAAGCTAGAGTTAATGGAGATCACCAAGCACGTGTACACGCCGGGGCAGGGCGAAGGGAAGGGGGCTGGTTTTGCCGGCGGCACCAAGCGCGGCAAAGTACGTTTTATCCGGCTGCGTTATACCGGTGGTGATTGGGATCAGGATCTGCAGCTGAATTCAGACCTCAACATGTTGGTCTGGTACGGGGCCAATACTGGCCATGAGATTGCCCCCAAGCCGGAGGTGCGTACGCTCGGGCAGCTTGCGCGCTTTCCCGTCGGTAAAAGTCCGCCGATGATTTACATGACCGGCCAGAAAAACATTTCCCTTTCGCGCAGTGAAATTGAGACCATGCGCGAGTATCTCACCACCAAGCACGGCATGCTCTTTGCNGANAACGGAGGCAGNGCCGGTTGGCACAGTCAGTTTTTCAGCATGATGCGCCAGGTGCTGCCGCAGGCTGAACCTATCCGTGTGCCGCTGGATCATCCNATNCANCGNGGCATNCCCTTTGTGCCGATCGTGGCGCCGCACGGCGGCCGCACGGCTTATGGCTGGGTGATCGACAGCCGCTTGGTGGCATATTATCACCCCGGCGACATCGGCGATGCCTGGGCGGATGGCCATGCCGGTGTGCCCAGCAGTGTTTATGATGCTTGCTATCGGCTGGGCGGAAACGTGATACTCTATTCGCACGCTGAATACAGCAAGTGGGTGCAGGCCCGAAAGAAAAAGGACGAATAATGAAACGCCTTCTCGCCGTTTGGATCGTTGTGGTGACCGCATTGTCGGCCCATGCGGCAACCTTATCGTATCTCGAGCAAATCCCCGTGGAAACCTTCGCCAAGATGCGCGAGGTGGAGCGTTATCANCTCAAGGTGGCACAGGGGTTTTATCTCAAGGGCGAATACAAGGCAGCTGCTTCCGAGTACGAAAAATTTATTACGTTGTATGAACGCAGTATNGCCGCGCCCTACGCGCAGCTGATGTGGAGCCATTGCCTGGTTAAGCAACGCCGCGTTTACACGGCCATCCGCGATGGGTTTCAGTCCGTGATCGATTATTGGCCCGAAAGCCACGAGGCGATTCTGGCTGGATACCTCATCGGCCAAAGTTATCAGGCTGTGGGCGAACTGCCCAATGCCGAAAAGGCCTACGCCCGCGCTATCGCCACGGCTCCCAAGCATTATACGAGCGTACTGGCCAAGTGGAATTTGGCGGAGGTGTATCGCATTCGCCAAAACACCGCCAAGCGCGTTAAAATGTGGGAAGACCTCACCTACAAAACCGCCCGTTCCAANGAGAATAATTATTACACCACTCAGGCCTCATGCAATTTGGCTTCGCACTACTTTTATGCGGGCGATTTCGCTGAAGCCCACAAAGCGCTGGAGACCACCTACCGCGGCACCTCGTTGATCCGCAAGCTGTACCAGTACTCCTCCAACCCCATCAGCACGCTGGNGAGGGACTCGGAAAAAAACAAAGCCGGCCTGAANCTGGCCGATGATTTTATTGCGTTCATCAAAAAACAGGTGCCCTCCGATGTGAATGATCAAGCCAATGCACTGGTTGCCCGCGAATTCTATTATACCATGGCCGCCGTGCATGGCCGGGCCGCTCGTGACGATGAGGGGCTGGCGGTTTATGAACANCTCGGCAAACTGGTTGGCGTGGATGATGACCTGCGCGGCCGTCAGGCCGGGTGGCATCGGGCACGTAAANGGTATGCGGAAGCCCGGAAAATTTACGGCCAATACAACGACCGCGAAGCCGGNNTNNNNGNNATNGCNGNCACNTGGGTNGANGAAAAAAAATGGGACAGCGCNGTNAANACNTANAACCANCTCATCNGNTTGGANCAGAAAAANGANGNCCNATGGCANCANNCCATCGTGNNNGTNTGGCGNACNGCCAAACAATGGGACAAGGCNATNGNCACNTATCANGTGTTNCTNAAGGTGGANGCCGGCAANTTNAGCNNTTGGTACTGGGGNATNGCNGANTGCTACGANNNNAGCGGCCGNNTCAAGGAAGCCATCCAAAGCTATCGNCAGTCNGACAANTANCCNAGCGTNTATTTTGCCATGGCCTCATGCCACCGGCGNTTGAAACAATATAAGGAAGCGCTCGTGCTTTATCATCAGGCCCGCGCCGACAANAGCGTGGCCCCGCAGGCCACCATTCACATTGGCTACACCTATGAGCAATCCGGCTCCCGCGAAAACGCCATCAAATGGCTGCAGCAAACCTGCAAGCTATACCCCAAGACCAGTTACGCCAGCCAGGCGCACGCNCACCTGCAAAACAAATANAAGATCAGCGTCACCCTCGGTGGCGCGAATGAGAAAAAGTAGGGGAAGGGGCCGGCTTTAAAGCTCAGCCCCATTTGCTGTGATCCGCACTCACCGCGCGATCAAGATGCGTGTAGCCGCCATCCACGAAAACGATTTGACCGGTCGTATGACTGCTGCGAGGTGAGGCGAGGAACACAATCATATCCGCCAGTTCCTCCGGAGTGGTCATGCGGTTGCCCAGCGGCACCAGCCCTTCAATGGCNNCCCGCGTTCCGGCCGGGTCATTGAGCGAATCAAACCATCGCTGATACTGCGGCGTGATGCATTCGGCGGGCATCACGCAATTCACTCGCACACCATCCGGCGCCAGCGCAATGGCCCATTCACGCGTCAGCGCATTCATAGCGCCCTTGGCCGCGGCATATCCTGAAGTGCTGCCCTGGCCGGTCTCCGCAACTTTGGAGCTGACATTGATGATCGCTCCCTTATTGCGCGCCAATTCCTCGCGGCACAAATGCACGAGTGTGTATACATGCGATAAATTGAGATGCACTGACGCCATGAAATCCTCGGGGGAGGTATTCAGGTCACGACCGTCATTAAATCCCGCATTGTTTACCAACACATCAATGCGCCCAAAAGTGTTTAGCGATTTCTCCNCCACGTTTCGGCAAGCCGCCTCTTCAGACAATTCCGCTTCCACAAAAATTCCATTNANCTCCGCCGCCAAAGCTTCCCCTTCCGCNGGGCTTCNGCCGGCAATCACCACCCGCGCCCNTTCCGCCGCAAANCTNCGNACCGCCGCCGCNCCAATTCCCTTTGAGCCACCNGTNACNANGACGACCTTGTCGGTTAACTGCAAATCCATGAGCGGAGGAAAAAGGAAAAAACCAGAGGTAGAAAGCAAAAACAACCAATGGGAGNGCGAAGCTCCCGCTGAGCNNAATTAAANACCGATTGAGATANGTATGACACATNTTCACNCATCCCGNCTCANCAGNAGCTTCGCCNTCCCGATTGAATTTTGACTTTCCACTTTCGCCCAAATACTTTTTTCCCGTGTGCTGCCGCTACTCAGAGACCGTCGACCCAATGATGCTGGCCGATGTGCTGGCCNTAGACGCATGCACCTACGAATTCGAACCNCGGCCGATGATTTACCCGACCGAAGCCGCCCCGGTCATTGTTAGCGAAAACGGTCGCACCGAAATACGCCNCATGCGCTGGGGCCTCATTCCGCACTGGGCGAAAGACGAATCTCTTGNGCAAAAAACTCTTCAACGCCCGCGTNGAAACCGCCGCNNAAAAACCCGCCTTCCGNNACGCCTGGNAAAAACGCCGNTGCCTCATNCCNGCCACNGGATTCTACGAATGGAATCACAACGCCGANACNNGCAGGAAGCAGNCCTATCACTTTCATCTCCCTGACAACCGACTTTTTTGCTTCGCTGGCCTGTGGGAAACTTGGGNAACNCGCCCNNCTGAGCAACCTGATTTATTCGGTGNNCATNCNGCNCACACTGGATCGAACATCGAGACATTCACGATTTTGACGACAAAGCCTAATGAATTGGTATCGAAGTTTCATGACCGCATGCCGGTGATACACGGTGNCGTGCTTGAGGATTGGGTTCATGGTTTCCCCAATCAAAATAATTTACCCAAAACCAGTTGTCTAAAGGCAACTTTGGTTGAGTAACGGGTTGGCTTGGATTTTTTTTATTTCTCCAGCATGCTTCGCGTGTGCGCGGTGTGTTGCCAATCATGGTTGTTTTGCTCTTAGCCTACGGGTGCGGTGATGGGGGTATGCCGGAGTCTAAACCGATGCCGGTCAAGAAAGTGCCGGTGGCGCCGATTCAACCTTGGGAGCCAACAAAGGCGCAGGGGCGTTTGGCGACGGTGAAGGTGTTTGTGGGCACGGTGGAGGTGGCGGCGGAGCAGGCCTTGAAGGATCGCGAGATCCAGACGGGAATGATGTTTCGCAAGGCGATGACGGATGCGGAGGCGATGATCTTCGTGCATGACGCACCGGCGCCGCGCAGTTATTGGATGAAAAACGTCACGGTGCCTCTGTCGATTGGTTACATCGATGCCACGGGGCGGTTGCTGGAGATTCATGACATGCAGCCGGGCGACACCAACGGCGTGCAATCGGTGAGCGCTAATATCCAGTACGCACTGGAAGTGCCGCAGGGGTGGTTTCAACGCAAAGGCGTGAAGCCGGGCGCGATGGTGATGACCGAAAAGGGCACGTTGCCGCAAACTTACCCTCCGAATCTCAGGTAACGGTTGATGAAACTCGCGCTGGCGCAGATCAATACGACGGTTGGGGATTTCGACGGAAACCTCGCGCTGTTGCGTGCCGCATATGAGCGTGGAGTGGCGGCCGGGGGGGAACTGGTGGTGGCACCGGAGCTGGCGATGACGGGATATCCACCGCGGGATCTTCTGCTAAAGAGCGGGTTCATTGAGGGCAATCTGGCGGCGCTGGAATCGTTGGCGCAATCGGTGGGGGGCACTGGCTTGGTGGTTGGGCATGTGACCGAAAATGAGCGGCAACCGGGGCGACCGGCGGTGAATGCGGTGTCGTTGCTGCATCAGGGCAAGATTGTGGCCACCCGGGCGAAGACGTTGTTGCCGACGTACGATGTGTTTGATGAAGACCGCTATTTTGAGCCGGCCGAATCCAATGTGCCGGTGGAATTTAACGGTTGCCGGCTCGGCCTGACGATTTGCGAGGATGTGTGGAATGATGATGCCTTTTGGCCGGATCGCCGGTATCGTGGCAATCCGGTTGAGCAACTGGTGGAGCAGGGCGCTGAGATCATTATCAATGTTTCCGCTTCGCCCTGGAACCTAGGCAAGGAGGCGATGCGGCGCGAAATGCTGGCCAGCCTGGCGATCAAGGCGCAGCGGCCCGTGGTTTATTGCAATGCGGTGGGCGGTAATGATGAATTGATTTTTGACGGAGGCAGCCTGGTGCTGAATGTCGCGGGTGAAGCACTGGCGGCCTGCCCCCATTTTTCCGAGGCGTTGGTGGAGGTGGATCTGGATGGGGCGGCGCAACCGGCCAGTGAACCGGATGCCATGGCGTTGCTGCATGATGCGCTGGTGTTGGGTGTGCGCGATTACCTCGGTAAATGCGGCTTTAGCAGTGCGGTGATTGGCTTGAGCGGCGGGATCGATTCGGCGGTGACGGCAGCGCTCGCGGTGCAGGCACTTGGCGCGGAGAATGTGCGGGGTATNACGATGCCTTCGCCGTATTCCTCTCAGGGCAGTCTCGATGACTCGGAGGCGTTGGCCGCCAACCTCGGTATTCAATACGACGTCATTCCGATTCATGCGGGGTTCGAGATGATGAAGGGAAGTCTCGAGCCGATCTTTGGCGATCGGCCAGAGGATGTGACGGAGGAAAATATGCAGGCGCGGTTGCGCGGGCTAATCCTGATGGCGGCCTCCAATAAATTCGGGTCGCTCGTGCTCACCACCGGCAACAAGAGCGAATTGGCNGTCGGCTACTGCACGCTCTATGGCGATATGTGCGGCGGGTTGGCGGTGATTAGTGATGTGCCCAAGACGAAGGTGTTTGAGCTGGCGCGCTGGATCAATCGCGAGGGCGAGATCATTCCCGAGGCCACGATTACCAAGTCGCCCTCGGCGGAATTGCGCCCGGATCAAAAGGATGAGGACTCGCTGCCGCCCTATGAGGTGCTCGATGCAATTTTGGAACAGTACGTGGTCGAGTGCCGGTCGGTGGCGGAGATTGTCACCGATGGATTCGACGAATCGATCGTGAAACGTGTGGCGCGTTTGATCGACCTGAACGAATATAAACGCCGCCAAGCCGCCCCGGGCCTGAAAGTGACGAGCAAGGCGTTCGGAGTCGGGCGCCGGATTCCTGTGGCGCAAAAATTTAAAGGCTAATTCATGACTAAATCCGAACAACTCTTCGCCGAATCCCTTAATCACATCCCCGGCGGCGTGAATTCACCGGTGCGGGCGTTTCGGGGCGTGGGCGGGCAGCCGTTTTTTGCACAGCGCGCGGAAGGGGCGCGGGTGTGGGATGTCGATGGCAATGAGTTCATCGACTACGTCGGAACGTGGGGCCCGGCGATTTTGGGGCACGCGCATCCGGCGATTATTGAGGCAGTCAAGGCGGCGGCGGATCGCGGCACGAGCTTTGGCATTCCGAGCGAACCGGAAGTGCGCATGGCGCAACTCGTCAAGGACTGCGTGCCCAGCGTCGAGAAGGTGCGCATGGTCAACTCCGGCACCGAAGCCTGCATGAGCGCCATCCGAGTGGCGCGCGGGTTCACCGATCGGCCGAAGATCATCAAGTTCGATGGCTGTTACCATGGCCATGCCGATTCGCTGCTGGTCAAGGCGGGGTCCGGCGCGCTCACCTGCGGCAATCCGGACAGTGGCGGCGTGCCGGCGGAGTTCACCGCGCACACCATCGTGCTGCCGTTCAATGATCGCGATGCCGTGGAGCAGGCCTTTGCCGTCAACGCCGGCCAAGTGGCGGGCATCATTCTTGAGCCGGTGCCGGGTAATGCCGGCGTGTATTTGCCGCGTGAAGGCTATCTGGAATTCCTGCGCGAAATCACCACAACCAACGGCAGCTTACTGATTTTTGATGAAGTGATGACCGGCTTCCGCGTGAGCCTCGGCGGCGTGCAGGAACGCTTCGGCATCACGCCGGACCTCAGTTGTTTTGGAAAGATCATCGGCGGCGGCCTGCCCGTGGGCGCCTTTGGCGGGCGCGCGGATGTAATGGATGTGCTCGCGCCGGACGGCCCCGTGTACCAAGCCGGCACCCTGAGCGGCAACCCGCTCGCCATGGCCGCGGGCCTTGCGGCACTGGAGGTTTTAAAGAACGGCACCGTGCACGAACAACTCGAGGCCAAGGGCGACCGGCTGGAGGCCGGGCTGAATGCCGCGGCTGAAAAGGCGGGCATCCCCGTCATCACTCAACGCGCCGGCTCCATGAGCTGTCTGTTCTTTGCTGAGCAACCAGTCCACAACCTCGCCGACGCCATGCAGGCCGATCGCGAGCGGTTCAAAAAATATTTTCACGGCATGCTCGCCGAGGGCGTGTACCTCGCGCCCAGCGCCTTCGAGGCCGCTTTTTTGTCGGCAGCGCATACGGATGCAGATATCGACGCCACGATAGCCGCGGCTGAAAACGTGATGGAAACGCTATAGTTGAGTCATGAAATTGTTGGCGATTGATCATGGGACGAAGCGGATTGGGATTGCGGGGAGCGATGCGCTGGGGATGATGGCGCATCCGTTGGAGTGCATTCCGGCGGAGCCGTTTGAGGATTTTTTGCGGCGATTGAAAGAGATCCTGGCCGAGCGCGAGACGGAGCAGATCGTGGTGGGCATGCCGCGCAACATGGACGGCAGCTTCGGGCCGCAGGCGTTGTTGGTGCAGGATTTTGTGGCGGCGCTCAAGAAATCGGTGACGGTGCCGGTGGTCACGTGGGATGAACGGCTGACAAGCGCGGCGGCGGAGGAGCGCTTGCGCGAGGCGGGCGTGAACGCGCGGGACGCCAAGAAGAAGGTGGACGCCTCGGCGGCGGCGATTTTTTTGCAGGATTATCTGGATAGTTTTGCCGGATGAAACGCTTTAAGCTCACCATCGCCTACGATGGCGCGGCGTATTACGGCTGGCAGGTGCAACCGCGGCAGGTAACTGTGCAGCAGCGGGTGGAGGAGTCGGTGCAGCAGTTGTTTCCGGAGGTGAAACGCGTGCACAGTTCCAGCCGCACGGATACCGGCGTGCACGCGCTGGGCATGGTGGCGCATGTGGATTTGCCGATGGACGAGCGGCCGATGGACGGGCCTCAACTGCGCCGCGCGCTCAATGCCTTTTTGCCGGCGGACATCCGCGTGATGAAAGCCGTGCGCGCCAAGGCGGATTTTCACGCGCGCTTTGATGCGAAGGGCAAGCAGTACCATTACCGCATCTGGAACGGCCCGGCAATGAATCCGCTCTTCAACGGACGCGCGTGGCATGTGCCGGTGGCCTTGGATGTGCCGCGTATGCAGGCGGCGGCGAAATTGTTTGTGGGCAACAAGGATTTTAAATCGTTCGCCACCACGCGCGAGTACGAGATGGAAACGACCGTACGCCGCGTGACCAAGTGCGAAGTGCGCCGGCGCGGACCGGAACTGGGTGTGCTGATTGCCGGGGAAGGGTTTCTGTACAAAATGTGCCGCGGCATCGTGGGCACGCTCGAGCAGGTGGGGCAGGGCAAGCTGACGCAAAAAGATGTCCGCCAGATTTTCCGCGACCGCGATCGCCGCGTGGCCGGCATGAACGCGCCGGCGTGCGGGCTGACGTTGGTGAAAGTTTTGTACTAAGGATGAAGGCTAAAATTTCATCTTTCCGCCTTCCTCCTTCAGCCTGATGAACATCGTCCTTGTCGAACCGGAAATCCCACCCAACACGGGCAACGTCGCGCGGTTGTGCGCGGCGACGCATTCGGCGCTGCATTTGGTGGGGCCGCTGGGGTTTCGGTTGGGGGATCGGGAATTGAAACGGGCGGGGATGGATTATTGGCAGCAGGTGGATTGGCAATTGTGGGAGGAATGGGCGGCGTTTGCCGCGGCGCTGCCTGCAGGAGCGCGCTTGTGGATGGTGGAGCAGGGCGGGGCGAAACGCTATGATGAGGCAGAATTTGAGCCCGATGACTTCTTGGTATTTGGCCGCGAAACGGCGGGTTTGCCAAAAGGATTACTCGAAGATCATGCGGATTCATGGCTGCGCATCCCAATGTTCAACGCGGGAGCGCGCTCACTGAATATGGCCAATTGCGTTTCTCTCGTGCTTTACGAAGCCTTGCGGCAGCAGGGTTTTTCCGGCGAATTGGACGCATGACGCCGATTTGGNGTTGACGCCCNCACCNATTCNCCTATCTTTCCCCNGCTCCCTGACGGGGGCGCTCATAAAGAGTGACGGAGGGACTGGCCCGATGATGTCACGGCAACCGGTTGAAACGGCGCGTTTCAATGGCCAGGTGCCAAATCCAGCCGGCGGCAGCCGGGAAAGATGAGCCTTGGCGCAACGATTTTTCGCCCGCTCATCGCCGTGAGCGGGCTTTTTTGTGGCCCCTTGAGATGCGCCCGGCGAATGCATGAAAACGCAAGGACAGACGATGGCAAGACAACAGGGATACATGAAGGCGCTGCGGTGCCGCGAGTGCGGGCAGGAATATCCGCTCGAGGCGCGGCACGTGTGCGAGTTTGATTTCGGGCCACTGGAGGTGGTGTACGATTATGACGCGGCCAAGGGCCGGCTGACGCGCGAGGCGATTGAGCGGCGGCCGCACAGCATGTGGCGTTACGCGGAGTTGCTGCCGATCGCGGGCGAGCCGACGGTGGGCCCCGAGGTGGGCTTCACGCCGTTGATCAAGGCGGACAGGCTGGCGGCGCGGCTGGGCATTCGCGAGNTGTGGATCAAGAATGACGCTGTGAATTACCCGACGTTGTCCTTCAAGGATCGCGTGGTGAGCGTGGCCTTGAGCCGGGCGCGCGAGATGGGTTTTGAAGTGGTGGCGTGCGCGTCCACTGGCAACCTCGCCAACAGCGTGGCGGCCAATGCGGCGTCGGCGGGTCTGACGGCGTTTGTGTTTATCCCGAACGATCTCGAGAAGGGTAAGGTGGTGAACTCGCTGATTTATGATGCCAACGTGATCGGCATCAAGGGGCACTACGACGAGGTGAACCGGTTATGCGCGGAGATTGCTGGCAAGTACAACTGGGCGTTTGTGAACGTGAACATGCGGCCGTATTACGCGGAAGGTTCCAAAAGCCAAGGGTTCGAGATTGTGGAACAGCTCGGCTGGAAGATCCCCCGCCACACGGTGGTGCCGATGGCCTCCGGCTCGTTGCTAACGAAGATTCACAAGAGCTATCAGGAAGCGATCAAGGTGGGTCTCGTGGATGAGGCGGAGTACAGCGTGCACGGCGCGCAGGCGACTGGTTGTTCGCCGATCAGTCAGGCGTACAAGGAAGGGCAGGATTTTTTCAAGCCCGTGAAGCCCGCCACCATCGCCAAGAGCCTGGCCATCGGTACGCCGGCCGACGGATTTTATGCGCTGAAAGTGTTCCAAGAAACTGGCGCGGCGTCCGATGACGTCACCGATGATGAAATCCGCGAGGGCATCAAGTTGTTGGCGGAGACGGAGGGCATTTTTGCCGAGACCGCCGGCGGCGTGACCGTGGGCGTGGCCAAGAAACTCATTGCCAGCGGCGCCATCCCCGCCGATGATTCCGCCGTGCTGTGCATCACCGGCAACGGGCTCAAGACGCTCGATGCCGTGGAAAATCACGCGGGTGACACCAAAGAAATCGCCCCCAGCCTGCGCGAGTTTGACGCGCTGCTGGACAGTGACAAGGAACTCGCCACAGCCACCAAGTAAAAGATTATGCCAGTCAATGTTCGCATCCCCACGCCACTCCGCAAACTCACCCATGATGAGGAAGTGGTGGAAACCAGCGCCGAAACCATTGGTGCCGCTATCGCCGATCTCGAGAGCCGTTACCCCGGCATCCAAGACCGGCTCATCGATGAATCCGGCGAAGTGCGCCGCTTCGTGAATGTTTATGTAAACGAGGAGGACATTCGTTTCCTCGATAACAAAGACACCGCCCTCAAGGACGGCGACGAGGTGAGCATCATCCCCGCCATCGCCGGCGGCTGATCTATGCCCGCCAAAAAGCCAGCGAAGAAGGTGGCCAAGAAAAAGGCGGCGAAGAAACGCGCGCGCCCCATGTCGGCCGATCTGGGCCGCCAGCGGTTGTGGCTGATGTATCCGCCCAAGCACATCACCTCGCCGATCGTCTGGGAGCTGATCACCCGCTTCGAGCTGAAGGCCAACATCCGCCAGGCCGAAGTGCGCGACGAGATCGGCATCGTGTGCCTCGAACTCGAAGGCCCGCGGCCGTCGCTGAAAAAAGCTACCCAATGGCTCGAACGCCAAGGCGTGAAGGTCGAGCCGGTGGAGATCAGTGTGATTAGTGGTTGATAGAATCTGCTTCTTGAGGCGGACTCTGAACTTGTCTTTGCCGCTTATTTTGTGTTTCCTCACACACGGCGCGCCAGCCAACCAATGAATATTCATATTTCTAGGGACGGCCAACAATTTGGGCCGTACACATTGGAGGATGCCCAGGCCCACTTGGCTTCCGGCAGCCTGTTGCCGCATGACTTGGCGTGGGTGGACGGCGCGACGGAATGGCGGCCGCTCAGCGAAGTGGTGGCCGGCGGCGCAGTACTGCCGGTCGGCGTCGTCGCTTGCCCAAAGTGTCAGGCCCCGTTGGAGGCAGATCAAGTCATCTGTATGGCCTGTGGATACAACCTCGACGATCCTGCTCCCTCAACTGAGGAGATTGCTGCAGCCGAGGCTGCAGCGGCAGCGCCGGTGTCCATCCCCATGCCTTTCTCATACGAGGATGAAACGGCAAACCGTAGTGCCTTTGTTAACTCAATAGGTTGGGCATTAATAATTGGTGCAATATTGCCGGTCATTGCTGACGCTGGAGAGTGGAGTATCCCGCTGTATGACATGTGGGTAAAAGGCGAAGGGAACGAATTCGATGGCCCGCCTCCGGAGTCGTACAAATGGCAAACGATGTTTGGCTGCATTGCCCCGCTCGTGGCTGGCGCGGTTACCTGTGTTTTGGCAACGATGATGCACGGTCGAGACCGTGGTGGAATTTTACTGAGCTTGGGGCTTTTAATTTTTGGCGTGGGCATGGTGATACCTGAGGCAGGGCGATTTGAGGCGCGTGCAATTTGGGATGATGCTAATGCTACTCCCACTACGTTTGTGGTGTCCGAATCAGGTATAAGGTTTCGCGAAAAAGACATCGAACTAACGGCACTCAAGGATCATATGGAGTCCGTGAGAAAAACTGAATCGAATCCCAAGGTGATTATTCGAGGAGAAAAAGAAGATACTGCAAGTGGTGCNCAGGCCATCATTACCGCTTGCACGGAGGTCGGTGTTCCAAGAGCAAANATCGATGTTACAGATATTCGGGGTAACGATGTNGATAAGGATAAGGCGATGCCTAATTTTCAGCANAGGTTTGGGAATNTTTTTTACGAAAAACTTGGGTTTAAACCGTCAGACCACCCGATAACTCTTGTTCTTTTTGCCNTGTCTTGGATTGGGGTTATTGTGGGGATGAAGGTGCGGTCTTATCGTCCTGAGAGCATGGTGGCGTACNTTTTCGGNCTGGCGGGGGGCGCGCTTACGATTGTTCTATGGCTCATGCCAGTGGCTGGTACAGTGCCTTTAATGCTAGCTATCAATAGCCTTACATCCGGGGCAGATTACTTACTTGGGGCAGGATTATTGCTTATGATCATATTTCAATTAGGTGCGGCAGCTTTTTGTTTTCTTAATCAAAGGGGCATCCGACCGTCGTTAATGAAAAAATACTCAAACCTAGGTGCTACGTTAATGTTGGCATCCGTGATGGTTGGCCTGACTCCTGTTTGGGGAAAGGTGATTTATGAAAATTCAAATAGACAAACCAGCTTAGCCGAGGATCGCCAATGGTATGTAAAAAGTCAGCTAGGAAGAGTATATTCTGGGTATGATGCAAAATATCAGCAGCAACAACTGAAAGGTTTGCCTTCGCCAAGAGCGGCTCGCATTGGATCTGTGTTTGGGTGGCTTCTTGTTGGGGTGAAGTATGCTGCTTGGATCGGGGGGTTGTTTATGCTCATTCCTTTGGGCATCATTGAGCTGTTATGCGGTCAACGAGAGCCTGATGGGCCGGCCTTTATGCAATGAAGATTTTTCTCGTGCAGGATGGCGAGCCGGACGGGCCGTTTACCGAGGAGGAAATTCGTGCCCAACTTAAATCGGGCGAACTGGATGCCGGCACCTTTGCCACGGTGGAAGGCATGGCCGAATGGAAGCCGGTCACTGAAGTGCTGCCGTTGGCTGAACCGCCGCTATCACTGGCCACGANAACAGCTGAATCGTTGGTGCCGCTTGTTAAGCCGGAAGCTGACGAATTGAATGACGACCCGGATGTGCGCCGATATGAGCCGGAGCACGAAGAGCGATTGCGAACCTACGGCTGGCTGGCCGTGGGCGGACTCTATCTGCTCGCCTTTTTTTGGCCGACCCCATTGCCCAGTGGCTGGGGGGTTGTGAACCTGAAATTTGGTGCCGCCACTGAATTTTTGCCCGGCACCATCATCCCGCTCATGCTTTGGCCGGCCATTGCCGGGTTGGCGGTGGGCGCGGCAGGTTTTTTGCTCAGGGGCAGGTGGCGGGGCGTGGCCGGGCTGTTTCTCTGCGTNATCCCGCTGGTGTTGATGCTCGTGTTGGGGGGTGACGGTTTTGTGAAANTNATGGATGCCATGCAGCAGATGAGCGGGGCTGGGTCTGCGGGTGAGGCTGCCAAGAAAGGCGCGTCCGGATTGATCGGTGGCTTTTTTGGAATCGGGGCNGCGTTTCTGTTGGCGTGGGTCGTGTTGGCGGGGATTCTCAGNACAATNTATTTTGCGATGCTTTGCATCCCGCATGGGGTGCGCCATCTTCGGCCAAACAACAGCAAGGCGGCNTACTTTGGCATCGTTGCCGGGGTTATTCTCATCCTTATCCAATTGGTGGGACTCATCATGACGCTGCTTTCGTTGTTCGGCGGAATCTTGGTTGGGCTGATGATGATTNCCGGCATGGGCCTGCAGATCGCCTCGGTGATTGTTGCCTTTGCCAATNCCCCGAGCCGTTTGCCCAAGCCGGCCGCCAAACGGGCCCTGTGGGGCATGGGTTTAGCCGGTGGCGGTCTGGCTTTCATGTTGCTCGCCCTGTTAGTGGGTGGAATATTGGATGNCGGCGTGCAAGCGACCCTTTCCATGTACCTGTTTAAGTTNGGGCTGTGGTACACGGCTGCCGCGTTGGTTTTTCCGCTGGCGATGCTCGATCTGTGGCTCGGCAACGCTGCTGACACGCCGCAAAACAATTGACCGCAGGAAACAATTCCCGCAAACAAGCCGCGCATGAGTGAGGTAGAAGGCAACGAGGCACGAAAGGATTTTATCCGGGACCGCGTGCAGGCGGACTTGGCGGCGGGGAATTATCCCGGCGTGGTCACGCGCTTTCCACCGGAGCCCAACGGATATCTGCATCTCGGGCACGCGAAATCCATCTGCCTGAATTTCGGCATTGCGCTGGAGAACGGCGGCGTTTGCAACCTGCGATTCGACGACACTAATCCGGTGAAGGAGGANACGGAGTATGTCGACTCGATCACCGAGGATGTGAAATGGCTAATCGACGGCTGGGCTGATGGGGTGCTGGCGGAGAAAACATTTTTTGCCTCGGACTATTTTGAACAGCTTTACGGTTACGCGGTNCAGTTGGTTAAGGCCGGCAAGGCGTATGTGTGNGAGTTGACACCGGAGGAGTGGGAAAACTATCGCGGTGTGCCGGAACAGCCGGGCAAGGAAAGTCCCGGCCGCAATCGCTCGCCNGAGGAAAATCTCGATCTCTTCGAGCGAATGCGCNCCGGGGAATTTGCCGATGGCGAAAAAACGCTGCGCGCGAAGATCGACATGGCCTCGCCGAACCTCCACATGCGCGATCCGGTGATCTACCGCATTCGCCACGAGGAACATCATCACGCCGGCGACCAGTGGTGCATCTATCCGATGTACGATTTCACGCACTGCCTGTCCGATAGCATTGAGGGCATCAGCCACTCGATCTGCACGCTGGAGTTTGAGGTGCACCGGCCGCTGTATGATTGGGTGCTTGATAATTTGCCCGTCCCCCAGCCGCGCCCGCATCAGCACGAGTTCTCCCGTCTCAACCCCACCTTCATGGTAATGAGCAAACGCAAGCTTCTGCAATTAGTGGAGGACAAACACGTGAATGGCTGGGACGATCCGCGCATGCCNACCATCGCGGGCTATCGCCGCCGCGGCTTCACCGCCTCGGCCATTCGTAATTTTTGCCAGGGTGTGGGCGTGACGAAATATAAGGCCGTCACCGACGTCGGCCTGTTGGAAAACGCCATTCGCGAGGAGCTGAACAAAACCGCCGAACGCCGTTGTGCCGTGCTAGATCCGCTGGAGGTGATCATCGAAAACTATCCGGAGGGCGAATCTGAGGAGGTCGACGCGGTCAACAATCCTGAGGACGAGACAGCCGGCAAACGCAAGGTGCCCTTTGGTCGNCGGCTCTTTATTGAGCGCGGGGATTTCATGGAGGATCCGCCCAAGAAATTNTTCCGCCTCGGCCCGGGCCGCGAGGTGCGGCTGCGCTATGCGTATTTCATCACATGTCAATCGGTAGAAAAAGATGCCGAGGGCAACATCACCCGCCTCATTTGCACTTACGACCCCGAGACGCGCGGNGGACATGCGCCGGACGGGCGAAAGGTGAANGGCACCATTCACTGGGTCAGCGCCGACCACGCCGTGGACGCCGAAGTGCGCCTGTACGATCGCCTTTTCACTGAGCCGGAACCCGATGCGGCTGGGGATTTTCTCGAATGCCTCAATCCGGATTCGCTGAATGTTGTCACCGGCAAACTTGAACCGTCGCTCGGCGAATTGCCCATTGGCCAGCGTGTGCAATTTGAACGCCTTGGCTACTTCACGCCAGACGCCAAAGGCAGCACNACNGACAAGCCCGTCTTCAANCGCATCGTCGGCCTGCGCGACAGTTGGGCGAAGATTGCGAAGAAATAATTATCCCTCTACGTCTCCGCGNCTCTGCGNGAGGTTCTTGTACGGCAACCGCTTCAGGTTGCTGCTGCATGGCCCGGGCGTGTCCACCGTAAAACTCCGCGCAGTGATGGGATCATAAGCTGCCCGATGAGCCACACCAGCTTTCACAACGACCACGTTCAAATCCTTGAGGCGCACTCCTTGACTGTGCCATTGACCGAGGTCGAAGGGGGCAGTGCGTTTGGAGGTCAGTAGAATAGTGAGCCCTTCGTAACGGACAACTGCAGTCGGGCCCATTTCGCAAAAGTCGCCCACCATCGAGGCGAGATGGCTCTTTTTATCTTCAAGTTCAAACCGTCCGTCACTACGGGAGACAAATACCACCTCCAGCTCGAGCGGCCCGTGATCGAACCGGCTGCCTTTGCCGCCGAGCGAAAGCGTGCGTCTGTCGTTGGGCGCGCATTCAGCTAGCACCGCAACGGCTTCCGGATCGTTGAGGCAAATGGCAGCGTCGGGAATGCGATGACTCACCAGCGCACGCAGGCAGCCGGTGCAATCACCGGGAGCACCACCGCCGATGTTGTCGCTGGGCTCAACCAAAACCGTGAGCCCCTCCACGCGCGCGCGAATTTCCGGCATGATGGATTCGATTGGGGGGTCGTTGATTTCGCCTTCGGCTTTCAGCGCCAACGCCAACTGCTCCAATTCGTCCAAAATTTNGGAGGCATTAGTTGTGGCGATGGCTTGCACGCTGGCACCGGTGTGCGGAGTGTCGCCAAAGGCAAAACCGGCGGTGATGTTGATGGCCCAAATGGTGTCCCTGTTTTGCTTCTCCAACTCCCGCGCGCGGGCTTCCAGCGAGCGCATTGGATCATCGGCCGTGCCAACGCCGGTGGGTGGCCAAAGGATGGGCAGGGTGCGCAATTGCGTGGTGGGCATTTCGCCGGTTTCAAAATGGTGCGCCAACAATCTGGCAGCGCGGGTNGCGCTTTCGCGGGCGTCGGTGTGCGGATTTTCGCGATAGGCCAGGAGGGCATCGGCGTGCTCGGCCATGGCGGGTGTGAAGTGGGTGTGGNGATCGTACACGCCGAAGACGGGTTTATCCGCGGCGCCGGGCAGGGCGCGCAGGCGGCGGAGCAGTTCGCCTTCCACATCGAGGTGGGATTCACAGACCATGGCGCCGTGCAACACAAGATACACGGCATCGCAATCGGGATTCCAACGGGATTTGAATTCGGTCCACCAAAAATCTAACACGGTATCTTCAACCGTACCCGATGGNGTGGCGCGGATGTCGATAGTGGGCATGATTTGCCAATCATGGCTGGCGGCGTATTCGAGCGCACCGCCGAGTGGGGAGGCATCGCCGGTGCATTCAAGCAACTCATCGCCGAGGCGGATTTGAAAGTCTTCCANCGGTGTGGTGTCGTCCACGAACGAATGCGTTTCGTGAAAAATGCCGGCGATGAGAATTTTCTTCATTTATCAATTCTCACGCGGAATCACGGAGGCTCAGGGGGATGTTTCTCCGCGACTCCGCGTGGATCATAAAATCCCATGCTTTGCAAACGCCTCGGTGACAGGCATGCCATTGGCTAGATCGTCACGGACGGTGTTCTCGCCGCTTACTTTTTCCTGTGCGAGGCTGAGGNTTTCGTCAAGGGCTTGGGCGGGGATGATCACAACNCCATCGGGGTCGCCGAGCAGATAGTCACCGGGGGAAATTGCGACGCCGTCGATGGTAATTNGCTCGCCAATNGAGGTNACGTCGATGCGTCCTTTGCTGTCAGCGGGCGTGCGGCCGATGGCGAACACAGGGAATTCCATTTTCTCCAGGGCCCANAAATCCCGCGTGCAGGTGCTCATCACGGCTCCGCGCACGCCCTTGGCGGCGCAGGCGGTGGAAAGCAGTTCGCCCCAAAAAGCGCTTTGGCGATTATGCCCGGCATCGACCACGAGCACGTCGCCGGTGTTCATGGAGTCGATGGCNGCCATCTCGAGCTTGTACGGCTCGGCGGGGATGGCAGCAACCGCTTCCGCTTTGGCAGTAAACACACGGCCAGCCACTTGGNGCGTGGGCGTCATGGCGCGGATGTTGGGGTCGAGAGTTTGGTTCCGGTGCCCGAGGCTATCGAGCACATCGGCCACCACGGCCGTGTACAGCGTTTCCAACACGTCAAGGGGATCGCTCATGGGCGAAATTGTCGCGTGGCGGGGGGCTGCGGCAAAGGTTTTTGTTTGCCTGAATGAGGGTTTGCGCAAAAGGTTTGCGCGTGAGTGAACCCACGCCACGGCCGGACACCGGCGCATCCTACCGGCAGTCCAAGCGNGAGTTGTATGTGATGATCGCNGCTTGGGCGGTCACGGGCCTGTGGGTGNTGGGGTATAATTCGCAGGCGGCTTACGCAGCTGAAACTGAAGCGCCGGTTCAAATGCTCTTCGGTCTGCCGCGTTGGACGGTGCTGGGCTGGCTGCTGCCGTTGCTGGTGGCCAACGCATTCACGATCTGGTTTTGCCTGCGCTTCATGCAGGATGAGCCGATGGAAGAATTGCCGGAAGACGAATGACCGGCGCGGATTTCATTTTGGCCTCCACGGCGGGCAACGCGGCTCTGGTAAGCTTCGCGATATATATGGTNGTGGTGTTTGTGTTGGCGGGGCTGGCGAATCGCGAACAATCGGGCAAATCCTTTCTCAACGAATATTTTCTCGGCAGCCGGAATCTGGGTATGTGGGCCTTTGCCTTTACTTACGCGGCGACCAGNGCCTCGGGCGGNAGTTTCATGGGNTTCCCTTCGTTGATTTACACNCATGGCTGGGTGATGGCGCTATGGATTGCCGGATACATCATCGTGCCGCTGGTGGCCATTGGCCTGATCGCGAAGCGATTGAATCAGGTGGCGCGNAAGAGCGGAAGTATCACAGTGCCCGAGCTATTGCGCAAACGGCTAGGGAGCGACACGGTCGGGATGGTGGCGACCGTGCTGCTGGTNTTCTTTCAGTTNTTCTTCCTGCTCGCCCAGTTCAAAGCNGGAGCNAAGATCATGACGACGCTGCTGGGTGACGTGGCGNTTTACCAGNCNGCGGTGGCAGCGGTTGANCAATTTACGGCACCGATTCCATGGGTNGGNTCGGCNGAGGCGGATTACCTTTTGTGNTTGCTGGTGTTTGCNGTGTCGGTNGTGGCCTANACGGCATGGGGTGGNTTCCGGGCGGTNGTGTGGACGGACATGATGCAGGGGGTGATCATGGGGCTGGGAGTGGTGATTTTGTTGGGCTTGGCGTTGTCACAAGTGGGCGGTTTGGGGAAGGCCACGGAGGAACTTTCCCGGCAAGTGCCGCCGAAAGAAGGCAACGCCACCCTTATCCGGTCAGTGGCAGATGAACCTTTGATTCTCGCCAAGGGCACATGGTTGGAAATGCCGAAAGAAAACGATCGTCAGCCTTTTGTGCGGTTGACGGAACAGGTCGAGTTTGTGGCCAAGCAATCGATTGTTACTAATGCACCGATTTTGCAGGTCCTTACTTCTTTAAAAAATGAACGAGAGTTGAAGGCCATCCGGGCACAGGTTTCAAAGCTCGAATTGAACGCCACCAACTTGGACGTGGAAGGGTACGATTATGGCGATGACAAGCCCGGCGTGTACGTCAGTGCGCCCGGTCCGAAGGACAGCAGCGCCACGGGGTTCCTGCCGATCATGCTGGCGATCAGTTTCTTTTGTTTCTGGCCCTTTGCCGGCGCGGCCCAGCCGAGCTACATGGCGCGCCAAATGGCGTACAAAGACATTCCCACGTTACGGCATTCCATCATCTTTGTGGCGTTGTATTTTTCACTGATTTATTTCCCGTTGATCATCATCTTCACCTGTGGCCGTGTATTGCTGCCGGGTTGGGAAATGGATGCGGACCGCGTGATGCCGGAAATGGCCACCTATCTAACATCCGAAGCGGGGGTGCCATGGTTGGCCGGTTTGCTGGTGGCGGCGCCGTTTGCAGCAGTGATGAGCAGCGTGGACAGTTTTTTGCTGCTAGTTTCCGGCAGCGTGGTGCGCGATGTATATCAACGGAAGAACCCGAAGGCCAGCGATGCGCAAATGAAGAAAGTGACTTACTGGACCACCGTGGGGGTCGGGGCTCTGGCCATGTTGGCCATGCTGAATCCGCCGCAGTTTTTGCAGGACTTGATCGTATTCGGCTCAGGCGGTTTGGGGGCTAGCTTTCTAATGCCGGTGATCTTGTCTCTCTATTGGCCGAAACTTACTCCGCAAGCCACCATCGCCGGCATGCTTAGTGGTGGGGGGGCTATGGCGGTGTTTTATGTAATCGGTTACTTCGTGAACGGCAAATTCAGCGGATATGAATTGCTTAGTCTACACCCCTTTATCTGGAGTGTGCTGGTGTCGGCTTATGTGACGGTTTATGTGTGGTTATCCAGTCCGCCGGCGGATAAAGCATTGGTTGAAAAATATTTTGGTCCGCAATCATGAAGTTTCATTAGGCAGAAGTGCAGGGTAGCCAGCGGGGCAAATCACCTATCGAAATTTTGATGGTCATCACGATCATTGGCATTTTGGTGTCGTTTTTGCTGTCGGTGATTGCCGGGGCCATCAAGAGGACGTTGGGGGTGGGTACGCCGCAGGATCCGAATGATCCGGACTCGACTTTGCTGGGGCGTCCTCAGTGCCGGCGGATCATAATTGGGATGAATAACCGAATAAGTTTGGTGCCTTGGCGGCAACGGGTTTTTAGCGTAGCTTGAGGGCGGATGATTTGGCGGTTCCAGTTTATCTTCTTAGTTCTGACCTCGTTTGCGGTTCAGGGAGCGGATCATTTCCT
>PBFV01000044.1 GCA_002718935.1 Verrucomicrobiales bacterium
GACCTATGCTTTTCATGGACAACGCCCCGCCCTCAATCGACAGGCACTGGTTTTGAGGCCCAATTCGGGCGATACCCGTACGGTCTCATTTCCCGGCATGTTGCGAGATCGTTTAGCATCAATGGGAACGGTCATCGTTTTCATGCAATTGGCCGGCATCGGATTGGCGATATGGTTGGTGAAACATCACCAGATTCGGTGGCGCGAAGCCTTCGGCGGCCTTGGCGATCCGGCAAACTCCATCGCCGTTCCATTGCTCGTGAGCTTTTTGGTGTTGCCGGCCGTATTGGCCCTCCATTTTGTTTCCAAGTTTCTGTTGGATAGTGTGGGCATCACGGAGTCTGCACAACAAGCAGTCCAAATGGTTTCCCAAGCCACCCATCCGGCTGAGGTGGCGTTGCAGTGCATCAGCGTGATCGTGCTTGCGCCCATCGCCGAGGAATTGATTTTTCGCGGCATCATTTACAACACAACCAAGCAAATCACCTCCCGAACCGCTGCCGTATTCCTCAGCGCNATGTTGTTCGCCGCCGTGCATGGTCAATGGGCGCTCGTGCTGCCGCTCATGGGCCTGTCGGTCGCACTGGTTTGGGTTTATGAACGCGCCGGCACCATTCTCGCGCCCATCCTGTTGCATGCCTCCTTCAATGCCGTTAACTTCGCCCTCATTCGATTCGCTGATTTTGCCAAGCATGCNGGAAACTGATCTCATTAAAAANCTCACTGGAANNTTGCCCNCCAACGAATCCGTGNAGGTCGGCCCGGGCGANGACTGCGCGGTGGTGGAGATCAATGGCGCGGCNGTGCTGTTGAAAACGGATGCCATTGTNGAGGGCGTGCATTTTACTTCCGACACACCACCGGAAAAGATCGGNCGCAAAGCCATNGGNCGGNCGCTTTCAGACATCGCTGCGATGGGNGGCAGGCCAACTCATGCTCTTGTGACGCTAGGTTTGNCGGANGGATTTGATNAGGGACGGCTNACAGCCATTTATCAGCGGCGCTGGCGAAATGGGCGCGGAGCATAACACCTACATTGTCGGCGGTGAGATTACGCGCACGAGTGAATTNCTNATCTCCGTGGCGCTCATCGGTCANGGCGGCGGCATCACGCGACACGGCAGTGGTGAAGGCGATNCGATTTTCGTCACNGGCGAACTCGGCGGCTCTCTTGCTGGGAAGCATTTGGATTTCGATCCACGCCTCGCCGAAGGGCGCTGGCTAGCCGAGCATTTTGANATCCACGCCATGATCGACCTCAGCGATGGGTTGGCGACCGACCTTCGCCATTTGCTGGGCGATAATCTCGGCGCCGAGCTGCTCACGCCCACCATCCCTATCAGCCGAGCTGCGAAAGAACCCGCCCGCGCCAATCCATCCGGCAAAACCGCCCTTCTGGCCGCCCTCACCGATGGCGAGGATTACGAGCTCCTTTTCACCCTCCCCGCCAAGCAAGCCGTGCCTCTNCACGATCAGTGGAAGGCGGAGTTTCCGGAATTGCCACTCCACTGTATCGGCAAAATAACCGGCCTACCCGGNCTTCACCTGCGCGACAACAAAGGCATCCAACCCTTTCATGCCCAAGGCTACGACCATCTCCAATAGCCCCGAGGAAACGCTCGCGCTGGGTGAGGCTTGGGCTGCGGAAGCNCGCGCCGGCTGGGTGATCGGACTCGAGGGCGATCTCGGCGCNGGCAAAACGCAGCTNGTNAAAGGGCTCGCCCGCGGGTTGGGCATCGCCGANCCCACCACTTCACCAACTTTCACTTTGGTTTNCGAATACGAAGGCAAGTTACCACTGGCTCATCTNGATTTTTANAGGCTCGAATACGACGAGCAAATTCTCGCGGCCGGCTTGGAACCGTATTTTTCACCCGAAGGCATCGCCGTCATCGAATGGATCAACCGCTGGACCGGCCCNCGTCCGGNNGATTANCGGCACGTCACCCTCACCCAAACCGGCGAGACCGAGCGCCGTATTGAGCATGAAGATTCTCGCGCTTGAGTTCAGNAGCCGCCAACGCAGTGTGGCTATCACCGACGNCGACCAATTGCTTGCCCATGTGGAGACTGACGAATTTCGGCAATCGCCTCTCACCCTTATTGACCNTGCGTTGACCGAAGCCTGCCTGCCGCGCGACAGCATCACCACNATCGCCTTGGGCATTGGCCCCGGCAGTTANACCGGCNTTCGCGGCGCCATNGCCACGGCCCAAGGCTGGCAGCTNGCTAGCAACGTCAACCTCCTCGCCGTTCCCAGCACTGAAATCCTCGCAGCCACCGCGCGCGCCAANGGCCTACGCGGCGAAACCGATTTCATCATCGATGCCCAACGCCACGANTATTACCACGCCACGTGGAACCTCACCGACGATTCCCAAACNGAAACTTCCCCGCTNAAAATCATCGGCGTCACCGAAGCCGCCGAATTGGAAGCGCACGGTCCTGACTCCATCAGCTTTCCTACCTGCNCNCCCCTATACCCCGACGCCGCCGTTCTCACCCAGCTCGCCACAAGCCGAACTGATTTCCAATCAGGCGAATCCATCCAGCCTATTTACCTGCGCAAAACTGAATTCACCAAAGCCCNNCCGCCTAGGCAGTTTTAACTCTGTGAATGACCCGCGCTTGCGCTGAGCTTGGGGCGTCGCCAACCTCGTGCGTGAGCTTCAGTCACCGATGCTGGGCGGAGATCGATCTGGACGCGTTGCGCGGAAATGTCGCTTGGCTGCGCCATCGGCTCGGGCCCGGCACGAGTCTGATGACCGTGGTAAAGGCCGACGCCTACGGACACGGCTTGCGGCAAATTGCCGCGCTGCTCATGCAGGCGGGCACGGACNTTTTTGGCGTGGCCAACCTGAACGAAGCTCGCGACATCCGCGCTGTTGGNCGCGGCTGGCCCATTCTNATGCTNGGCGCGTGTTTGCCCGATGAAACCGAACGCGCCATTAAGGACAACGTGATGCCCACACTGTCCACCGNCGANGAAGCCCGCCGCTTNTCGCGCACCGCCAAAAAACTCAAGCGCACTGTCAGCGCTCACGTNAAGGTNGACACCGGCATGGGCCGCCTNGGAGCCCAGCNGGACGACNCCCCGGCATTGCTAGACACCATTACGCGGCTGCCAAATCTCAACNCCGTGGGCCTCTATTCCCATTATGCAGCCGCCGAAAGTAACGCTGCGTATTCGCGNCGACAACGCAGCCTGTTNCANCGCGTGTTAAAACAACTCACCGTCGGCGGCCACCAGTTCAGCCATGTTCACCTGAACAACAGTGCGGGAATGCTGCACGAGCCGAAATCCATGTTTAANCTCGCCCGGCCCGGATTGCTGGTTTACGGCGTATTACCCGTTGGCCGCCGTCGNGTGCCGGCAGCCCTGAAGCGGAACCTGCGCCCTGCTCTTTCATGGAAATGCCGCGTGAGCCTCGTGAAGGAAATCCGTACCGGCACTCAGCTGAGCTACGGCGGCACGTACACCGCGCCCCGCCGCATGCGGGTGGCTACACTCACGGCAGGATATGGTGATGGCTACCTTTGCAGCACCGCCGGGAAAGCCAAGGTNCTCATCGACGGCAAACCCTGCCGGGTGCTCGGCCGCATTACGATGGATCAAGTGCTCGCTGATGTGTCGCGCGTAAATAGCATCAAGCCTGGTGACGAGGCCGTGCTCATCGGGCGCCAAGGCAAGNCAACCATNACCGCCCATCAACTCGCAGANTGGGCTGGCACCATTCCCCTCGAGGTGCTAACCGCCATCACTTATCGTGTGCCNCGAATTTACCGCGGAGGACAGGCTGCTTAAAATGACTGANGCNCNCNCNCCCAAGCCAGCTCCCGNGCCAATGACCACTGGCCAAGGCATTTTACTTGCCCTCAAGGGCGCGGCGATGGGTGCGGCNAATGTCATNCCCGGNGTCTCCGGNGGCACCATCGCGCTNATCAGCGGCATCTANGNNGAACTCATNCACACNCTCAAGAGCTTNGANCGCGAAGCNTTGCAANTGCTCNTCCAACGCCNNTTNCGCGATGCCTTTNACTCANGTCAANGGNCGNTTNNTTNNNNTNCTNGNCATCGGCCTNNTCCTCAGTTGGNTTTCGCTNGCCAAACTNTTCAANCANCTGCTNGCNNCNGAACGCNCNGAAATCCTCACNATGGCGTTTTTCTTTGGGCTCATCGCCACNTCNNTTTTCAGCGTCGGNCANCGTGTCGCCAAATGGCGTCTGCAACAAATCGCCCTCCTCCTTGCCGGAACTGCACTTGCTGCGGGAATTGCGCTGATGCCCCACGCCACCGAAACTACTTCGCCATTTTACATTTTTCTGTGCGGCGCCATCGCCATGGCTGCAATGATCCTGCCGGGAATTTCCGGGTCATTCATCTTGTTGCTGGTGGGCGGTTACCTGCATATCCTCACTGCCATCTCAGATTTTAACTTCGCCGTCCTTGTGCCCTTTGCGCTCGGCTGCATCACCGGCATACTGGCGTTCTCCCGGGCGCTTTCGTTTATCCTAAATCGATTTCACGATGCAACTCTCGCCCTTTTGACTGGCTTTGTTGCAGGCTCATTGGCGGTGATTTGGCCTTGGAAAGATAAAGAGCCTCTGCTTGATGAAAATGCAGACCCAATTTTGAAGAACAGTGAACCAATTGTTGTTGGGTATGACTGGAATTTGCCGAAGACGGACACAGACTTTTGGCTGGCGCTGCTCTTGATGGCCGTCGGGGCGGCGCTAGTGCCTTTGCTCGAACGTCTCGCCCGGGGCACTCCCAAGTCGGACGGTGAATAGCCCGGTCTTGTCCACAAAGCGCGCATGTCGTATCAATCACGGCGGTGGAATTGAGACTGATGAGCCTGCTCGGCCTCGTGGCGTTTATCACGCTGGCGTGGGGCATCTCGTTGCGGCGGGACAAATTCCCGTGGCGCACAGTGCTGACCGGGATGGGACTGCAGTTCGCCGTGGCGTTGCTGCTCATTCGTGAAAGCCCGTTTAGCAAATGGGTTTATTCAAACGCCAAGATTGCGGCGGACAATGTTCTCTATTTCGCCAAGCAAGGCACGCAGCTCATTTTCGGGCCATTGGCCAAGAGGGAGGCACTGGAGCCAGTATTTGGCCCAAGCGACGCGATGGTGCTGGGCATCACCATCTGCGGCACGATCATCCTCGTGGCGGTGCTTTCGAGCCTGCTGTATCACCTTGGCATCCTGCAACGCATCGTGCGCGCAATGGCGTGGGTGATGCAGCGCGTGATGCGTACCAGCGGCAGCGAAAGCCTCTGCACGTCGGCCAATGTGTTCATGGGCCAAACCGAGGCGCCGCTGGTCATCCAGCCGTACCTTAAGGGCATGACGAAAAGCGAGCTAATGACCATGATGGTTGGCGGCATGGCCACCATCGCCGGCGGTGTATTCGCGGTCTACCACGGCATGGGCGTCGAGGCGGGCCATTTGTTGACCGCGTCATTCATGGCGGCACCCACAGCGTTGTACATGTCCAAAATCCTGTTGCCCGAAACTGACCAGAGCGAGACGACCGACGGCACTAAAGACGACGTAAAGGCAGAAACCACCAACGCACTCGACGCCATGTGCCAAGGTGCCAGTGACGGCATGAAGCTCACCATCAACGTGCTCGCCATGCTGATCGGCTTCACCGCGGTGATCGCGCTGGCCAATTACCTACTCGTGCTCCCACAGGACTGGGCAGGCGTGGCTGAACCAATAACATCCGACAAACTGCTAGGCTGGCTCAACGCGCCGTTCGCTTGGCTGATGGGAGTCCCTTGGAGTGATTGCCCGTTTATTGGTGAGTGCCTCGGCAAACGAATCGTCTTCACTGAGTTTATTGGATATGACAACCTGAAAGCTGCAATCCCTCAGGGCGGAGCACCTCCTGTGATTGAACTGGCAACACCGAAACGGAGTGTTGCAATCGCCACCTTTGCCATTTGCGGCTTTGCCAACTTCGCCAGCATCGCCATCCAGATCGGCGGCATCGGCTCACTCGCCCCAGAGCGCCGCAAGGACCTCGCCAGCCTCGGCCTCCGTGCCATGGCCGGCGGCATCCTCGTCGGCTACACAAACGCCTGCATCGCGGGGCTCTTCATTTAACTCAAAGATTGGAACTTGCTGATTTTTTGATGCACGGCACAATCACCGGATGAACCGTGCTGCGCTTTTCTTGTTGCTCGTTTTCTCCCCTTCTCTCTTTGCCGACGACAAGAAACCGCCCGAGAAATTTTCCGACAGCCTCAAGGGGTTCGTGGATAATTTTAAGGGGCGCGGGGCATTAAATGATGGGTCGAAGCCATCCACTCCCGCTGAGGGCGTCAAGAAACTCAAGATGGCTGAGGGGCTGGTGATGCAGGTGGTGGCGCATGAGCCGCAGGTGGCGCAACCGCTGAACATGTACTTTGACGAGCGCGGGCGAATGTGGGTGGCGCAATATCTGCAGTACCCCTTCCCCGCCGGGCTGAAGGTGGTGGAATATGACAAGTACCTGCGCGCGGTGTTCGACAAAGTTCCACCGCCGCCGCCAAATCATTTCCGCGGCAAGGACAAGATCACCATTCACGAGGACACCGACGGCGACGGCGTCTTCGACAAACACAAGACCTTCCTAGACGGCCTCAACATGGCCCGCAGCGTCATCACCGGTCGTGGCGGCGCGTGGGTTCTGATGCCGCCATATCTGCTTTTTTATCCGGACAAAAATCGCGACGATATCCCCGATGGCGATCCCGAGGTGCACCTAACCGGCTTTGGTCTCGAGGATACCCACTCCGGCGCCAACAGCCTCCGCTGGGGCCCCGACGGTTGGATTTACGGCGCGCACGGCAGCACATGTACGGCGAAAATACAGGGTATCAAGTTTCTCGGGCAGGCGATCTGGCGCTATCATCCGCGTACGAAAAAGTTTGAGGTATTCGCGGAAGGTGGCGGCAACACATTCTGTTTGGATTTCGACAACCAAGGCCGCACCTTCAGCGGCACCAACTACGGTAATACGCGCGGCGTCCATTATGTGCAAGGCGGCTGCTACATCAAAGGCTGGGCCAAGCACGGGCCGTTGATGAATCCGCATGCGTTTGGCTTTTACCAGCACATGTCGCACGAGGGTTACAAGCCGCGCTTCCCGCAATCGACCATCATCTATGAGGGCGGTAAGCTGCCCAACTACGAGGGTCACATAATTGCCGGCATGGCGCTGGTCAACCGCGTGCAAGCCAGCCGCATTTACAAAGACACCTCGAGCTTCCGCACCGTCGACACCACGCCGATGGTGACCACCGATGACCGCTGGTTTCGGATTGTCGACACCAAAGCCGGCCCCGATGGCGCAGTATATTTTGCTGACTGGTACGACAGCCGCCTGAGTCATCTCGACCCTCGCGACACTTGGCACAAGAGCAGCGGTCGCATCTACCGCATGCACGCCAAGGGTGCGAAGACCCTCAAGCCCTTCGACTTCGGCAAGCTGTCAAATACCGAACTCATCAACACCCTCGTTAACCCCAACAAGTGGCACCGCCAAACCGCACAACGCATCCTAGCCGATCGACGCGACAAATCCCTCGTACCCGGACTCACGAAAATTGCCTTGGAAAACAACGGCCAAATCGCACTCGAAAGCTTCTGGGCCATCAACCACAGCGGCGGCTTCACGCCCCAGCTCGCCGAGCGCACGCTCAAGCACAAACACCCGTTCATTCGCTTCTGGACCATCCGGCTCCTCGGCGACAGTCATCTCATGACACCCGCCCTGCGCACGCAACTTACCGAGTTAGCCAAAACCGAAAAGCATCCCGAAGTCCGCAGTTGCCTTGCCGCTTCCTGCAAGCGCTGGGCTGCAAAGGATTCCTACCCCATCCTCGCCGCTCTCATTCGGCGCACCGAAGACGCCAACGACAAACACATCCCGCTCCTCCTTTGGTGGGCCATCGAGAGCAAAGCTACTACCGACCGCGCCGCCATCACCAAGCTGCTCACCGACCAATCCATCTGGACGACACCAATGATGCGCCAGCACCTCACCGCGCGCATCGCTCAGCGTTACACCGCTGAGCGCACGCCATCCAACCTCGCCACCGCCGCTCGCATTCTTGCCCAAGCACCAAGCGATGCCGACCGCGACCAACTCATCAAAGGCCTCGAAACCGGTCTGCAGGGCAACGCGGTTCAGAATCCGCCCGCCGCGCTTGTCACTGAGACGCGTAAACTTTGGAAAACCCGTGCCCACACGCCGCAACTCATTTCACTGGCCACCCGCCTCGGCCTGCCTGAAGCGATGGCGGAAGCGATGGAGCTCGTCAAAAACCCGAAAACCTCAGCCAACGACCGACGCGCATTAACCAAACTTCTTTCCGAACGCCGCAGCGCCGATGCACTCAAGCTGTTGCTCGCGGAATTCCAGTTCAGCAAAAGCAGCAGCCGGCGCATTGAACTGATGACGGCGATGCAGCGCTTTGAGGATGCCGCGGTGGGCACGTCGCTGTTGGCACGCTACGCTGAGATGCCCCAGCGCGAGCGCAATAGTGCGCAGAATATTTTGAGCAGCCGCGCCGACTGGTCGCTGGCATTCGCGCGCGGCGTGGATGCGGGCACCATCAAGCGCGAGGACGTGAAGCCTGCCACGGTGCTCGCGATGCAAAGCCACAAGCGCAAGGCGATCGATGCGCTCGTGAAGAAGCACTGGGGGCAGTTGCGCCAGAGCAGTGAGGATAAACAGAAACGCATCGCCGCGGTGGGCGCATTGATTGCCGAGAACAAAGGCGACGCCAAGGCGGGCGCGCAAGTGTACGCCATCGCGTGCGCGGCGTGCCATCGCTACAAGGGGAAAGGTGGCAACATCGGGCCCAATCTGGACGCCTATCAATTGAACAATCCCGGCTTCCTCATCCCCGCCGTGGTGGATCCCAGCCTCGGCATCCGCGAGGAGTTCGCCGGCTTCAACGTCGTCACCAAGGACAACCAACGCCTCACCGGTTTCATCGCGCAAAACGCGCCGCAGTTCATCGTCCTGCGCGACCTCGCCCAAAACTCCATCACCCTCCCGCGCAACGAAATCAAGGACCTGCAGGCGATGCCCGTCTCCCTCATGCCCGAGGGATTGCTCGATGCGCTTACGCCACAGCAAGTGCGCGACCTGTTTGCATTTTTAATGCAGAAGTGAGAACCGCTTGATTCAGCCACCGGCATCCGCTACCTTCCGCGCTCTCCCATGGCGTACATCAACGAACATTTTTTGAAGCTCAAGGCCGGCTACCTCTTTCCGGAGATCGGCCGTCGCGTAAACGAATTCACGCAGGCCAACCCTGACAAGGCTCCCGGTCTTATCCGGTGCGGCATCGGCGATGTGACGGAGGCGTTGCCGGAGGCGGTCATCGAGGCGCTGCACGCGGCCGTTGATGAAATGGGCAATCGCAAAACCTTCCGCGGCTACGCGCCCGAATTGGGCTATGAATTTTTGCGCGAAGCGATCGCTGAACACGACTATGCCGCGCGCGGAATGGACATCAGTGCCGATGAGATTTTTGTGTCCGACGGCGCCAAGTGCGATTCGGCGAACATCCTTGACATACTCGGCAGCCAAAACCGCATCGCCATAACTGATCCAGTATATCCCGTGTACCTCGACACGAACGTGATGGCCGGCCACACCGGACCTGCTGATGACGCCGGGCTTTTCGAGGGTATTATTTATCTACCGTGCACCGACGCAAATGATTTCGTGCCGGCTATCCCTGAGGAGAAAGCCGATCTCATTTATCTTTGTTACCCGAATAACCCCACCGGCGCCACCGCCACCAAAGCGCAACTGTCCGCATGGGTGGACTACGCCAAGGCCAACGACAGCATCATCCTTTACGATGCCGCCTACGAGGCATTCATCCAGGACGCGGACGTACCGCATTCCATTTTTGAAATCGAAGGCGCCCGCGACTGCGCCATCGAGTTCCGCAGCTTTTCCAAAAACGCCGGCTTTACCGGCACCCGTTGCGCCTTCACCGTGGTGCCCAAGGGCCTTGCCGCCAAGGATGCCGAAGGCCATGACCATTCACTGCACGCCCTTTGGGGACGCCGCGTGGCCACGAAATTCAACGGCACCAGCTACCCCATCCAACGCGCCGCCGCCGCCGTTTATACCGAGGCCGGGCAGACGCAGGTGCGCTCACTCATCGACCATTACATGGGCAACGCCAAGCTGCTGCGCGAAGCTGCAGCCAATGCGGGACTCGAGGTCTTCGGCGGCACCAACGCGCCTTACATTTGGGTGAAGACACCCAACGGCACACCGAGCTGGGACATTTTTGACAAGGTGCTTAACGAAGCCGCCGTGGTTATCACCCCCGGCGCCGGCTTTGGAACAGCCGGCGAAGGCTACTTCCGCATCAGCGCGTTTAACAGCCGCGCGAATGCGGAGGAAGTGGCACAGCGAATCGGCGCAATGGCGTGGTAGGAATTATTCCGCCGCCAAATTGAAACACGCCACCCCGTTCCCCTGCCGCACGTACAGCTTCCCGCGGCTAAGCACCGGCGACGGACACCACATGGCGCGGACGCGGGCTTTGCCTTCCTCGTAATGCGCCAGCGGATCGGCGCGGAGCATGACCAGTTCGCTACCCTTTTTCTCGAAGGCAAACAGCCGGCCATCCGCAATGAACGGCGAGGAAATGTTGCTCGAACGCTTCTCTTTCCACTTCACCTTGCCGGAATTCAACTCCACACACATTTGCGTGTCGCCGCCTGCAAGGAACACGTGCCCGTCATAAATCACCGGCGTGGACTGCGTGCGCCGCGCATCCAGCGGAATCTTCCACAACATTTTTGCGCCCGCCGCCGTGATTTGATACCCGGCCAGGCCGATCTTCTTTTCACGGCTGTACACCGCCATGTGTTCTCCCGAGACCACCGGCGTAGAATCCCCACCACCGGGCGCACGCCACAACACCTTGCCATCGGCGGGATTCAGGCAAAACACCTCTCGGTTGCTGTTTGAGAGTAGAAACTTTTTGCCGCCGCTCTCCCACAACACGGGCGAAGAATTGCCACCGCGCACATCATTACTTTCCCAAACGACCTCGCCGGTCTTTATATCCAACGCAATCAGTTTACCGACAATGATAAACGCCTTCCCTTCCGCCACGAGAAATGAGGATGCCCCACCCTTGCTCGGAAGTTCAGCGGCCCAAACCTTTGCGCCAGTCTTCGCATCCACACAATACGCGTGCCGGCCGCCCAGCGCGAACACCTTGCCATCCGCCACACACGGCGTGCTGGATGCTTTTCTGCCGGCTGGCTCGCCCGGAGCATCTGTTTTCCAAAGCGTCTTTCCAGTCGTTGCGTCGAGGCACACCACCACGTCCTTGGCAACCTTGCGCGTATTCGGCACCGCCTTGATCACCTGCGACTTCGTTTCCTCACTAAAGCTCTGTTCGCCCAGCCAATTCTTGAACGCCGCATCATTCTCGAAACGGTGCTCGCGCATCGTCGCCAGCTTCTGCAAATCCTTGATCGCAATCGCCGCCTTCCCTTTCTTGAACCGGCTCGCCACCCAACTGCCCAGCACCTGCTTCTGTTCCTTGTTTAGATTGGCCTCGATCCATTCATCAATCCACGCCTGCAATTTTTCGCCCCGCAACCGGCGGCTTAGGTTGATCCGATCCTCTTCCATCTTAGCCACCAATGCGACACCCAGCTGGCTTGTCCCGCGATTCCCCAGCTTGCGCAGCACAAGGTCATCAATCGCCCGAGTTTCTGTCGGCACATCTGTGTGCCAAACTATCGCCATGTAAACCCGCCCATTGGCAACCACCACGCTGCCATGCCCGCCATCGTCATCGCTCGGGATAAATTCGCTCGTCCAAAGTTTTTCCAGTCCTTCTTTTGGAAATGCCTTCAGGAGCGTCACTCCGTCTGCCACCACTCCATTACGGCCGGGCCCGCGCCATTGCGGCCATTCAGAGTGAACGGAGAAAACCAACGTGAAGGTAAGAGCAATTAATCGATTCATGGGGACGTTGGAGTACGTTGAATCGCCTGTGCATTCAATCATGAAGTTTCACGGCAAGAGCTCTCCTTGAGCCTTGATCATTGATAACTGAACTTTTACCGTCCCTTCCGTGAACCCGCTGCTCCTTCTCGGCCTCGGACTGGCCATTGTTCTTGGCGGCATTCTGTGGCTGCGGTTACACCCTTTCCTATCACTGATCCTGGGCGCGTTTGCCGTAGGCGGGCTGACTTCGCTTGAAAACATTCAAAAGTCCTTGGCAGCAAAGTATGAGGGCCAAAATTTTCGCGATGCGGTTAGCGCAGAAGTAAAAAATGAAATCAAAGAATTAAAAGCCGACAATAAGCCGTTCGACGAGGCCCAAATCCGGGAGAAAGTCCGGGCCGAACAAAAGACAGAGCAATCTAAGTTCAGGGATGCCGCCAAAACCCGCGCCACTTCTGAATCCAAACAAAATACGCTGCAACGAATCACCGCCGCCTTTGGTACCACCTGCGGGAAGATTGGCATTCTCATTGCCATGGCGTGCGTAATTGGCCGCTGCATGCTGGCCAGTGGCGCGGCTGAACGCATCGTGCGGGCCGCTCTTTCGGTGGTGGGCGTAAAGGGAGCACCGATCGCATTTTGCAGTAGCTCATTCCTGCTGGGAATTCCCGTGTTCTTCGATAGCCTATTTCTGTTGGCGATTCCGCTGGTGAAAGCAACCTGGCTGAAGATCAAAAAGAACTATGTGCTGTTTGTCGTGGCGCTCGTGGCCGGAGGCACGATGACTCACTCACTGGTACCGCCTACGCCAGGACCATTATTTGTTGCAGAGGAATTGGGCGTGAATCTCGGCACCATGATACTGGCGGGCATGGCCATCGGCGTGTTCTGTAGCGCCTCGGGACTGGCGTACGCGTATTGGATTAACAAGCGAATGGACATTCCTTTGCGTGAATCTCCCGAGGCGATGAAGAAACTTGAGGAGCTGGCAGAACGGGACATTAATGAGCTGCCCTCACTCGGGCTGGCGCTGTTGCCCATTCTTCTTCCGGTGGCGTTGATCAGCGGCGTTACCATCTACAAGAGCGGGCTGGATCCCACGATTACGATTCGTCCTGCCTTAAACTTGCTGGGCGACAAAAATATCGCCCTGACCCTCGCCGCGGCTCTCGCCATGCTGCTGGCCGCCTCTCGGCTTAAGGACCGGAAGATGCTCGCCGAACACGTTCAACAGGCCATGATGGAAGGTGGACTAATCATTCTCATCTGCTGTGCCGGTGGCGCCTTTGGGGCCATGTTGCAACAATCCGGCATCGGCCCGCATATCAGTGGCATGATGGGCAGTGAGCCACTTGATTTTGCGCTGTTGCCATTGGCGTTTGTCGTTACTGCCGTCATTCGCGGGGCGCAAGGCTCGGCTACGGTGGCCATGTTTACCGCCGTGGCCATCGTGGGCAGTCTCGTCACAGATCTCGAGGCTTTGTCGTTTCATCCGGTATTCCTAGCCGTGGCTATCGGCTGTGGATCTAAACCGTTTCCCTGGATGAACGACAGTGGCTTTTGGGTGATCAGCAAAATGAGCGGCATGACTGAAAAGGAAACCCTCAAGGCGCTGACCCCGATGGCTACCATTATGGGACTCACCGGCATCATCGTGACCATGATTGCAGCCAAGTTGTTTTCGTAAATGCAAACGAACACCACCAAGCAGAAACTCGATGATGGCGAAACCGTTTATGGCGCATTCTTTCGCACGCCGGATACCAGCCTCATCGAGCTACAAGGTTATCTCGGCTGGGATTTTCTGGTGCTCGACGGAGAACACGGCACGCTACAGCCACGCGATGTGGAGGATCAATGCCGCGCCTGCGAGCTGCGCGGCATCACGCCCATCGCCCGCGCCACAACCAACGAGCAGTCCATCATCCTCCGCTTCATGGATACTGGCGTGCAAGGGGCCCTCATCCCGTTCGTGAACACCGCCGACGATGCTGAACGCGCCGTGCAATCCATCAAATATCAGCCGCGCGGCAAACGCGGCCTCGCCGGCATCCGCGCCGCCGACTTCGGCCGTACGCAGTCGCTCGGCGATTATGTGAAACAAGCAAACGAGGAAACACTGGTCATTGCGCAAATCGAAACCACCGAAGGCCTCGCCAACCTCGATGCCATCGTGCAAACGCCCGACGTCGACATCATCTTCATCGGCCCCAACGACCTCGCCAATTCCCTCGGCCACCCCGGCAACATCCCCCACCCCGACGTGCAAGCTGCCATGGACAAGATTGCCGCCGCCACGCTCAACGCTGGCAAAATTCTTGGCCTTATGATTTACAACAGCGAAGGTGCCCGCCAGTGGCGCGACAAAGGCGCCCGCTTCATTTCCGTGCCTTTTGAATCCATTATGACTGCCGCCGTCACAAATTTTTTGGATGAAGCAAAACAATGAAAACTCTCTTTGCATTTACTTTCGCTAGCCTATCCGCCTTTGCCGCTGAGACATTCGATACAGTCATCGCCAATGGCCGAGTGATGGATCCTGCCACGGGGTTGGATGCCGTGCGGCACATTGGCATCAGTGACGGCACCATCAAGGCAATCTCGAAAACCCAGCTCAAAGGTAAATCCACCATCAATGCCAAGGGCCTCGTCGTGGCCCCGGGCTTTGTTGACCTGCACCAACACGGGCAAGGGCCCGAGGATTATCCCTACAAGGCGATGGACGGCGTGACGACCGCGCTGGAACTGGAAGTGGGCACGGCAGACGTGGATCTGTGGTACAAGTTGCGCGCAGGAAAGACGCCCATTAATTTCGGCGTAAGCATCGGCCACATCCCCACACGCATCAGTGTGATGGGCGACAAGCCGGCGTTCCTGCCGCCAGCCAACTCCCGAGGCGCCAAGCAACGCGCCACGCCCGAGCAACTCGCCGCCATCAAAAAGAAAATCGAGCACGGACTAAAGCGCGGTGCTGTCGCCGTCGGCTTTGGCCTACAATACACTCCGGAAGCGACGCAATGGGAATCGCTTGAAGTCTTTCGCATTGCCGCCAAGTACAACGCCTCATGCCACGTGCATATGCGCAACAAGGGCACTGATTCTGGCCTGAACATTCATACCGCTGTGCACGAGGTCATCGCGCTCTCGGCCATCAGCGGTGCGCCGGGCCACATCGTGCACATTCAAAGCACAGGAAACCTTGTCACGCCGCGCCTCATCGAGATGGTCGCCGCCGCACAAAAACGCGGCCTCGATGTCTCCTGTGAGGTGTATCCGTACACCGCGGGCATGACGGATATTAAGTCCGCTATCTTCGACCCCGGCTGGCAAGAGCGCGCGGGCATTACCTACAACAACCTCCAATGGGTTGCCACCGGCGAACGATTAACGAAAGCGACGTTTGAGAAATACCGCAAGCAAGGTGGCAAAGTCATCGTGCATGCCAACCCCGAGAGCCTCGTGCGACAAGTCGTCGCCAGCCCACACACGATGATTGCCAGCGATGGCTTCATGGGCCACCCGCGCAACGCCGGCTGCTACTCGCGCATTCTCGGCAAGTATGTCCGCGAAAACAAAGATCTGCCACTCATGCTCGCGCTAAAAAAATGCGCCCTCTGGCCCGCGCAACGTCTCGAGCGATGCGCGCCGGCTTTCCAGAAGAAAGGGCGTTTGCAAGTCGGCGCTGACGCGGACATCATCATCTTCGATGCCTCCAAGGTGATCGACAAAGCAACCTTCAAGGACGCCGCGCAATTCTCCGCCGGCATCCAATACACTCTCGTCCACGGTGTCCCCGTGGTGAAGAACGGCGTGTTCCAGAAAAACTCCTTCCCCGGCAAGGCCGCGCGAGGGACGATTCGGTGACTATTTCTTCTCCGCCACGTTCACCTTCACTTTCATGCGCGCAAGATCCAACACCCCGGCGGGCGTGGTGATGCGCGAGATGTTCAGGTAATCGGGCTGGACCTTGTCATCCTTCGGATAACTGGCGAGGTGGATTTGACGGATGCCTTTTTCGTACAGTGCAGCCAGCGCCACGTGACTGGCGGTTTCCTCGTAGCCCCAAACAGAAAGCGGCGCGGCGTGGCCGAGTTCGCGTGTAAGTTGCACGACGCGGCGAACGTCGTAGACCTGCATTCCCGCCAACGTCTGGCCAAGCAGCATGAATCGCCGGCGCGCTTGAGTGATGTGCCGTTCGTTCTCGCTCAACGCGCTCAGCCCAATCCCGCGCGGCATGAAGGTGATGTACACCTCGGGATGATTGCGCACGTGGTCGAGCTTCTTTTCCAACTGGGCACGTTGTTTGTCCGTGACCGGCGCATCCGCGGCAATCCCCGCCAACGCGAGCTCCTCGGCCCATTCCTTCGCGTAAACCGGCCGCCCCAGCGCCAGGTATCTGCGCCATGCCGCCTCTGGCAGCACTTCCAAGTGCACCGCCTTCGGCTGCTTGAGGCCCGCGCGGTAACATACATAGGCGCGTAGCCGGATTTCCTTTTGGCTGTCAAAATCAAATGCCTCAAACACCACACCCTTGTGCTCTTTCCGGTAAACGCGTTTCTCATTCAAGGGCACATCGGCCGCGGGCCAGCCACGAAAAGTCTTTTGACGCAGCAGCTTGATGGTGTCGGCCGAGGGCTTTACCTTTGCGTTCGCCACGCGCGTAAAGCTCTCCTGAACCTTGGTGTTGATTTGATCTTCCGGCAGCTTGGAGAACACTTGTAGTTCTTCGGGCTTGAAGAGTTTCTCAGCAGCAATGGTAATCGGCGGCTCTTCACCCTTGAGATGGCGATTGAACCAGTTGAAAGCGGGAACCCGAAGTGGCTGTGTGTCCCTGTGACCGCCGGGAGTGATAACCAACCCGAGCTTGTCGCGTTCGCCGTGCAGGTCGTAGATACGGCGGGCCTGATTAAATACACGATTGACGCCGTCGAGCGGAAAGATGCGATCGTCGTCGGTGTTTAGAATCATCAACGGCCGGGGCGCCACCAGCGCGGCGACCTGCCCAAAATCCCAGCGGTAAGTATTCACGTGGAACATACAGTCGCAATGCCCTTCCACCACCCCGTGCGCAAGCCGACCACTGTTGGGGAAGCCGGCGTAGACATGGTTTTGCAAATCCGCGATGCCCGCCACCGGCGCGGATGCCTTGATGCGCTCATCGAGCACCGAAATCCACCAACTGTAAGCGCCGCCACCACTGCGACCGGTGACCCCAAAACGCTCCTTGTCCACGAACTTCAGCGTCTCCAGATAATCCAGCGCGCGAATACAGTTCCACGCCTCAACCGCAGCCGAGGAATAGCCGCGACTGTTCCACCACCACATACCGTGGTTGTACGTGCCGTGATGGATGCCCTCGATCTCGCCAAGCTGCAGCGTGTCGATGACAAGACACACGTAGCCATTACGCGCGAACCACACGCCGTGATGTTGATAATGCGCCTTGTTACCGTAACTGACGCCGTCTTTCTTCACTTGCCCATGCCCGCACACGTAAAGGATCGCCGGCGCGGGCTTCTTCAGTCCTTTCGGCACATACAGATTCGCCGTTACGTACAGCTTTGGAATGGACTGGTAATGCAACTTCCACACCTCAAAATCCTCATGCCGCACCTTGCCCGTCACCGTCGCCTTTAACGGTGTGCGCGGTGGCGCAGGATCCAGCCCCAGCATCTCGTGCATCTCACGCCGATACCGCCCCTTGCGCGCGTTCCAATCCTCCAACGTTTTCACTTCGTTTAGGCAATTGGCAGCCAACCAATCCGCCTCCGCCTTGAAGTACGCGGCAAACATTTTGTCACCGCGTGTTTTAAACAAAGCAGCTTCAGTACAGAAGTGCGTTAGGAGGAAAATGGGTGCGAGAAGAGTTAAGAACGCCTTCATGGTCACATCTTCATTAGGCAACCGTCCAAATTGGTCAAGTAGATGATAAGCCGATGACTAGACCAATTTACAATACAAAAGCCTTCCTTTTCAGTTAGGCGGTGATTTCAAACGAATAGAGCGATGCCCTGTTAAGATAGAATCGCAACTTAGCTGGCTTGCCTTTGAGATTGGCTAGGGTTTGGTGAGTTTTCCAAGCAACCGGCTGGATGATTTTATCTTGGCAAACAGGCAAGCAATCTTGTCTAGCAAAGCCAGGGATGATTTTACCACTGGCATCGAGCACCTCGACTAGGATTTCGCCGTGCGCGGCAGCGCAGTTTAGAGAAAGTTTTTTACCAGTGAAATTGAGGGGCTTGGTTTCGACGCTACCACCACCGTAATGGGCATCAAGCGAGACAAAGCCGTCCACGCGTAATGTAGCGAGGCCAATATTAACGTCTGGCTCAACAGATGCCTTAGGCACGAGTTCATCGCGTCCGCGCCAGTAGTACGGGCTATGTGGATAGGTTCGTCCGCTGTAGTAGAAATAGAGTTGGTCGCCCATGCGTATGGGGTTGCCAGCACCCATTTGGGTGTTGAACTCCTCCCAACTTCCGCGTGGGCCGTGGGGAATGAAAGCTTTCGGCTGGTTGACCCAACGCCAGTTTTCGCAGTCGCGGCTAAGGGCGAGGTGCGGCTCAAGTGCGTAACGACCAGACTCTTCCCACTGGATGGTAACAGTCCCAAGATATAGGCCCTCATAGCAGAAGCCCTGCATGTTATAAAAATTTTCGCGTTTTGCCTTGTCAGCCTGAAAAATGACATTAAGTGGCGTCCATTTTTTGAAATCTCGGCTGAACGATACAGCGCGACTGATTTGGTTGTCCAGCGGACGAGCGAAGAATACCCAGCGTTCGCGGTACACGTCGTACATAATACTGCCAGCGTCACCAGTATCATTGAAAAGCGCCTTGCGGTCGTTGTGCCATTTCACGCCGTCGGCAGACCAAGCACTATAGGTTCCGCGGAAGCCGTTATCATTGGCCCAAAACAGGCTGCGATAGCGTCGGGCCGGATTGGCAGGTTGCGGATCGCGCACGGGCGTGAGGCATTCGTCAAAGCCTGAGTGCGTCTCGGTGCTCATTACCATGTTATTCTGTCTACTGCCGTGCCGGTCCGGCACTAGCCCTAGTTTGGGAACCGTCCATCGAATTCCGTCGGCTGATTCTGTGAGGCACATCGTCCACACAAACTTTCCGGCCTTTTTGAAACGAGACATGTACCAGAGACGCAGCTTACCGGTTTCTGGATGCCGTTCCACCGAGCCATACAAATATGCAAACCCATCCAGCCACGGATGATCCCCGTGTATGATAGGATTGGCCTCGTGCCGTTTGGCGGCATGAAAGGTACGTCGAACCGACTGCATCTGCGCAATCACGTGATCATCAATGAACAACTGTCGAAATCCATCAACATTGATGGCGGAACCGCGCGCGGTGTTAGGCAAAGCCGACCCCGCGACGAACACACCTAGAGTTGGCATGAATTGGCGGCGGGAAAGAGCCGTTAGACATTGTGAATCCATGCAATAACCTTAGTCTAATTAATAACCTAGAGGAAGAGTAAGTAACGTCTTCATGGTTGCCTCTTCATCACGCAACCATCTAAATCCATCAATACTGCGGGGCATTTACTTAACCGATTTGCGGATACAATAGATGCGGGCATCCGTGCGAATCAGCAATCGATCACCGACCAACGCTGGTGTTGCCATACAAATGCCTTCTTTATCAGTCAGACGATTTTGGCTCAGCAACTTGAATTCACGTCCCGCTTGCAACACATGTGTTACGGAATTTTCATCTAGAAAAAAGATTTTACCGTTGTAGGCCCAAGGCGAACTGGTGAAGGCGCCGCCGCGCGCCACCAAGCGCTCAGGCCCAAAAACTGGCTTGCCAGACTTCGCCTCAAAACACGAAACCAAACCGCGATCGAGCAGCACATAAAGCAAATCACCATAAATAATAGTGGAGGGGTTGTAAGGCCCAGCCCGGCGTTGGCACCAGGCAATGTGGGCGTTGCTGTCCTGATCGGACTGCAACGAAATATCACCCTTAGCGCCCGGTCGGATGGCAAAGATCGGCTTTTTGCGATCACCGACATAACCAGAGGTGATGTACAACAGGTCAAATTTCGCATACGGCGTAGCAATGGTAATTGAAGAACTGCCTCCAAACTGGTAGAGCAACTTGCCGTCAAGGTCGTACGAGCGGTTCTTTCGTGTACCCGGGGTAACGATTTCCGTCCGCAGCTTATTTTTCCAAATGAAAGGAGTAGACCAATTGCTCTTCTCGCCATCCCGTTCCGTGCGCCAAATTTGCTTACCGGTCTTGGCATCCAAAGCCACTAGGAAAGATTGCTCCTCGTTGTCATTTACAATGTACAGTCGCCCATCGTGCAGAACCGGTGATGCAGCCAATCCCCAGCCGTAGCGTGTTTTCACCGCCGGCCATTCTTTTTTCCAAAGCAATTTGCCGGCCATGTCATAGCAGAACAATCCATGATTACCGAAATACGCGAAAACGCGCTTTCCGTCTGTGATCGGCGTCTCAGAAGCGTAGCTGTTCTTGATATGAATGTTCTCACGTGGCTTACCCACCAGTGGCGTACGCTCCCACAACACCTTGCCCGTCTCGAGTTCAAGGCAGATTACTTTCCAGTGATGCGTACCCTTCGGGGGCTGATAACGATTACCACCAAAGTACAGACCCTTTTTCGCCACCCACTGCTCACCATCAGTAGACACAGTAGTAACAAAAACCTGCTCTCCCCAAACCACTGGCGACGACCAGCCGCGCCCGGGCAAATCGCGGGCCCACTCTACATTCTTTGTGGCGCTCCACTCATCGGGTAAATTCTTATTTTCTGAGACCCCCATTGCGCCAGCCCCGCGAAACTCGGGCCAATTTTCCGCGGCATTGGCAGCGGTAATTAGAATCGTGGCGCCAAAAATAAACCGTACCATGTAAATTGCGTTTTTCATGATGTTTTCCAAACAGAAAATTAATTACCTAAACGGGACAAAGCCTTTTGCAGCTCCTCCCGGCTCAGTTGCCCGTCGGCATTACTGTCAATGCGCTCAAAGCGGTTACTCAACCAGCGCGGAACTTCAGCCCGACTGACCTTGCCGTCGCCATTGCGATCTGAGCGCATCGCAGCATCCAAGATTCGCGCACCCAAACCGCCCTCCCGCTGCAATGCGCGCGCCACTGAATGATCACGCGCGTGCTGCCGCATGGCGGTGTTCAAAGATCCGATTTCCTGTGCGCGTTTCGGTTTCACCATTAATGACAAGCTCCCCATTTCGTCGGTAGACTGCAACCCCCACCGCACTCGCTTTGGCGGATTAGACGGATTGTTTGGGTTTTCTGCCGAATTATCCCAGACCACCTTGGTATCAATCCGAGTTCCTTTAGGCAGTGAAACAAAATCCTCGTAATGATACTGCTCCTGCCAGGAAAAATCCCAGTCCTTAATCCAGATCAACTCGCGGGTTTTTCCGTCAGGCAAGTTGGCCGTCATTTTTAACTCTTTTCCGAGGTAATGGGCGTGCGCGCTTACTCCGAATGCCTCTACATCAATCGGAAGTGTAAATGTATCATTCACCGTGTAATCTTTTTTGCCAGCAGGGATGTCCACACGCGACAGGGCGCCAAAAGATGGTGGCATTTGAATGTCGGTAAAGGTGTTTTCGGGTGCCTTATCCGTAAAATACAAACCAACCGTGGACACTTCCTTTTCCGCTTTTCCGGACAAATGGAAGTGCATGTCCATCACTAGGTCTGAGTCTTTGGGCAAACGATAGGCAAGACCTTCTGGCAAAAATCGCGCCGTGCCTCCTACAGCCCACCCTCCAAGGCTGGTGGCTCCTCGGCCATCTTGACGGCCCATACCAGTAAAGCCTGGTGTTTCACTGCGTTCATCCAAACGCCGGGCCCGCCCGGTAGTGTCGTACCGGAAAAGCGAATGGTGTACCACGCTGGGTGCCCCAGGACGAAACTCCATCGCCTTCAACCATTTGTTTTCTGGTAGATTCAGCGGAACCACAAAGCTCCGGTAAATATCACGCCCTTCAGCCGGCACCGTGTAAGCCTCATCCATTTTCACAACCAAATCCGGTTTTCCGAGTTGCCAACCCAGGGTAAACTTAGGCAATGCAGGCAACTTTTTCGGATCACCCTCCGACGCCCCCGTCTTGACCCATTGAGCAATCAAGTCAATCTGCTTTTCTGTAAGACGACGTTCATCCTTGAATTTATAATCCGCCGAATGTGCGTGCCACGGCGGCATGTAGCGACTCTCGGTCACGCGGGCAATCAGCCGCGCGCGCTTGGCTACCTCCGCGTAAGTGGTAAACGCAAACGGCCCTCCCTCACCCTTGCGATGACAGGTGGTGCAGTTGTTGAAAATAATTGGCGCGATGTGTTCAGTGAAAGTAACTGGCTTTTTTTCCACAGCCCCTAAACCACTTGAGCCAAAAATAAGAGCGCCTAAAATCAATGTATCTTTGTTCATAACAACTCTATCTGAAGGACGTCAACAATTCTAATGCGTTACATCAGCGAGATTTCTTTTCGGAAATACACCAAAGAGCCTGATAGGTCCGGATAAAAATTTCGCCATTGGAAAAGGCCATCGAAGACTGGGTCATTTCGCCCAAGGCATTGACTCCGAGTAATTGATATCGCGGTGAAGCGCGCAATACAAAGGTGTCACCAGACTGGTTGATCGCGTAAAGCTTATCACCCGCTGCCACCATGGATGACCACGACTTGCCATTGCCGCCCGGGCCTCGCAAACGTTCCTCCCAAATCACCTTACCAGCCTTGGCCTCGATGCATTGCGCCACGCCGTCTTCATTCAGAATGTAAACATGCCCGTTCACCAAGACACCTGAACCGATGCGCTGTTTCTCGCGAGGCCGCGTCCAAAGCCGATGCGTGGCCGTTACGTCACCTTTTCCGCCGGCTCGCACACCCATGGCCGTGCCCCGAAAGCCTCCCATGGCCACCACGATGCCGTCATCGTAAATCGGCGATGTGTACACGAGCGGATTGAGCCCCCGACAGGCCCAAACCGAACGACCCGTTAATGGTTCAAAAGCCACAACGCGATTAGGATAACTCATTAGCA
>PBFV01000045.1 GCA_002718935.1 Verrucomicrobiales bacterium
TCTCCACCGAATCCAGTTTTACCGCGCCGGCATCGAGCACCACTTCACCGCGCACCGCAGTAGCGTTCAGATCGCGCCAATACAATTTTCTGACATCCAACCCCACCGTCAGTCCGGCAAAACGTGATTTGGCGGAAACCTTTGGCGCGGCAATCGGTGCAGCGGCGGCCGGCGGCTTCCCTCCTTCAGCCAACAGTACATCCATCAACCGCGTCACATCCAATGCCTCCGCATTGAGCAGCAGTTTGCCGGTCACGGCCGAAGGTTGGGTGAGATCGAGGCGTCCCATTACCGTAGCCGTATTGGCCGCGCGGGCGCTGGGTGGCAAATGGATCGCAAACCGGTTGATGCCCAGTTCATCGCCCACGGCGCGCGCATCGATCTCCAACCGTGAATCCAGTTTGCGCACCGCCCCCGTGCGATCGCGCACTGTGAAGCCCGACAAATGCAAACTCCCCTTAAAATGCTCGCCGTGTACATAAGCGCTTTCCGGCGCAAACTTAATCGTCCCTGCGCGGATGCCGCCCCCCGGCAGCCAGCGATCTACCAGCCATTGCCCGGCCAACGGCGCCGCCTCCAACTGCCGCACGACCACGCGTTTGCCGGTTTCATTCCATGCACCGTGCACATCGTAATCCAACACCACCGTTCCATTGGCATCGGTCAATTTGCCGGTGTTGGTCTTAATCTCGCCGAAAATCTTTTTTCCAAGCAACCAAGTCCCATCCAATGATTGATTCACATCCAGCGCTGCCTCCGGCCACAAACCGCTGGGCTCGCTTAATTGCAATCCCTTCACGTTTAGGGCCGCCTTGCCCGTCAAGCGGTCACCGTTCAAAGTACCTTCGCTATCCAGCCGCTCCAACCAGCCGCCGCGTACTTCCACTCCCGCCAGCCATTGCGGCGGCAGCAGGGCCAGCCATTCGCGTTGCACGGCATTTGCTTGCAGGGAAAATTTTGCAGTTCGAGGAGCGGATTGATAATGGCCCGTCACCGCCAACTGCCCGGCCGGTTGACCATCGCGCGACAGTTTTACGGAAGTTTGATTGGCATCCACCCTCCATTGCCCATCACGCTGCCACCAGCGCACGTCCACTGCCCCTTCCCCGCCCAAGCGCGCGCGCGGCAGGCGGGTGCGGTTGTCATCGAGCCGCAACCGATCAATAGTCACCGGCCCGCGCACGGCAAACACGCCCCGGGCGTCACGGCCCAGTTGTAGCGGTCGCGTGTGGCTGGCCTTGGCCTCGGTTAAGGTCACGTTGCCCAAATGCCGCGCGGCCAGCGGCTGCCAAAAATCACGGTGCCATTCCGATTGTGTCAGGTTCGCCTGCCAGGCGCCGGTGCGATTGTTCCAGATGAATTCGCCGCGCAAGTCCGCATCCAACCGACGGGGATCCGTGCGGTTCAAAAGCCCGGCGGTTAGCGCGCGTGCGCGCAGTTCAAAGCGGCCTCCTTCCAGCCAAGTCAATTCAATCTGCCCCGCGGCTTTGAGGTTCAGGTCGGCTGGCCAACCGGGCACCACGCCGTGGCGCAACTGCACTGAATCCACCTTGCCGGTCGTGCGCTGGCCCGGCAGGTGCACCACGTCCGTGGCCCGTAGCTCCAACTCCCCACCATTGAGCCCTTCAATCGCCACGGCTTGTTTCAATGCCGCCACATCCAGCTCCCGCACCACCAGTTGCGCGAGGTGCGCCTGCCCCGTGCGCGGGTTGATGCGGCCATTGGCAAATAATTGCGCAGCCAACTCTTTGCCATTCAGGGTCCCCTTCGCGTTGAATTGACGCACCATCAGCTGGCCCTTGGTAAGCGTCAAGTTCGCATCCGCGTGACCATCAAACTTGGTAAAGGCCACCCCCGGCGACCGGCCAGTGACGCTGCCCCAATCTAGTTTGCCGGCAAATGAATGGGCCGCTTCCGCTCCCCAGCTTGTTTTAAACGCACCATCCGCAGTCGCACGGCCTGTATTGACGGAAAGATTGGGCACGGGAAACCAAGTCATCAGAATTGGCAGATCACCATTGAGGCGAGCTTTCCCCGATAGCGTTCGCGTTTGCAAATCGGCCATCGTTTCGCTCGCAGTCAACAGCATGGCCGGCGTGGTGGCGTTCCCCACGCGGGCCTGGAGCTGGGTGAAGTTGAGCTTACGATAGTTAACCAACTCGGCGGTGGCGTTGAGGTCGCATGGGCCGACGGTCTGGATTTGGTTTTGGCGCGGCACACGCAGGTCATCCACCTGAGCGCTGGCCTCGAAGCCAATACGGCGGCCCGCTTCGGCCACCTTCACCGTAAGCTGGCCGCTGGCCGTGCCGGCATGGGCAAAACGCCCCACCCAGGCACGCCATTCAGCCAGATTCATTTCTGCTAAGGTTAAATGAAAGCGAGATTCCGGGACGTCCGCCCCGGTCGCCGCGCCCCACACGAGGGTGGTCGGCTCAAGTGTCCCGTTCATAAACGGCCGCTCGCGGTGGCGTAGATTGAGCGTCAATGATTGGAGGTCGGCCTTCTTGTCCGTAAAACTCACGCCTAATTCATAACGCGCATCGGCCGCGTCCAGCGCAGGAAAAGGTGTTCCCCCTCGGCTGAGATGAAGCGGCTGCGCAGCGATGTGACCGTTGAGCACAATCGATTGGCCGAAATCCCGCAGCAGGAGCCGATTGGTGGCGTTGAGCACCGTTCCGTGAAAATCAAGTTCGTGCGGGCGGCCGACAAAATTAAGCACGGCACGGTCAATACCCTCCAAAGTTACATCGAGATCCGCAATGCCGGCGGTGAAGTCCATCGGGCCACTGACCTTCAACTTGCCAAGCGCATCGGGGCCGCGCTGGAATTGCACGGTGAATTGCTCCAGTTGCGCGGGGGTGAGGCGAGTGTCCACGCCGGCTTCAAGGCCCTTGGCAAATTGGAATTGGCCGGACGCCTCGGCAATGGTGGCCTTAACCTGCGTCACCAGTTTTTGAGGGCGCCAGCGCGGGCCGAGAGTTTGGCTGGACTTAAGCACCAACGTTCCGCGCAGGTCATCGGCCGTGACCACTCCGGCTCGCTGGAGTGTGTAGCGCACGCCTGCAGCGAGGCTGAGCTGACTGTCGCGTGCGTTGCCGATCTCGTTGCCATGCACTTCAAGCCGGGTCAGCGCGATGGCTTCTCTGGAGCCAGTGGCGTGCTCACGGGTAAATTGAATTTCGCCCCCTTGAATGGTGAGCTGATTCACGCGAACGGTGGGCTGCTTTTTTTTAGGTTTCGATTTTTCCTTCTTTTGAAACAACGGATCGAGGTTGGTGCGTCCCTCCGCGTCCATGTGCACGGTGAGCTTTGGCTCGATGAGCGTCAACTCCTGCAATAGCGGACGGCCGTCGAGCAGATCGGCGAGCTGATACCGCAGACGGAATTCCTTTACTGCCAGACAGGCCTTTTCGCCTTCCGGCGTGAGGCGCACGCCACGCAGGGTGAGCGAGCGGCGGAAGGACCAGTCGGCCGATTCGTAATCAATCCGGGCGTGGATGGCTTCCCCGGCACGGGCCAAAATGACCGTGCGCAGAAAGTGCTCGCTGGTGACGTAAAACCAACCGGCCAGCAACAGCACAATCACCGTGCCGACCGTCCACGCAAGGCGCTGCTTCCAGCGGCTGGGGGGACGAGCGGCTTCCTCCTCTAAAAGTGGTTTGATGGTGTAAGGCTGCATCCTTCCTCAGGCGGTTTACGCTACCATAGCGGGCGGGCACTGTCACCGCCGAATGGACAAATGACGCGTTCACAGCGCATAGTCCCGCGTGCTGATTTCCGTGGCCATCCCGGCGTTTAATGAGGAGAAACTGCTGCCCCAAACACTGGCGGCGGTGGAGAAGGCGCAGACGGCCTTCACCGAACGCGGCTGGGAGACGGAGGTGGTGATTTGCGACAATAACTCAACCGACGCCACAGCCAAACTAGCCGAAGCCGCCGGGGCGCGTGTGGTATTTGAGCCGGTGAATCAGATTTCCCGTGCGCGCAACGCCGCGGGTAACGTGGCCCGGGGTGACTGGATTGTTTTCCTCGATGCCGATTCCACGCCCTGCCCGGCTTTGATGGGCAAGATGGCAACGCTGATGGAAGATCAGGCAGTGATCGGAGCAGGTGTGCAGATCAAGATGGAAGGCATCACTCTGAGTGGCCGCGCAGGTATCCTATTTTGGAACACCGTAAGCCGGTTGTTCCGATGGCCGGCAGGATCCTTCATTCTCTGCCGCGCGGAAGCGTTTCGACAGCTGGACGGTTTCAGCGAAAACCTTTACGCCGCCGAAGAACTGGAGTTTGACCATCGACTCAAGCAACTGGGGCGGCTGCGTGGCCAACGCGTGGAAATTCTCAGGCAACCGCGCCTGCTAACCAGTAACCGCCGAATGGTAATGTACTCCCCCTTCAGGATTTTTGGTTTCATTGCCATCACCTGCCTCACACTTGGATTTTCGCTCAAGCGAAAATCCATGTGCAACTGGTGGTACGACGGCCGACGTTAATTATTTGGGATAGGGGGTAAAGCCGGAACACGCCCTCCTGCAGGATTGTTCTGTGGTGCTGCCGGTTGCTTTGGCTGAAATTTTCTCTGATGCTTCTGGCGGGCCTTCTCCTGCTCTTCGAGAAGGAATCGATACTTAACCTCTAGTTCCTTTTCGATTTTTTTTGTGGACTCAATACCAGGTAGTCCGCTCTGTCTACTCAGTGCTTCAGCCGCTGCAGCCGCGGGTGTATCCATAACCGTGGGTCGCAGCATAACAATCAATTCGTATCTCTCATTTTTCACACTGTCACTTTTAAACATATTCCCGAGCAACGGAATACTGGAAAGAACCGGAACCCGATCTTGAAATGAAGTTTTCTTATTCTTAATAAAACCACCCAAAACGATCATCTCGCCATCACGGACAGCTACTTTTGAATTCGCTGACCGGTCAGTTGTTATTGGCACATTGTTACCATTAATTTGCTCCTGCCCTACTATGTCCTGAACTTGCTGAGTGATATCCATAACCACAAGATTTTCATCATTTATAAACGGCAGTATATTCAGGGTAATACCAAAGTCTTGCAACTGATACTGATTGCTACTGCCACCACTAATATCGGTGATAGTACCTGTTACGACTGGTCGTTTTTCGCCAATAAAGAGCTCAGCTAATTCCGCATGTGAAGTTTGAATAGCTGGACGCGAAAGCATTTGAACCTGTGTGCTATTCTGAACAGCCTTAACGGCTACTTCCCAGTTAAGCCCCATTTTCATGAAATACTGGAAGCCGTCTGACGCAGTGGCTCCACTAATAGTATTAGCTCCAAGCTGCCCTGGGCCTAGGGCAGAAGCTATTGCAGTTGAAAGACCACCACCGACAGCATTCCCTCCAATCTCTTGTTGCGCCTGCCTTATTGATGCACCAAAGCTTTTATTGTCCCCAAGCGCTACATCAATAATCATCGCTTCGATAAGCACCTGTTTTTGAACTCGATCAAGTTGGTTAATCAGGGTTTTGGCTACATCCAAATAGCGCCGCCTGCCAATTAGTAAGACTTCATTGTTACGCTCATAAGAAACTACTTTTATATCGCCCAGTAATAAGCCCGGCTGGTTATTGGAACTACTACCACGCGTAATTGAGTTCAATCGCTGCTGAAGGGATCCACTACTGCTTGAAGGCCGACCCGAGCTAGAGCTAGAAGGCCGACCCGAGCTAGAGCTAGAAGAAGGTCGCCCCGAACTGGAGGACCTAGTTGAGGCAGTCCATCGACGCATGCTGCTCGTCCCGCTGGTAGGACGTGCTCCACTGGCACCACTGGTGGTGGGCCTCCTAGTACTTGAACCGCTCGTAGAACGAGAAGACGTCCCTGTAACACTTCCTCCAGATGTTAGAGATCCTAAAACGGTGGCAATATCCTGAGAAAGTGCATACTTGATGCTGACTATTTCATGTTCTTCGTCGATCTCCTCCTCAACATCCAATTTTTCCAAAACTGTAAGCATACGTTTCACGTTGCTGGCAAAATCTCTCAGGATAAGCGTACGAGTGCTATCAATGCCTTGCACAGCGTTGGGAGATTTAGCATATGCTGTCAATGTATCCACCAACTCTGAGGGCAGGACATATTGAAGAGTTACTGGATAAATAATGTACGTCTCGCCATCGGGCAGCTCTTCCTTGGGCACGTTAGTAAATTTCGGCGGAGTCTTGGTGACATCAGCTGCGGGGATGATCTGCGCGGCTTTTCCGTCGAGCATAGGCACCACGGCAATACCCCGCTGAGCCAAAAGCGTTTCATAAAGCACGATCGATTCCTTGAGCGTCATGTTGCGAGTGACAGTGACGCTGAAGGTCACGTTGGGCAGATTCTGCGCAGGCAATAGCGTGCGGCCGACCAGTTCCTGATACTCCACCAGAAACACATCGAGCGGCACATTCTGCAGCGAGTGCCCCACGTTGAAGCCTTGCTCCTCCGTCGGCGCGGGGGTGCCGGGTGGCACGGCCGGCGGCGCCGGTTGGGCGATGAGGTTTACTCCCAGCCCCAAAAGGCTCAGGGTGGTCACAATGTATTTCATATCAATTGCCTTTCTTGGCGGTTTTTTTGGAAACCGGTTTTTTGTTCTCCTTGGGGAAACTGGCAACAAACACCAGCGTAACCTTTAGGCTTTTTAAATCTGCGTTGGGCTGGATGGTCAGGTCGCTCACGCGCACCATCGGGTGGTTGTCGGATACCCGCTTTAGGAAATCCACCAGTTGCACCGTATTGCCGCTGCCTTGGATGTTTTGTTTCACCTCATCAAATTCACTTTTCTTGCTCGTTGTGCCGCGGACACTGCGAGAACTCGTGATGAGCAGCCGACTTGGACGTGCCTCGCTTTCCACCAACCCCATCAACTTTAACGCCTGCGTACCATCCTTCAGCATCTTGGAATCGCCCCGTAGGTCATCCACTTCCTGCGTCAGGATGGCACGGTTTTTTTCGTGTTGCGGCAAAAGGGCATTTTCCTGGGATTTGTTACGAAGCTCATCCAAGGCAGAGGTGATTTCCGGGATCTCAAAAAACAGCCAGCCCACATTTCCTATGAAAAAGAACGCAATGAGCAGCAGGATTACTGACCGGCGCTCGTGCGGCTTCACTCCCAGCATGTTAAACAGGCGAACGATCATTTGATCTCCTCTCGTTGCACCGTTGCGATGATGGTCCAGTCTGAAAAATCACCGCGACTATCCAGTCGCGAAAGGTTTACGGTGGTAAACAATTTTTTCACGGGGCCGTCGGCATTGGGATCAGACTGGTCGGCGACCTCAGCCTTGAGCAGTGACTCCGAAAATTCACGCGCCTTGGCACTATCGCCAGATTTCACCGAACCCGTAAGCGCAATCTTGTTGCCGCTCGCATTGCTCATTTCATTGAACGTCAATGATCTCACTGTCAGCTCCGGCGGCATATTTTCCGCCATGGCCTTCATCACGTTGAGTGCTGTCCAGCGCATTTCGCGTTGGCGCGTAAGGATTAGTCGATCTACCATCAGCCGCCGCGTGCTACTCTGAACCGACTTAAGCTTTTTATTTTCCTTCTTCGCCCCCTCTAGGTCCTCCATCAGCGTGGGCTTCCAAACAAAATACCCGATCAGCAATAACAGGTAGAGCACTAGGCCACCAATGAACACGTTAGCGATCAAGTTGTCGCCATCGTCGCGGTGATACTGGGCCGCTCGTTCAGGCGGCAGCAGGTTTCCCTGCTCCAGTGGACGTGCCGCACGCGCGGCGGACACCGCGGCGAGGTCGCCCACTTCCGGCGGTTCATGCACTTTCACTCCCTGCTGCGCCCAGTCATTGAGAATGGGCAGCCAATCCTCGCCCAGCCGGTTGTCCGCAATGAGGTGCCAATCGGTGGTGCCGGTCAGCCAACCTTCCATTTCCCCGGCCCAGGTGGTGGCCGTGAGTTGCGCGGTCAGCTCATTCAGGTGTTCGGCGGAAGTAAGCGTGATTTGCGTGATGTTGTGCAGCACCCCTTCGTCCCACCAAGCAACGGTGCACAGGATGCGTTCGCCCATGCGCCGCGGATAAATCCACGCGCCATCGGGGCGGTCCCCGCCCTGCGGCGTGGCCATCACCTGGTGCAGCACGGGCGTTTCGAGGCGATCCGGGCGGTAGCCGATTTTCTCCAGTGCACCCACGCATTCCTCCACCACCTCACGCGCGACGATCATCACCACCACGGTTTGCTCTGTGCGATCGCCGTGAAACACCGGCGCCACCTCAAAGGTCCACACCGCATCACGCAACGGCAGCGGCGAAAGGCTCTCGAGCTGCAGCTCCACCATGCCGCGCACTTCGCCCGGGTTGCTGAGCGGCAGGTGCAGCACGCGGAAGAACACATGCTCCGGCGACATCCACGCATCGTTTTGGCAATGCGCATTCCACATTTGGCTGGCATCGCGCTTGAGGAAGTTTGCGTTGATCGGAGCATCCGCCTCGGTCTCGCTGACGTGCAAGAGCTTGAGGTGCTGTTTGCCCTTGGTGAACCGCCAGAACTGCTGCTGGCCGGAGGAACAATCCACCACGTTGCAATCCTCCGGCAATGGCACGGTGTTCGGGTTTTTCGAATCAGCCGCCATTATAAATTCCCCGCCGCTTCCACAGGCGCACTATTAGTTACATCTTCACTCACTTGTGTTACTCGTAAAACCTCTTCAACTGACGTTACGCCTGCCAGCGCACGCATCCAGCCGTATTCACGCAGTGTTTTCATTCCTTCACTGCGTGCCTGTTGGGCTATAAACGAAGCGGGTTTGTTCTGTATAACTAGCTGTTGAATAGTTTCGCTGTTGCGAAGCAATTCATAAATACCCGACCTCCCTTGATACTTAAGCCCACCACAGGCATCACAGCCAGTACCGTGCCAAAATCGTGCTTGATCCACTTGATCTTCAGGAAAGTCCAAGCGCAATAAATAATCCCTATCCACATCCTGCTCAGTCTTGCATTCTTCACATAGTCGCCGCACAAGACGTTGAGCCATGATCGCCTCGATGGCGTCGGCCACTAAGAATGGCTCAGTACCCATATCGATAAGCCGCGTGAAAGCACTGGCGGCATCATTGGTATGCAGTGTGCTAAACACCAAGTGACCTGTGTTAGCGGCTTGAATGGCAATCCCTGCGGTTTCACCATCCCGAATCTCACCAACCATTATAACATCCGGATCNTGCCGTAAGAAATGGCGCAGCACATGGGCAAAATTCAGGCCNATCTCATTTTTCACGGCCACCTGATTCACTCCCGCCATCTCATACTCAACCGGATCCTCCACGGTCATAATACGAATTTCATCCCCACGAGCCTTTATAATGGTATTCAAACAGGCATAGAGCGAAGTAGACTTACCGGAACCAGTGGGACCGGTTACTAGCACAATACCATGAGGCTGGTTGATAATCTCACGAATCGGATTCTCAATGGCCTTCGTCATGCCAAGAGATTCGAGTCCCTTGAGCACGTTATCGCGAGTCAGCAAACGTAAACTCACGCTCTCGCCATAAACTGTGGGAACAGTAGATACACGAATGTCTATCTCNCTCCCCTTCATCCGTACATTGATACGGCCGTCCTGCGGCTTACGTTTCTCAGCGATATTCATGCCACTCATCACCTTGATGCGTGAAATGAGTGCACTTTGAAGTTTCTTCAAGTTCGGCGGCAAAGGCATCTTATGAAGAATGCCATCAATTCGATGTCGAATTACTAAGCTGTCTTCGCGTGGTTCAAAATGAATATCTGTTGCGCGGCTCTTGTGCGCTTGCCAAACAACTTGATTAACAAACTTGATGATACTAGCCTCCTCATCGCCCTCGGCAATTTCCTTGTCATCACCGAAGAGGAGGTCCATGTCNTCCTCGTCATCNATGTGATCNTCGGCTAGCTCATCAATGGTTTCCGCNCCCACGCCGTAATATTTCTCAAANGCCTTCTCAACCTCATCGCGGCCNGCCAAAAGAAAACGNACCGGGCCGCCCGCAGCATAACGTACAGCGTTGAGCAATTCGGTGTTAAAGGGGTTGNTAACTGCCACGGCAAGCACGCCATCGGTCACGTGAATAGGAACAATGCGATGAGCTGCAGCCACCTTTGAGGAAATGCGGTCATGCGCCTCTTTGGACGGCTTTAGCTCTGCCAGCTCGACTCGCTCCCAGTCAAAAGCCTCGGCAACGAGTCCAAGAAATTCATCTTCCGTTTTCCCTGCCTGCTTGCAAATATACTCTGGCAGAGTGTCTCCGAGATTTTCCTCAGCACGGAGTCGCCGCCAATCTGCTATCCACTGGTCATACTCCGCCCCACCCGCCAGTTTGGCAGAAAGACAGAAATCCCTGAATGAAGCATACGCCATCTACGCCCAACCTGTTCGGCTCCCGTTTACCCCCCCTTCGGGCAGGCTCCAAAAGATATTGGAACCCGGTGAAAAACTACCACTTTAAGGGCAATCGGCAAGCCAAAAGCAGGCTAACTTATTATCAGTTATCGCGCAAAAAACCCAAAAAACAGGGAGTTTTCCCATTTTCCCTCATTTCCGCGCTCACCCCAAAGACGCCGGATTCCCCGAAAAGTTTCAGTGGATAACCTTGGAATAAACTTGCTGCCCCGCCTCAGCCCACCTTCACTTGGGCCATGAAATGGCTTGGGGCCGCAGCGATGTTGCTTTTGGCCGGCTGCGCCAGCCCGGAACGGGTATGGTTCGCCGACGGCCAAGCCCACGCGCACGGCACCCAAGGCGCACTGCAAGTGCGGCCAATTGGCGGACAACCATTGCTTGGTGACGTCCGCGCCGAGGGAGGGCAACTCGTGTTCACCCCGCAGTTCCCCCTGCAGACTGGGCAAAGCTACGAAGCCATTTTCACCGATGCCTCCGGCCAGATGCACCGCGCCCGGCACACGCTGCCCATCACCGCCCCGGCTCCGGAATTGTTGAAGATTTTTCCGAGCGGCGATGCGGTACCGGCCAATCACCTGAAATTTTATCTGCACTTCAGCGAGCGCATGACGCGCGGCACTATCTTTGAACATTTTCGACTGATCGATTTGACGACCGGTAAACCGGTCGAGGAGCCCTTTCGCGAAACGGAGCTTTGGAGCAATGACGGCAAGCGGCTAACGCTGTGGCTGCATCCGGGCCGACAAAAAACCGGTGTGAACCTCAACGTCGATCTCGGCCCCGTACTGGANCCGCGGCGCCGGTACGCNCTGGAGATTGCGGCTGACTGGAAATCCGAGGCCGGCGTNNCCCTGAACGCTGCCGGGCGCAAGGTGTTCACCACCGAACCCGCCGACCGCCAGCAACCGGCGCCAAACCGTTGGACCGTCGTTCCGCCCACAGCCGGCTCACGCGCGCCATTGGTGATCANCTTTGATGAACCACTGGATCACGCGCTACTGCACAACATGTTAACCGTGCTNGATGCNCAGGACGAATCGGTAGCCGGGGCAATCNAAGTTACCCGTTTGGAAACCCAATGGCGGTTCAAGCCNCAATCGCCCTGGCCCACCGGCNGGTATCGNGTGCGCATTGGCCCAGAGCTGGAAGACTTGGCCGGCAACAATTTACTGCGACGTTTCGAGGTAAACCTNGAGCAGCCGGGTGAACTGATNTTTGCCGGCCCGCGATATTTGGAATTCCNGCCGCGCTAACTACGCTTCGCGCAGTTCCATGATGAGGTCTTTGCTTTCGACGGAGTCGCCTATGGCCACGTTGATTTGGTCCACCACGCCGGCGGCGGCGGCGTAGACGGTGGTTTGCATCTTCATGGCTTCCATGGTGATGAGCTTGTCGCCCTTGGCCACCTTGGCACCGACGCCCACGGCCAGCTCGGTGATGATGCCCGGGATGGGCGCGCCCACGTGCAGATCGTTGCCGGGATCGGCCTTGGCGATGGCTTTTTCCTGCACGTTGAGTGAGGCATCGGCAATCTCCACTTCGCGCGGATACCCATTCAGCTCGAAGGTCAATGTGCGCACGCCTTCCTCGTCGGCCTCGCTGATGTTGATGAGCTTGATATAAAGAGTCTTGCCCTCCTCGATGTCCACGGCAATTTCCTCACCGGGTTGCAGCCCGTAAAAGTAGGTGGAACTNGGCAGTACAGACACGTCGCCGTATTGGCGGCGGAACTTGTTGTAGTCCTTGAACACCTCCGGATACATCAGGTGACTTAACAAATCGTCATCGCTGGCTTTACGATTGATGTCGTCCTCCAACTTCTTGCGGGTGCGCTCGAGGTTAAGCGGTTTGAGGTCGGCCCCGGGACGGCCCTTGAGCGGCTTTTGTTTGCCGAGCACCACCTGCTGTACTTTGCGCGGCCAGCCGCCGACGGGTTTGCCAAGGCGCCCTTTCATCATGTCGATGACCGATTGCGGGAANGGCGTGGCACCGGGCTCGAGGTTCACCACGTCCGCCGGCTTGATGCCGCGCGTGACGAGGAACATGGTCATGTCGCCAACCACTTTGCTGGAGGGCGTCACCTTCACGATGTCGCCAAAGAGATCATTGACCTCCGCATAGGTGCGGGCCACTTCATTCCAACGCGCACCGAGGCCCATGCTCTCTGCCTGCTCGCGCAGGTTGGTGTACTGGCCGCCAGGCATTTCGTGCTCGTAAATGTCGCCGATGCCGCTGCGCGGGCCGGTNTCGAANGGCGCGTACACACGGCGCACGGCTTCCCAGTAGTCGGAAAATTCATTGAGCGTGCCAAGGTCCAGACCGGTTTCACGCGGTGTGTTGTCCAGCGCCGCCACCACGCTGTTCAGGTTGGGCTGGCTGGTGGAGCCGGACATTGAGGCGATCGCCAAATCAGCAATGTCGACGCCTGCCTCGGCGGCTTTCAATACGGAGGCGGCATTCACGCCGCTGGTGTCGTGCGTGTGGAAATGAATGGGCAACCCCACCTCCTGCCGCAGAGTTTTCACGAGCTTATTGGCCGCGTACGGACGGCACAGGCCGGCCATGTCCTTGATGCACAGGGTGTGCGCGCCCATTTTCTCCAGCTCCTTCGCGAGCTTTACGTAATACTCGAGCGGATATTTGTCGCGCTTTTCGTCGAGGAAATTGCCGGTGTAACAAATCGTGCCCTCGCAAATGGCGTGGGTGTCCTGCACGGCCTCCATCGCGGCNTTGAGGTTGGGTAGATAATTGAGCGAATCGAAAATCCGAAAAATATCCATGCCGTTCTCGGCGGAATGTTTCACGAACGCCTTCACGACGTTGTCCGGATAATCGGAGTAACCCACCGCATTGGAGCCGCGGAAGAGCATTTGGAAACAAATGTTGGGCACGGCCTCGCGCAGTTGGCGCAGGCGCTGCCAAGGATCTTCGCGCAGGAAACGCATCGCCGTGTCAAACGTCGCCCCGCCCCACATCTCGAGGCTAAAGAGATTCGGCGTGCGCCGCGCGATGGCGTCGGCGGCATTGAGCATGTCCTCCGTGCGCATGCGCGTGGCGAACAGGCTTTGGTGCGCGTCACGTAACGTGGTGTCGGTGATCAGCAGGCGCTTTTCCTTGCGCGCCCACTCGGCGAATTCCTTCGGGCCCTTCTCGAGGAGAATTTGCCGCGTGCCCGCGGGCGGTTCCTGATCGCCGTTGTAGGCCGGCTCGGCGATCGGTGCGAAGGGCTCTTTCACCTGAAACCCTTTCGCCTGCGGATTGCCGTTCACCACCACGTCGCCAATGTAACTGAGCAACCGGTTCGCGCGATCGCGGCGCGGGCGGAAGGTGAACAGCTCCGGCGTGGTATCGATCAACGTCGTGCTCGCCTGACCGGTGCGGAACGTCTCGTCCTTGATTACGTTCTCGATAAACGGAATATTGGTCTGCACGCCGCGAATGCGGAACTCCTTCAGCGCGCGATCCATGCGATCAAGCGCAATCGGAAAGCTCATGCCGCTGGCGGTAATCTTGACCAGCAACGAATCGTAGAACGGCGTGATAACACTGCCGGCATCACCCTGCCCTCCATCGAGCCGCACGCCGAAACCGGCCGCCGAACGGTAGGCGATGATGCGCCCGTAATCGGGCGTGAAATTGTTGGCAGGATCCTCCGTGGTCACCCGCGCCTGCACGGCGTGCCCCACACACGGCACATTCTTTTGCTTGGGCAACTGCATCACNTCGCCGTGCAGTTTGCCGCCCTGCGCCACCTGAATCTGCGCCCGCACGAGGTCGATGCCGGTCACCACTTCGGTGACCGTGTGCTCCACCTGGATGCGCGGGTTCATCTCGATGAAGTACCACTTCTTGGAATCCATGTCGTACAGGAACTCCATCGTGCCGGCGTTGTCGTAACGGATGTGCTTGGCCAGCTCCACGGCCGCGGAGCAAAGTTCGCTGCGCACGCTCTCGTCCAGTGCTACGCTGGGGGCGATCTCCACCACCTTTTGGTGNCGGCGTTGCACCGAGCAATCGCGCTCNTACAGGTGAAGCACGTTGCCGTGTTGATCACCCAAAATCTGGACTTCGATGTGCTTGGCGCGCGGCACGTATTTCTCGAGGAAAACCGCCGGGTTGCCAAAGGCGCGATCGGCCTCGCCGCGGGCCTCATCGAGCAGGCGTTCCAAATCCTTGGCCTTGTGCACCACGCGCATGCCGCGGCCACCACCGCCAAAGGCCGCCTTGATGATCAGGGGGAAACCAATCTCCNTGGCCACCTTAACCGCCTTGGCGCGGGTGGTGATGGGATCATCCGTGCCCGGCAGGATCGGCACGCCAGCCGCCTTGGCCAGGGCGCGCGCCTCGGTCTTGTCGCCCATTTTGCGCAGCAATTCCGGCCGGGGCCCAACAAAGGTTAAACCGGCCTTGGCACAGGCCTCCGCAAAATCAGCGTTCTCCGCCAGAAATCCGTAGCCGGGATGGATGAAGTTCACCCCGCGCTCCTTGGCCATCTCGACAATGCCATCGATATCCAAATACGCCCCCACCGGCCCCTTGCCCATGCCCACCATGTACGCCTCATCGGCCTTGAAGCGGTGCACGGCNAGNCGGTCTTCCTGCGCGTAGATAGCCACAGTGCGCATGTTCATTTCCGTGGCGGCACGGAAAATGCGGATGGCAATCTCGCTGCGGTTAGCCGCCATCAATTTCCCCGGTCCGTCGGTTAAAGACACTTTTTTCTTTGATTTACTAGCCATGCGGGCGGGCCTTTTAGCAAAAGTGCCNCNAAAAGCAAAGNCACAAAGGCCACCCGCGCNGCGGTTCGGCCTTGCCTCTGCCGNGCCATCGGCCACACTTTCNCGATCCATGAGAACGCTGCTTTTACTCCTGTTTTCCCTCCCCCTCACCACCCAAGCNGCCGTNGAAGCNTTNNNGGTNGGCCCCNNCAACACCGATCAACTCCCCAAGGGCAAGGAGGCCGACGGNATCATTGGCGATTTCATTTTGCGCAANGACNACATCACCGCCGTCATCTCCGGCAACCAACCCCTGCGCCGNCCNAACATGAGCACCTTNTACGGCAACGGCGGCATCACCCCCGGCTGCATTTACGACCTCACGCTGAATGACCGCCAAAACGACCAGCTCACCATCTTCTCCCCCGGCAGCCACCGTGGCGATGTGTCCCACGTGCGCATTATACAGGCCGGCGGATCCAAGGCTGATGCAGTCGCTGAAATAGAAGTGGTCGTGGATGCCGCCCGCAACAAAGGTTTGTTCAAGCGGCACATCTACCGGCTGGATTCATTTTCCCGTGGATTGCTCATCACCAGCACTTACCGCAACGAGTCCAATGAAGTGCGCAAGGGTTCGGTGGACGACTACTGGAAACCATCCGGCAAAAGCGGCACTTTTCATAGCGTACGTTGGATTGATGCTGTTGATCCGGACGATCGCGGCAGCTACGCTGCCGGCTGGGTCAAAGGCCCGCGACACGCCGGACTGGCCGTAGCCCCCGGCTCGCTCTCCTTGAAGCCTGGNGAATCCGCCACATTCACGCGTTACTTTGCCGTCAGTCATTCTCCGGCAGCTGCGGTCAGTGAAGTTCTTGTTTATGCCGATCCCAAGAACGCCCTAATCAGCGGTCAACTNAGCGANCCCCAAAAACTCCCTGTNGATTCAGCCACCATCGAGATAACCAAAGGCAACGCTCGCCTGCCCTGTTACCCAATCGCTAAAGGCAAATTCGCCCTGTATTTACCCGAAGGCGATTATGGCATCCGCATTAGCGATCGCGGCCGAAATCTCGTGGAACACAAAGTTTCACTCAAGGCCAGCGAAGCGACAATAATCAACGAAACCCTGAGCGCATCTTCCGGCGTCGCAATCAACATCACCGGCGGTGAAGGCAAGGACTCTCCATGCAAGGTGCAGTTCATCGGCACGGGCACGACGAAGACGCCGAATCTCGGGCCGCAGAACCGTGCGCATGGTTGCGTGGACCAGTGGCATTCGGAGACGGGCAAGTTCAACGTGGCGTTGGATCCGGGCACGTATCGGCTGGTGATCACGCGCGGCATTGAGCACAGCCATTTGGTGCGCGAGGTGACGGTGAAGGCGGGCGCATTTGCGCCGGTGAGCGGACAGCTGAAGCGGCTGGTCGATACGCGCGGCTGGGTGAGCACGGATTTTCACAACCACTCCACGCCCAGCNGCGACAACCAATGCGGCACCGATGACCGAATCATCAACCTCGCCGCCGAGCACATCGAATTTGCCCCCACCACCGAGCACAACCGCCTGTACGACTGGGCACCCCACATCAATAAGCTCGGCCTCAGCGAGCACCTCAGCACCATCGTCGGTCTGGAGCTCACCGGTGGCGGGGCGGGCAGTCATCACAACGCCTTTCCGTTGCCCGCGCCCAATCCCTTCGCGCAAGACGGCGGTGCACCAGTGTTCCAAAATGACCCGCGCCTCAACGCCATTGCCCTNCAAAACCTCGGNGGCTGGAATTCCGATCGCTGGGTGCACATCAATCATCCCAACCTCGCCGAGAAATTTTGGGACCGCAACCTTGACGGCAAGGCCGACNACGGCTTTACCGGTTACCGTGAATACATCAACGCCATCGAAACCCAAAACTTTCGCGGCAACAACATCCTCGCCACTGCCCCGTGGACGCTCTACCGCCAAGGCACAGCCGAACGTGTGCGCGAAGTACGCGAGTTCATCTGGCTGCAAATGCTCAACCAAGGCTACCGCACCCGCGCCATCGCCGTGGCGGACGCGCANTCCGTCTACGGAAACGGTGTCGGCGGCTGGCGCACNTACGTCACCAGCAGCACCGATGCGCCNGGCAAGATTGACGCCAAGGAAATCATCCGNAACGCCAAGGNCGGCCGGCTGATGCTCACCACCGGGCCGTTCCTCGAGGTGACCGCCAACGGCGCCCTGNCCGGNAGCGACATCTCCGCCAANGACGGCAANGTGAAGCTCAAGGTGAAAGTTCAATGCGCCGACTGGGTAAAAATCGACCGCGTGCAAGTTTTGGTCAATGGCCGCCAAGTGCCCGACCTCAACCTCACCGCCGCCAAGCAGCCGAAAATGTTCAACAACACGACGACCGTTTTGGAAACNGAGTTTGATTTGAACCTCAAGGAAGACGCCCACCTNATTGTCGTGGCCATGGGCGAAAACCACGACCTCAAGACNGGCTANGGCACCAGCACCAACGCGAATTTGAAGCCNTGTGCCTACATNAATCCCATTTGGGTGGATGTAGATGGAGGAGGATTTACCGCTAANGGAGATACGCTGGGATGGGATTTGCCNTTAGGCAGTCAGGATCCAAAAAAAATCAGGGCACTCTTGAAAGCAAAGGGTTTAAACTAAATTTATTTATGATGCAGCTTATAGTGCTGCCTCAATAGATCCTTGCCGTAGTCGTTTCCGTTGGGGGTTCGGATCACGGTGTGGATATGCTGCCTTGTTGGAGTACGTGAGCGGGCCAGCGCGATGGGGCGTTGGTGATCGAACTCAATCAAGACCACGGGGCTCTGNATGCGGTAATAAAAAACGCTGTCTTTTTCGGTGCCGCCCAACCAGCCGAAATAGGTGGAATCAATATGCTTCTTCACGTCCGCCATTTTGACCTTGGCATGTCCGTCAGCCATGTGCCCCACATANACGCCNANAAGCTCCAGTAATTGCGCCTTTTGCTTGGCGGTCAACTCGCTGCAGCGAATGCCCATGTAATCGAGAATCTGATTGTCGCGGAATGCCTCGCCAATGTTNTTGGTCGGCCCCTTCTCACTCGAGACAATTGCCTTGGCGCGTTGCTTGGCATCCAGCGTTTTGATAAATTCCAGCCCTTTGTCCTGCTCCTCTTGACAGACTTCGGTTCCCTTGAATTTTCCGGCCTCCGCTTTCACCGGTTCCGAGCCCATGAAGACGGGGCTCATCACGACCTGATCGCCGAGCACAAAATAATTGATCACCACGTGGTGCCCGTCGAGCTGCCAGCCCCACGGCTTGGTTGCGCTGGGCTCACCCATGATGGTGATCCAGTAAAGCCACTCACCATATTCGTCGAAGCGCCGCGTCAATTCCGCCAACGTACCGTTGAGCTTCATGATGTCCTGCGTTTGTTTGAGTCCGCGCGCGCTTAAACTGGTTTTCAACAAATTAAAGGCCAGCTCTCTCTGCCCTTTGGTCATCTTATCAAAGCCAACGCCTTGCCGCACATACCGGTGCCGATTATCCCATTTACGCCATTCAATATCGCCCACCGGGAACACCGTCTTTTTTCGATCCGCAGCACTAAGGCTTGCAAGAAACGCCTTTGCCGCCTGCCGAATCGGCTCGGTGCTCACGCCGGTTTTCTTGATGGGAAACAAATTCGCTGGGGGGATGTCCAAGAAAAAAATGCCCTTGAAAGGCTGCGCCAAAGCCGCCTCGCGCTGAGCGCCACCTCTGCCTTTTGGCTGGGCCCAAAGCAACTGAGTTGTGATGCATCCCGCAATGACAAATAGAACTGCTCTCATGATTCTTTAATCGCCTTTCGCCTTGGATATAAAAGGCACCAACGCATCGGCCAGCGCGGCAACCGTCAGAGGATGGTCAGCGGCCACATCGCGCGCCTCAATCGGGTCCTTTTTCAAATCAAAAAGACTCACACCTTCATTGCTCCAAATAAGTTTCCATTGCCCATCCAATACCGCAAATCCCCCGAAAGGCCCGGCGACAACAACAGGCTTTCGCTTTGCCTCTTTGTTTTCTTTTAGCATCGGCCAACAGTTCACCCCGTCGAGAGGCTTTTGATTTCCAGGCCGAATGCCAGCAGCCGCTGACAGAGTCGGCAAAAGATCCTGCGCAGAAACTAGCTGTTCACATTTCGCGCCAGCCCGAATGACTCCCGGCCATCGCACCACCGCGGGCACACGAATCCCTCCTTCAAGCAATTGCCCCTTACCACCACGCAACGCCAACTGTCCGGACTGCGCGGTAGAACCACGCCGTCTCCCGCCACCAGATCCATTGTCGCAAAAAAACATCACGAGCGTTTCCTTGGTCATTCCCTCGGCTTCGATTGTGGCCAGCACACGACCGATCGCTGCATCCATTGCCTCAATTGCTCCGGCTTGCTCAACCCTCCGCCCAAAGAATCCAAGCTTACGGTATTTCTCGAGCAATTGCTCGGGGGCTTGCGCTGGTTGATGCGGTGCATTGAAAGGCAGGTACAAAAAAACGGGCTTTTGCTTGTTGCGGTTCTTCAAAAGTTTTATGGCCTCATCGGCCAGAATATCAGTGGAATAGCCTTGGGGAGCCACCGACCTTCCATTACGAAACCACCCGCGCACGCGCGAACGTTCGGTGCTGTAATAATTAATTCCACCACCG
>PBFV01000046.1:0-19196 GCA_002718935.1 Verrucomicrobiales bacterium
CCGCCGTTGCCGGCCCGGGCAAAGCGCGTGATTTTCCTCTGCATGGCCGGTGGCCCGGCGCATCTGGATACGTTTGATTACAAACCGCAGATCACGCAAGCGCCGCATCCGGGCTCGGTGTTTGATTTCCAGAGGCACGGCGACAGCGGCCTGTGGGTTTCCGAGCTGTTGCCCGAGACTGCCAAACACGCCGACAAGCTTTGCGTCATCAACGGCATGCATGCGGACACTGGCAACCACGCGCAATCCTATCTGCAAATGCACACCGGCGAACGTCTGCGCCAGCGCCCCAGCATGGGCTCGTGGATCACCTACGGACTCGGCACGGAAAATCAGGATCTGCCCGGATTGATCAGCCTGAACACTTCCAAGCCGTCGATTTATTCGTCCGCGTTTTTGCCGCCGGCCTACATGGGCACGCCCATCGGAATCAACGGCGAAGATTTTTCCAAGGCCACCATTCCGAACATCGGCAGCAAACACCTTTCGCCCGCGGACAAGCGCCGCCAACTGGACCTCGTGCAGGCGCTCAATCGCGAGCACGCCGACGCCCGGCCATACGACGACCAACTCGAGGGCGTCATCCGCAACATGGAGCTCAGCTACCGCATGCAATCCATCGTACCGAAGCTGCTCGATGTGAGCACCGAATCCAAGGCCACCCTCGAACGCTATCGCGTAGGCGCCAACCACACCGTTGGCACCTGTCGCGCGTCCGACTTTGGCCGGCAATGCCTGCTNGCCCGGCGCTTTGCCGAGGCCGGCGTGCGTTTCATCGGCGTGAATCACGGCAGCTGGGATCAGCACAAGTGGCACCGGCGCGACCTTCGCGCCAACTGCGAAACCACCGACGCTCCCATNGCCGCCTTGCTCGGCGACCTTGAGGCGCGTGGAATGCTCGACGATACGCTCGTCGTCTGGGGCGGGGAATTCGGCCGGCCCGGCCTCGTGCCCGGCAANGGCAAGGACGAGACCGGTCACAACGCGCGCGGATTCACCTTCTGGCTGGCCGGCGGCGGCGTGAAACGCGGCTACGTCCACGGTGCCACCAACGATACCGGCTCCGCCGCCGTCGACGGCAAAGTCCACTTCCGCGACCTCCACGCCACCATCCTGCACCTGCTCGGCTTGGATCACGAAAAACTCACCTACCACCACGGCGGGCGAGACCATCGTTTGACCGGCCCACTGGGCGGCAAGGTTGCCACCGGCCTGATCGCCTAAAACCGAAGATCACTTCGGAATCACTTCCAACTCCACAGGAGAGCTTTCGCGTGTCCAGTCTGTACCCCGGTACAGGCCCTTAGCCGAAACAGAAATCTGCACTTTCCCCACCTTGGCCTCCGGACTAGCAGTCAGTTCAAATTCCAAAAACTCCTTATCCGCCGGCACCTCNAGCTTGGCCGGTGCACTGACCCCTTCNGGCAAATTCTTGAGCGTCAATACAATCGGCTTCCGCGCCGGCTGCTGCCCCACCGGTTCCGCTGCCCGACGGGTGTTCACCCGCACCTTCACCTTGGCTCCTGCTTTCACTTTCGTTGCCGCCATCGACAGTGCGACCGGTTCCACGATCATCAGCGGCAACTCCTTCAGCAAACTCACCGGCACGATGGCCATTTGTTTCCATTTACCNTGATAAACCGGNTCCAAGTCTAATCGGGCATCCGCCATACCCTCGGCCTTGGNGACCAGATTGAGCCCATGCAAATCGCCGGCCTTGGCATCNGATGGCACCTTAATTTGCACGGTGATTTCCTTGGCCTTTTCCTTCAAAACATTATCCGACACAGCCCAGCCATTGGCAGTAACAATTGAAACNGGCCCATCAAAATTATGNCGGNCCACCTGCAGGCTCAGCCGCATCGATTGTCCGGCAATTGCCCAGAGGCGATCGGGCAAAGGNAGNGGTTTCTTCTTNGCGTCCAGTGCCGGCTTAAGGCGCACGGTCAGGCCGCCCTTGGCCGTGGCGGCGTCNAAGCGGTAATTAATGANGGAACCGCCTTGGCGGAAAAAATCCGTGACACGCAGCGTGTACTTTCCATCGNCGGGCAAACGATGGCGCAGGTATGTCTGCTGGATCACCTCGGATCCGGTGGCAGCNANCCGGCTGCCNTNGGCGTCGAGCAGTTCCAGTGCCGGATAGGCAGGAAACCCCANCCGCCGGCNCCGGGCGTGAACCGTGAGCCAATCGTCCTTGCGGCCNTTAAATTGAAAATGATCGGCAGCACCGGGTTTTTCAATATTGCCATGCACCGGCTGGCCAAGCTGAAAGGGAGTCGCCTGAGCCGGGGCATCGTTNGGCTCACGCTCGGTCACGGCATTGCCAGCNGTTTTCACTGCCGGCCAAACCGGGAATTTACCAACCCGCAGGCGGTATTGCTGNCCGCCGCGGTACAGCACNTCGCGTAACTCAATGCGATAGGTACCGGTGANCCNGGCCTCNTGAATCAGAGCNGCATCGCTGCCGCGCACGTTGTCNTCATCGGCATAGGCGACCTCACGGCCGGTGGGATCCAGCAGCCGAATCATGGGNTCCGCGCCGGAACCAAGCCGGGCGGCGTAGGTTTCGATGGAAATGCGCTGGCCCTTGCGGGCATCGATGCTCCACCAATGCGAGGCGAGGTTAGGCGTCTGGCTTTCCACGGCCACCGGCCAGGCGAGTGCAGCCGGTTTGTTTTTGTCTGTGGAGATCGTCGCCACGGTGGCGAGGGAGTCGATCAAGAGTAACATCGGCTGACTGATGCCGGTGGCATCATAAACCCGGATTGCGCCAACCTGCGTGGAAACTGTTTGGGGCACGTTGATCCGAATGATGGCTTGCTTGTCGTTAGTGCGTTTGACCAGCTCGATCTTGGCGGGAAATGATGTGCTGATTTGAAGTGAATCGGAAAAGCGGTCGCCGTTCACCGTCAGCTCCATCTTCTTGCCCGGTGTTACGGCCATAGGCTGCACGCGGTTGAGCGACGGCGCGGCAATCGCAGTGAGAGCGCTCAGGGTGAAACAGAAAATCCAGACACGCATGCGCAAGCTTTTGCCGTTGCGGCCGGAAGGTCAATCGCCAACTCGGCGAATGTTAATGATGATCGCCTTCGCCCTCGTCGGGCAGGCAACCGTAGCGCACGAAGAGATAGACAAAGCCCACCAGAAAAGCCACAAACGGCACCACGGAAATGAGGCCGCTGCCCTTTACCATGATGAGGATGGCCACGGCCATGGCAGTGCCCATGGCTGCCGTGATGCCGAATGACTTGAAAAATTCCATGCGCGGCGAGACTAGCCAGATGAGCCGGGGGATCAAGCTAATAAACCACCACTAACCCCGGCACAGCGGCCTTGAGCTGGTCAACGGCGCCATCCGTCACTTTGGTGGGATAGATGTACACTTTGCGCAACGTCTTGATCGCCGCGAGGTGCTTGAGGCCGGCATCGGTGATGCTCGTGTGGGCTAGGCCCAGTTCCTGCAGGCGGGGCATGGATTGCAGGTGGATGAGGCCGGAGTCGGTCACGCCGGTGCGGGTTAGCCAAACTTTTTGCAGGGTGGCATGCCGGGCGATGACCGCGAGGTCCGCATCACCAACGGGTTTTTGCGAAAAATCCGCCTCAACAACATTGCCAACCGTGTCCGTGGTGAGTTCGCCTCCCATGCCCGTAAGCTGACGGGCACTGGGTGTGTTGCTGCCACCGCCATTTGCACCGGGCGAGCCGCAACCGGAAAGCATTAAACCGAGCGCAATGAAAATCCCCAAGCACCTCATGACGGTACCCTACGGGAAGCACGCCATTTTTTCAAGCCACCAGCCGGTCAGGCTTCCAGTTCCCAGCGGGTCAGCTTGTTGTGGCCTACGGCGAAAATTCGGTCGGCCTTTTCGTTGAGGCTAAACTCGTGAATGTGCATGGGCGCTTTTTCTGAACGAACAATTTTCATTGCCTCCGGATCGATGAAAAGCAGCCAGCCGCCGTGGTCGCCCCCACCGGCGAGCAGCCATTTTTTTTCCGGATGATATTCCATGTGCTCGACGAGCCCCTTGAACTTGTCACCCGCCTCAATGACCTTGATAGATTTGCCTTTTTCACCTTTTCCCAACTCGAAAAACTCGAGCCGTGACTTGGCGCCGAGGTGGTCGATGTTGCCAATCTTGCCAATGCCGCCAGCCGTGAGCACCTTGCCGTCGGGCGAAAAGCGCAGACTGCGAATGCCGCCGATGGAGTGACGGCGCTGCTTGGGGTCCCACGTGTACATACCGGGTGATTCGCAGGTTTGGAGTTGCTTGCCGGATTTCACGTCCCAAATGACGATGTGCCCGGGCTTGTCAGCGGTGGCGAGCTGGCTGCCATCCGGGCTGAACACCGCGCAAAAAAGCATGCTCGGATAATTTTGAGGCGTTTGCGCTTTGTGACCACGCAACTCGCGCACGAGCTTTCCGGTCTCGGCATTCCACAGACGGCACACCATGTCATCCGCCACGCTGGCGATGAGTTTGCCGTCAGGCGAAACCTCGACACCCCGCAACCACTTGTCATGCGCCTTTTGCCGGCGGATCAGCTTGCCACTTTCGCGATCCCACCATGCCAAGTGGCGGTCCCATGCGCCGGTGACGATGTGCTTAGCCGTCAACGCCGTGCCGGTCACGTAGCTGCTGTGGCCGTCGCCTTCACAGCGCTTGGGCTCGGGCTTGTCGCTGGCGAGGTCCACGTGATACACGCCGCCGTCGCTGCTGCCCACATAGCATTTGCCGGTGTCCGGTTCGCGCGCCATGCTGAAACAGATGTCGCTGCGCCCGACGTCTTTCTTAACTTTAAAATTGGTGCTCTTATCGTCCGCCATGGTGTGAGTGGGTTAAATTAGGCCAGCACTTCCTTGATGGGCTTGATGCCGGGGTTGACCAACGGAATGGGCCGGGCGCCCACGTGGTATTCTTTTTGATGATTGATGCCCGCGGCCTCAAGGATGGTGGCGAACAATTCTCCGGCGCCAATCTCGCCATCAGTGACTTTCTCGCCTTTGGCATCCGTTTTGCCGAACACCGCCCCGCCCTTCACGCCGCAGCCGTGCAACGACGCGCTCCACGCGGTGGCAAAGTGATCTCGGCCGAGACTGCCGTTGATGCGCGGCGTACGGCCAAACTCGCCCATCGTCACCACCAGCACGTCATCCAGCATGCCGCGCTGTTTGAGGTCATCGATCAAGGCGGCAAGCACGCGGTCGAGTTCCGGCACGAGTTCCTGATGAGTTTCAAAATTCTGCCCGTGACTGTCCCACCACGCGCGGCTCACGCGCACAAAGGGCACGCCCGACTCCACCATGCGGCGGGCCATCATCACCTGCTCGGCAAACTGCGTGGGCCCGTAGGTGTCCTTGAGCTTTTGCGGTTCATCGGAAAGATCGAAGAGCTTCTCACAGCTCATTAAGCCATGCACACGTGCGTAGGCGGCGGCGTGGCTGCGCACGGCGCCTGTTTCCCGGCCCTGCTCAAACTGTCGGCTGAGCAGGTCGCGCAATCCAGCCCGGGCCTCGTGATCGCCCTGGGTGATGCTGTCGAGTTTCTCGATGTTGGGCAGCGTGAGTTTCTCACCGTTGTGCAAGCTAATGGGCGCGTAACGCGCGCCGAGAAAGCCAGGGGACACCTTTGAGGAGTTACGCCCCTCGGTGCTNGTGTAAAANTTTACGTAATCCGGCACGGGACTGTCCATCCGGCCCAGCTCCCGGGCTNCCACGGCGCCGAGATCCGGGTATTTGAGGTTGGGCTCGTCCTTGCGACCACGCATCATCAACTGCGCGCCGCCGCCATGGCCGCCATCGCGCGTGTTGAGCGAGCGGATCAGGCACGAGTGTTTCATGCGCTTAGCCATTTGCGGCATGAGCTCGCTGATCCNCACGCCGGGAATGTCCGTGCCGATGTCCGTGAANGGGCCACCGGTCACTGCGCCGGGCTTAGGGTCCCACGTTTCCAACTGGCTGGCGCCGCCGGCGAGCCACAGCAGGATGACCCGCTTTTTCGACTGCTTGAGGGCCTTGTTCAGGCCGGTCTCGGCGAAGGTGTTGATCGCGCCGCTGGTGCCCAGCCAGCCCGCNCCCATGGCGCCCANGCCNCCAAGGAACGCGCGGCGGCTGANATCGTGATCGNCGGAGCCGCAATAGTGATTTTCTCGTTTCATGGTGTTACCGGTTAAATCGCATTTCCGCGCAGGTCATCAGCGACCAGACCACCTGCTGCCATGCCTCACGCTCGTTGTCTTTGCGAGCAATGAGATATTCGCCAAGAAACTTTGTCTCGGCGGCGGTGGGTTTGCGCGAAAGGGTGTTCAGGTAGGCCAGCTCCAGACGGGCAGCTTGCCCTTCCGTCTGGAGGATTCGGCCCAAGAGCTTACCGCCCGTGCCCAGCAAATCATTTTGAACCCGGTNGTTGTTGCTGAAGTAAAGCGCCTCATCAACGCTTACCTGAAAATAATCCTCCGGCCGCTGGAAATTATTCCCCCAACCTTGACCGGATTTTTCGTACTGCTCGATGCGCTTCCGGAGATCCTCAGNCTTAACGTCCGGNTTGAAGTTTTCCGGATCCATCGAGGCAAAAACCAGTGCGCTGCCGTACTGGTTCGGCGTGAGTGGGCGCGGGAGAGCAACTGCAAAATAAGATGGCACGGGCCTTTGGGAGTCACCCCACTGCGAGTTGCGTGCGTAAGCCTCGCTGAGCACCAGGCCGCGTATGGTGCGGCGCAGGTTGTAATCATGGCCCACTAAATCCCGCGCCAACCATTCGAGCAGTTCCGGGTGGCTCGGTGGATTGGCCCCGTGCAATTGGTCCAGCGGCATGACCAGACCATGTCCCAGNAAGCGATGCCAGAGGCGGTTGATGATGGCCCGGGAAAAGAAGCCATCGGGGCCCGGTTTCAGCCCGGCGTTGATGAGCTGCTCGCGCCGGCTGAATTTCGGTGCCGGCACGGGCTTCTTGTCTTTTTTAAACTGCTCCAGCCGTTTCTTTTCCTCGTCCTTTGCCTTCTTGTCCGGCTCGGGAGTGTCCGGCTCCTTGATCACCTCGCCGGAAAGAAACATCAGCTGGGCCTTTTTCTCCTCGCCCTTGGTGGTCTTGAAACTGATCTGGCCGTAGGCCCGCTCCGCGACAAATCCGCCGTTGTCAAAGGTGCGGTTGAAAAATGATTTCATGCCGTAATAGTGATCCTGCTTCCAGCTGGCCACTTCCGGATGATCATGGCATTGCGCGCAGCTGACATTGATGCCGAAGAAACGCACGGCCACTTCGTTGGTCAATCGGTCAAGGTCACCGATGCGCTGCTTGAAGAATCCGGCGGCCCCCTTGCTGGCTGNGTCATCACCACGCGCCAGCATCACGTCGCGAAACATCCGATCCCACGGGCGGTTTTCCGCCATGGCATTTTGNAGGTACTCGCGCAGGCCGTCATCCTGACCGGCGTTGAGCAGCCATAGAAACTCCGTCACCTGTTGGCGCTCGAAACTGTCTGAATCCAGCAGCCGCTCGACGAGCTTTACTTTCTTGTCGGCAGCCTTGGATTCCACGTAGGCGCGCACCTCATAGGCGGTGGGTGTCCGGCCNGCTAAATCAAGTGTCACCCGNCGGATGTAGGTAAAATCATCCGCGGCAGCCACCGGCTNCACCTTGTCCGCNGCGAGCTTGGCGNTTACNTAATGATTCACCGNCTGCTCGATNGGCTGCTTGGNNGTGAGCAGTTTTTTGCGGTCCACCTTTTCCCACCAATCCTGCTCCGCCTTGGCGCTCCCACCTGAAGGAAAATAAGCGCCTTCGGCGATCCACCGGATAAAGTCCGCAACCACTGCNGGCGGNAGCTTTTCCTTGGGNGGCATTTCCAAGCCATCCTGATGGCGCAGCGCGTGAATGAGCAGGCTTTCCTCCGGNTTGCCGACGGTGANCGATGGGCCTTCTTCACCGCCCTTGAGAATGGCCGCCCGCGAGTCCAGTTTCAGATCGCCCTTCACTTTCTGCGCGCGCTCCGAGTGGCATTTGTAGCATTTGGCAGCGAGCACCGGCCGGATTTTCTCCTCAAAAAAATTCACCTGCGCCNGCGTCGGTTTATCCGCCGCGGCCAACGCGCCAGCCAGCCAAAGGCTGCTGACAATCTGAGTGATCCGTCGCTCCATTTCCCTCNCAGAATGATACNNTNTTTATGACACTTGGGGCAATGCCCTATTGCCATCAAGCGACGCTCCATGGGTGACTTTATTCAGACTAANCNCAACGAATTCGTGNGGAAAAAGAAGGAGGACGGGCNCCTTGCGGCCACCCGCCCTCCGAGGCATGTCACAGACCTTGTATCCTCAACGAAAGTTTATTTAGTGTCGTCCGTGCTAACCTATCGACATCATTACTTTAGCACAGCGCATGCCAAGCAATCCGCGGGCAAAACACGTGGCTTTCTTAGGAAAAAATGAGCGCAAATATCACGCGTGAAAATTGTGCGTGAAGTTCACCCGTTTGGCGGAAAGATTTTGCGCTTATCCAACCGTGAGCACGGNATCGCCCAGCACGTCCAAGCGGGGCCGTACGCCCAAGCCCGGCTCTGTGCCGGCCGCCAGCCGGCCGCCCGTTCGTTGGGGCGCCCCCTCGGCGATGGAGGTGGTGACGTAGCTGTTGAAGTCCGTGGAACTGAAGAGTAATTCCGTCGGCGTGCTATGCGCCAGCGCGGCAATCGCGGCCGTAACGATGTCGCCACCCCAGCTGTCCTCCACGGTCATCGCGATGCCAAGTTCCACACANAGGTCGCGAGCCTGCTTGAGCTTGGTGAGGCCGCCGAGTTTACTAATCTTGAGATTCACCACGTCCATCGCGCCATCAGCGTGCCCGCGCAAAAGTGGNGTGAGGCTGTCAATGTTTTCATCAATGACAAACGGATGATCCGTGCGCCGGCGGATGGCGAGGTTTTCCTCATACTTGGCGCAGGGTTGCTCGATGTAGACATCCACATCCCGCNCCGCCCGCACCACGCGGGCCGCTTCATGCATCAGCCAGCCGGTATTGGCATCCGCCACCAATTTATCGGTGGGCTCCAAAATCTCGCGGGCGGCCCGGATGCGCTCGATGTCCTCATTGGNATCTCCCCCCACCTTCAACTGAAAACGCCGGTAGCCTTCCTCACGATAACCGGCAATCTTGCGCGCCATCTCCTCCGGNGCCTCCTGTGAGATAGCGCGGTATAAATGGAAATCTTCACCGAACCGCCCCCCCAACAACTCACNCACACTCTGGCCGCTGGCCTGGCCAAAGATATCCCAACACGCCATGTCCAGCGCGCTCTTTACGTAGGGATGCCCCTGCAGCGCCTTGTCCATCAGGNGGTTGATCGGTCCCAGCCGCGTGGGGTTCTCCCCCATTAAATGCGGCCCNAACTCACCAATGCCCGCGCGCGCCCCTGCGGCATAAGCCGGCAAGTAAAACGGCCCGAGCGGACACACCTCGCCGTGGCCTGTGATGCCGGCATCGGTTTCGATGGCCACCACCGTGCTGTCAAACACCTCCACCGATTTGCCGCCGGACCATTTATAACTGCCTTCATGCAACGGCAGATCGACCTGATACACTTTGATGCGAGTGATTTTCATNANTGCGAGAAACGAGATAACCCCAAAAAGCCGATCGGCCAATCCGTTTTTCNCTCGATAGCCAAATCGGCCAGCACCTCNCCCATGACACTGGCAAACTTAAACCCGTGCCCGCTGAAACCGCAGGCGAGACTCACACGCGGGTTTTCGGGATGCCGATCCACGATAAAATGGCCATCGGGCGTATTGGTGTACAGGCAGACACGCTGCGAAAGCAACGGCCCCCGGCCGGCTGGCAGGAACCGTTCAAGCGCGTCGTAGATGGCATCGGCATCACCGGGCAAAGGATTACGATCCACGGCATCCGCCTCCACATCTGTTCCCGGCCAATGCAGGGCAAGTTTGAGCCCTTCACCACCGGAACCGTCCGGCGTATGCGGAAACCCATAATACACGCCCTGCCCCGCGTTGCCGTCCAGCACCCACACGGGAAACTGGTCGGCGGNGAANGGCTGCAAGTCAGGCGGCTGCACCCAGCCCAACACCTGCCGCGTAACCCGCAAAGGCACGCCCAATTCTCCAAGCAACGCACTCGTCCAAGCCCCCGCGGCAATGATGAGGCGATCGGCCTGGAAAACTTCATCGACCGTGCGAACCGTTACNCCCGAATCCGTTGCCTCCCAATCAAGCACGCGCTGCTCCCCGCGCAAATCCGCCCCGTGCTGGCGCGCCCTATCCACCATGCCTTGCACGGCCCGTTCCGAGTAAAGAAAACCCGCGCGTTCCTCGTAAAGGCCCACAAAATTTTCCGGCAAACAAAACTGCGGCCAACGCTTGGCCAGGTCATTGTGATTGNGCATCGTGTGCGNTAGNCCATGTNGCTCGGCCGATTGCCGCGCTCCACTCACNAACTCCTCATCCGGCGGACCGAGATACAGCGCNCCGGTCAATTGCAGGAAATCTTCCCCGCAAATTTCGCCAAGCTCCTCCCATCGCGCGTAGGCACCGTGCAGCAGCGGCACATAATCCGGATGCTCCGTGTACGAAAGCCGAATGGCCCGCGTGGCCCCGGTGAAGGAGGCGTCCGGGTTGGGCAACGGCCCCTGCTCTAATCCCAGCACCCGCACCCCGCGCCGCGCCAAGTGCCAGGATGCCGAGGCCCCCATGGAGCCTACCCCCGCCACAATGACATCCTGCGCCATGCCGCAACCTAGCGGTGGCTTCGCCAAAAAGCGAGCGAGACGACCACCATGGCCGCCCCGCTGCTTTGCTTCCTCGGGTTGGGTAATTCTAACGGAAGCTGAACGAACAGTCCCGATAAGTCGGCTGAATAAACTGCCGCTGGGGCGTCACGCGGTTAAAACCACCATAGCGTTGTTGCGCCGACTGGAAACCGTACGTCTGCCAGTATTGCATCGGGTTAAACCGCTGCTGTTGCGGTTGATACTGTTTGTATTGTTGCTGGTAACCGTACTGTTGCTGCGGCATTTGCCGTTGCTGGTAATATTGCTTCTGCGGCTGGTACCGATTGAACTGACCAAAATTCTCTTGGTAGTTTTGCGGGTACATTGCCGCAGCTTTGAAGCGGTTGAAGGCTTCACGGTTTTTTGTTAAACGCCTCGCAGCTGGGCTTGGGCCGGATCGGCCAGCAGCAACATCACGCCTGCTGCGATCAGTAACATGCCTTTATTTTTCATGCCCCCTCCTGGTTGGGTTTCAGTGGGGGTCGAGTGCACTCGGCCTTGATACAACGTACACGTGATTTGTTTTTTGTAAAGTGACCGGCCGTCGTTTTCTGTGCCGGCCGCTTGACCGAACTGCGTGTAGGGCCAACGATGNCGCATGCAATCCACATCCCGCCGTTCATTCCTGCAAACATCCGCCGCCGCTGCCCCGTTTCTTTTCCTGCCGCGTTTGCGCGCTGCCGAAGCATGGGAAGAAAATGAAGTAATTCAACGCCACCGCCGCGCAGCGTTAGCGGTGTTGAANCCCACGCCGGCCCAACTGGATCGCGGCNTAAAACTGCACGCCGAGTCACTGGTGTTTGATACGTACGGATTCGCCCCTAGGTGCGCCATCGATGGCGCGGCCATCGCGCGCATGGTGGCGGAAAATGCTTCNGTGCTGGAGATCAAGGATGCCCGCGAGCGTATGATGATGACGCGCTGTGTGGACAACGCCGCAGAACGCNCGGAGTTTGAGCAGGCTTGGAAAGCAGCGGGCGTGACGTGCATTTTTCAAAATGCCGGCGAGGAAAGCCAGGCACCGCTGCGACTCATCAAGCGGCTGGCAAATTTCACTTACGTCACGGATCACCTGAAAGGATTCCTGAACAAAGCCGCTACCCCGGNGGNCATCGAGGCCGCAAAAAAAGCCGGCNAACACTGCCTCTATTTCACCGGCAACGGCGTGCCGCTCACGCAGCAGTGGATTAGTGTGCCCGACGAACTGCGTTATCTCACCGTGTTTAAAAACCTCGGCATGCGCATGCTGCATCTTACCTATAACCGCCGCAACATGATTGGCGACGGCTGCGCCGAACCGGGCAATGCCGGCCTCAGTGACTTTGGCAAAACTGCCATCAAGGAAATGAACCGCATCGGCGTGATCCCGGATTGCGCGCATTCCGGCTGGCAAACCAGTCTTGAGTCCGCGCAGGTTTCGGAAAAACCCGTGGTGGCCAGCCACAGCTGCGCGGCGGATCTGTTCAAGCACATCCGCGGCAAGCCCGACCGCGTGTTGAAGGCCATTGCCGAAACCGGCGGCCTGACCGGCATTGCCTGCATCCCAAGTTTCCTTGGCAACCCCGGCAACATTACGGCGTTCCTGAATCACATCGATCACGTCGCCAAAGTGGCNGGGGTGGATCACGTGGGCATTGGCACCGATGTTGCCTACCAATCCCGCCATGCCGCCGCCGAGAATGCCAAGCTGCCCAAGCTCCCCCGCGGCCGGACTGCGTGGCGTTACTTTTGGCCCGTCGGCAGCCTCAAGCCCCAACCNCANGCNCGNCTTTCCATTGCGTGGACCAATTGGCCGCTCTTTACCGTGGGCCTCGTGCAACGAGGTTACAAAGACGACGACATCCGTAAAATCATTGGCGGCAACATGCTGCGGGTCTGTCGGGATACTCTGAAATAGCACCGCCCATTCATTGACGCCCCGCCAAGGTTGCCGTTTGATAGCGCNTAGCCATGAAATCATTTTTTGTTTTCCTGTTAACGGCCATCGCCNTCTCNGCTNCCCAACGGCCGAACATCATTTTCTTTTTGTCCGANGACCACCGCTGGGATCGNCTGGGCTGNGCCGGNCATCCGTTTTTGAAAACGCCCAACATCGACAAGCTGGCCGCCGAGGGCGCGCGATTCCCGAACATGTTCGTGACCACCTCCATTTGCGCCGCCAGCCGCGCAACCATTCTCACCGGCCTGTACGAGCGCACGCACGGCTATACCTTTGGCACACCTCCCGTTTCTGAAAAGCACAGCCTCACCAGTTATCCGGCACTGCTGAAAAAGGCCGGCTATCGCACTGGCTTCATTGGCAAGTTTGGCGTGGGCATCCGGCAGTCGGAACGGAATCAGATGTTTGACCTGTTTCANNNCATCGGCCGCGGGCCTTATTTNAAAAAGCAAAAAGATGGCTCNCTGCGTCATGANACTGAGCTCTGCGGCGACAAGGCAATCGAGTTTTTGAAGAGCAACCCNAAAGGNAAATCGTTTTGCCTGTCAGTAAGCTTCAACGCCTCCCANGCGGAAGATCGCGACAAGCGCCCGGGCATCGGGCATTTCCCNTGGCCCAAGGCGGTGGACGGCATGTACGAGGATGTGNAAATTNGCGCNCCNCGTCTGAGCGATCCCAAGGTGTTTGCGGCGCACCCGAAGTTCATGAAGGAATCGATGAACCGCGACCGGTGGTTTTGGCGCTGGGATACGCCGGAGAAATACCGCATCAACCTCCGCGCCTATTACCGGATGATCAGCGGCTTCGATAACACCATCGGGCGCGTGATCGGTGAGTTGAAAAAACTGAAACTCGACGACAACACGATCATCATTTTCAGCGGCGACAATGGCTACTACGAAGGCCAACGCGGCTTCGCNGGCAAATGGAGTCATTACGAGGAAAGCCTGCGGGTGCCGCTGGTGATTTATGATCCGCGTGCCCCCAAAGCCCGCCGCGNCAAGCTNCCGGAAAACATGGTGCTCAACCTCGACATCCCNGCGACCATTCTCGATTACGCCGGCGTAAAAATCCCCGGCCATTACCAAGGNCGCAGCCTGCAACTATTGATGGCCNGCGGCGGCTGGAAACAATGGCGCACCGATACATTTTGCGAGCACCTGATGCATCACCCGGAGATTCCGAAGTGGGAAGGCGTCCGCGGCCCGCGATTTGTCTACGCCCGCTACTTTGAGCAACAGCCGGTTTACGAATACCTGCATGACCTGAAGAACGACCCGGATCAGTTAAAAAACCTCGCCGGCGACACCANGTACGCCAAGGAACTGGCNGCCGCCCGTAAACGCACCGATNAACTTCGCGACAGCTACGGTGGTAAGTNTNACCTGCAGCGCATTCTGGATTTCCGTAAAAACCGCGGCCGAAAAAAATAAGGGCCGCGCATTGCACGGCCCTTTTGAAACTCAATCCGCCTACTTTTTCTTCGGNGGATAAATCTTGTGCGGTGTGTGACAAGTCTTGCAGTTGACCGCGTCCTTCAAGGCCGCGAGGTCACTGCCCTTGGCGGCCTTGATGAGCGTGTCAGTGAGCTTTTCAAAATCCTCCTGCTCACCTTTGCGAACCTTGTATTGGGCGAGGTTTTCCACGTAGTCCACAAACTTCGCCTTTTGCTCGTCGGTGGCCGTGCCATCGAGAATGAGGTTCTTCAAGTTGCCATCCGCCTTGAAGCCCTGCTGCATAATCTCCTTGATGGTGTACTTGCCGGCCAGGCCCGGGGGTGCTGGAGCAGGCCCTTCAGCAGTCGAGTTGCCATCATCTTTACCGGCCGGTGGCGTGCTATTGGCATCGCCATCGCCGGACGGCGGATCCACCTGCTCGCCATCGACGGAATCCGTGGTTTCCTGACTACACGCGCCAAAGATCAACGCGCCAGCCAACAAGGGAAATGTGAATTGGTTAAAAAGAATCTTTTTCATCATGTGCACTCCGTGAAAAAACTGGCGACCCACACCCGCGCCGTCAACGCATGATTGTCCCCAGTTTTGCGATTGGCTATTCTTTAGTAGTCGTTTACATTGGATGCGTTCATGGCTGATAATTTTCCTGATATCCGCTTCAAGGGTGAATTGCGCCCATCGCAGCAGGACGTCGTGAAGATTGCCCGGAAACAGCTCGGGGCCGGGGAAAGGCAGCTCCATATTGTAGCCCCACCCGGCTCTGGCAAAACGGTCACGGGGTTATACCTATGGGCGGAGGTGATCAAACAGCCGACGTTGGTGCTTTGCCCAAACTCGGCCATCCAAAGCCAATGGGCGGCGCGGACGGATTTNTTCTCCAGCAATGGCGCTCCGCTCCGTAAACACTGGGTGAGCACGGACCCGGAATATCCCGGGCACTTGACCTCGNTNACCTATCAATCCGTTACGCTGCCTTCGCGCGANGACAANACGNTGGATATGATGGCGGTNTTNNANTGGGTGGATCATCTCATCGAGAAAGGTCAGGCNCAGGATCCGGCGGAGGCTCAAGTNTGGATCGAAAGCTTGGAAACCCAGAATCCGGAATACTATCGAGACCGCCTCAGTTTCTTTCGAAAAAAAGTGCGCGACGTGGTTTCTCTGGAAGGCGGCACGATGAAATTGCTGCACGCGTCCGCGCTGAACACGCTCAAGCACGTGCGTAATAATGGCTTGGGTTTGGTGATTCTCGATGAATGCCACCACCTTATGAGCCATTGGGGCCGGGTGTTGGCGGCAGCCGATGAGTTGCTTGGCAACCCCATTGTGCTGGGGCTGACGGCCACGCCGCCGGATGACGCGCAGAAGGATACGGAGGATGCCAAGCGTTATCGCACCTATTTCGGCCCGNTGGATTNCGAGGTACCNGTNCCNGCGGTNGTGAAGGATGGATTCCTCGCGCCNTANCANGACCTCGCGTANTTNGTGCGNCCGCTGGGCAANGANCTGGAGTACATCGCNCAGACTTCCGAAACNTTCGACCAGTTGGTGGAGGACCTGTGTAATCCTCCCTTGAGCGATANCGGCGAGCCGGTGCGCGAGAGCATGGTGGGCTACACCCAACGCGTGTTAGCGGAGCGCGACCTCATCATCAGGAAGGCAAANACNTGGGATGAATTCGAAGAGAGCGCCNCNTCCTTTGCCATCTCTGGGAGAATCTTGCTTGAAGACNGCGGCGCTGCCCTTCCGGATGGAGTACCGGATTTGAAGCTAGGTCTCCTAGACATGATTTACTGGGGCGATCCGCTCTCCCGGCTACTTCCCGTTCTCACATGGTACATCCGTCANGGNTTACGGCGATCGAGCAACAAGGCGGACCAGATACTGGCCAAGCACGCAATCCATCGCCTGCGCCTGTTGGGCACGCAGATTACCGAGACTGGCACACAACAGTGCGCCTCGCCGGTTTCGCGGGTCCTCGCTTATTCGCGCGCCAAGGCTCGCGCCCTGATTCCTATTCTCCAGCGTGAACAATCCGTATTGGGCGACGCCGTTCGAGCAGTGGTGATTTGTGATTTTGAAAAGACCTCCGCCGTGAGCGCCGAGTTGACCAATGTGCTCGATGACGAAGCGGGCGGCGCCATTGCCGCCTTCCGGGAACTCTTAACCAACGAGACCACCGACGCGCTCGATCCAGTGCTCATCACCGGCTCCACCGTGCTGGTNGATGACGACCTNCGACCNAAGCTGGAGAGCGCCGCGCGGCNATGGCTTTCGGCCAACAAATTTTCGGTGGACTTTGTCTGGCACGAGACCGAAGGCTTTCACATCCTGACCGGCAAGGGNAGCGACTGGTGCCCGCGTGTGTACGTGGAGTTGATCACCGAGCTGTTTCAACAGGGCATCACCCGCTGCCTCGTCGGCACNCGCGGNCTGCTCGGCGAAGGCTGGGACGCCAACAAGATCAANGTGCTCATCGACCTGACCTGCGTAACCACCTCGATGACCATCAACCAATTGAGGGGGCGATCCTTTCGATTGGACCCGGACGTGCCCGAGAAACTGGCCAACAACTGGGATGTGGTTTGCATCGCGCCGGAGTTCAAAAAGGGCCTCGACGATTACCATCGGTTTCGCAAAAAGCACAAACATCTCTTCGGGGTGACGGACGACGGCTGCATTGAGAAAGGTGTGGGGCACGTGCACGCGGCATTCACGGAAATTGAACCGGAAGGTGTGGAGAAAAATATGGTGGAGCTGAACCAAGACATGCTCGAGCGNGTGGGGCAGCGNNCNCACTTCCGCAGCCTTTGGAAAATCGGNGAGCCATACCACCCTGAGCCCATCCAAACGGTGGANAAAAAANCCGGACGNGGCATGGGGTTCAAGGCGCTTTCACTTCTCGGNCAGGAATGGACCGAAGGCACTCTCACCCAATCGATCGGCCGCGCGGTGATTGGCGCCTTGNCCGAGGCGGGGTTGATGGACACCANGANCNTNCCNGANGCNGANNANNANATCNGNGTTNCCGAACGNACNGGNGGTTANGTGCGNATTTTTCTCGAGAACGCNGACAAGGCCACCAGNCGCCTGTTCGCNCANGCCATGGCCGATGTNTTCGGGCCGGTGAANGACGCACGCTATGTCATCCANCGCCAAGAGGATTTCGAATANTCCGAAAGCCGNNANNCCGACACTTGGGTGACNNNCGAGCTTCCGGAGTTTGTGTCCGAATATATCGTGGACAANNCATTGGAGAAAAAATACCGNCGCGANGTGGTGAAAGTNCATGCNGTNCCCAAGGNGCTCGCCCGCAANAAGGAACGCGCGCTCCTNTTNCANAAACACTGGAACACCCATGTCAGNCCCGGNAANCTGTGGTTTCACAAGGATGACGGNACNNNGAGCATGCTCANNGAAGCCNCNGAAAANGNNTGGCTNCCNGACGATGNCGTTCGCCAAAAGGAAGTGTTNCTGTAANCNTACNGCACCTTATGGATGATCCGTCTCAGGAATTTGTNAANTTAAGNGTTCGGGAATTGAAAGAAAATCTNGNGCAAGCTGAAGCCCGTNTNACTGAGATCAATGAAGCCGCGGAATTNGCCTTNAAGGTGATCAANGAACGNGAGGACCAGACGCTGAATNAGATCGCCGCGTTGCGGGCGGAAATNAAAAAGCGCAGTGGCCGAGGGTGATTGGGTCAGCGTGTCAATCCCACGCCCCNAATTTTTTGGACTGCCCCTCAGCCTGCCACACTTCCCAGCGCACCAAGTCGCCCGCGGCATAGTGGCATTCCTGTTTCAGTTTGCCATCTTCGTGAAAGAGTCGCCACTTTCCTTCTCGTCGATTATCGCGGTAGGTGCCCTCCAAGCGAGTGTTGCCGTTTGAGTGCAGTAATTTATACGTCCCCTCCCGCATGCCTTTTCGATACCAGCCTTCCTCNATGANATCCCCTTGGGAACTCCACCGGCGCCAAGGGCCATCATTTTCATGGTCGCGCATCTCCCAAAAACAGGCCCGCTTGCCGTTGGCATGATATTCGGTGACGTTTCCCAGCCCTCGAGCGTCTACTTTNACCTCGATCAATTCTGACTCCTGTAAGCCCGAAACTGGCTCAGGTTCCTCGGGCGGCTCCGGTTTTGGCTCAGAGATCGGCNCACTTTCGGATCCCTGTTCAGGCTCAGCCACAGTTTCAGTTTGAGGTTCGGGCTCCGGATTGGCCTCCGGTTCCGAAACCGTCTCAGGAGTTANTTTGNCAANCCCAACATCACTANCCCATAACAATGGATCNATTCCATAAAACCCTTTGAGCCGGTCATAAATCTCGGGCCATTCCTGACGNAATTTTTCGCCTCGCTCAAAGAAGGATTCAGTAGCGCAGGCAAAAAACTCCGCCTCATTAGAACTACCATAATCGCTGAAGGATTCATTATTTTTGCCCAGTTCCCGCTGAAAGTCCTCATAATTTTGGGCTACAAATTTCTCCCANTCCCGCGTATCGCTGTAACTGTCAAACTGCGGCACGCCATCAGCTTTTCCATCGAGAGAGGCAAAGTCGATGATGTGGGCAAATTCGTGAATGGTCAGGTTATAACCATCCTCCCCATTATTCATTCCTTCCTTGGCCCAGTGCCAACCCAACCGAACACGGCGGCCATCGGCATCGCCGGCAACTCCCGGCCNGGAAACTTTCGATAGATCCTTGGGGAATATCTNGACCGAATCCAAGCGCCGGTAAATTTCCAAACCACNTCGCAATCGCAAAATGGGAATGCAGGCCTCNGCCGCAACACAGACCTTCATTTCTTCGGTCACCTGNACGCCCTCTTCACCGCGCCAGCGAACCCCGCTGATAAATTCCGGGATTAGCTCCAGCAATTCAGCCTGNAATTCTGAGGGCATTCGGCGGNACAATGNCACGTTNGNCTTCAGCCATTCNTGNTGTTGNTNATTCNCCATGNNNGCCTCCTNCCGGGATTTGNATTTGNCCNTCNANNTNNGTCANTTGNCCANCNGNNAGCAGC
>PBFV01000046.1:19202-21737 GCA_002718935.1 Verrucomicrobiales bacterium
ACNCGGGNATCGATCNGNACNCGCATNGGCTCAAGCGTGCGGTCAAAGCCCATTAAACGTGTGGCCGCGATCGAAATATCTTCCGCCTCAATGCCGTAGCTTTGTTCTACGGCCATAAGGATGGAGGCGTCAATCTCCTCGTCCGCCACCCATTCCAATTTGCGTTCCTCACTCTTCAAACGGCGACGATCACGCACCTCGGGCCTGAGCTCTGCATTGTCGAATAAAAACTNGCCACTNGCCCAAACCGTAGGCGACTGACCCGTCTTTGCNGCCAGTAGTGCTTCCTCAAACGAGCGTGAATTGTTGGAACCGGTTCGGCGATCTGCCAANTCNAAATATCGGGCATAAGCNACATCCNGATGAACCGGNGANTCGGCNTGNACGATGCGNGTGACCCATTCNACCCGTTTNTNNNCNGGCATTTCNANNAGATCNTTNTTGCCNGTNNTGATNTTGAATTTNGCNTTCTNATANNCCGGCTGNCTGATGGNNCCGGTTAACTTGGCNGANGTNGCNTCACGNCGNATGCNNTGNANTTCTTCNAGNCGTTTTTCNCGNANNTGATCNGCNTCCTCTGCCGGGNGNTGCCNGNTGACCNANNTGTTCNCCNCGNTGNGCNGCNTCNATCGCNGCCANNAGGCGNGCCTGCTCNGCCNCCGGATGGGCAAACCATTCCACACTCCANAACCGNTANACCTGCCANCCNANNCCTTCCAANACCTGNTGCCGCANCCGNTCCCGNTCNCGNGAGGTGCGNGCNCGNTTNTATTCCGGCCCNTCNCACTCNATNCCNAGNAGATAGNCNCCNGGNTGNTTNGCATTNAACACCGCCAAGTCGATGAAGAAACCTGCGGTGCCCACCTTCATTTGCACCTCATAACCGGATTGCCGGAGAAACTCCACCACTTCCTCTTCAAAGAGCGTGCTGATTGCCGAATGCTTGGAATCCGTCTCCCCTTCCAGCGTGCCGGTTTCCGCGTATTGCAGGTACGCGCGGAACACGCCCACACCGCGAGCAGATGTACGATTCATGTCGATATCCAGCGCCCTCAGGTTGGTGAACACCTCGCACCGCCTTCGTGCACGGGTGATCAGAACATTGAGGCGCCGCTCACCGCCGTCACTGTTGAGCGGCCCAAAATTCATGGACACCTTACCGTCCTGATCGCGACCGTAACCCACGCTGATGAAAATCACATCCCGCTCATCGCCCTGTACGTTTTCCAGATTCTTGACAAAGAACGGCTCATGCTCATGCGCGCCGAAGAACTCCTCGCAGGAATTATCCTCCATCCGCATCCGCTCCACCTCATCGTAAACCGCCTGCATTTGCTTCACGCTAAAGGCGGCCACGCCCAAGGTCAGTTCCGGGCATTCGCGCGCGTGGCGAAACACCGCCTCGGCCACGGCCCGTGCCTCAAGCGGGTTGGAGCTGGTGGCGCCCCGTTCATACACCGTATCGGGCAGGTAATGATACTTGATACCAAGCGTGGGGTCGGCCGGGTTAAAGTTTGGAAAAATAACCAGATTGCCGTCGTAAAACTCCTGATTGGAAACCGCAATCAACGACTCGTGCCGGCTGCGATAATGCCAGCGCAACATGCGCTGTGGCGCCCGCTGGCCGGTCATCGTTCCCAGAATGCTCTCCAAATCCGCCAACCGGTTGTCCTCATCATCCAGCTCCTCCCCGCCTCCAATGGAATCAAAGAAACGAGTGGGCGGCATTTGTTTGCTGTCACCCACGACCACCAATTGTTTGCCGCGCAGGATTGCCCCCAAGGCATCCACGGGTTTCACTTGGCTGGCCTCATCAAAAATCACCAAATCAAAATGCACCGAACCCGGCGGCAGGAAACTGGCGATGGACATCGGGCTCATCATGAACACCGGCTTGATCGCCTGCATGGCGCGGCCGGCCTTGGTGATCAGTTTGCGAATCGGCAAATGCCGAACCCGCTTTTCAAATTCCCGCATGAGGATGCCCAGCTGCCCGTTGCCCACCATGGATGGCAACCCTTCCCAATGACGGGCCGCCAGCCGGATACGATTGAACAGGAACAACAGTTGATCCAATTCCCGGAACCGCAAAATGTCCTGCGAGTGGGCGGTTTGGTTGAAGCGCCGCAATGGTTCGCGTGATTCCAACAGTTCATGCAGCATGCGCTCAAACCAGTTGTTCCGGAACCAATGCACGAGGTGCTTGGAGGCCGCCTCCCATTCTCCCGCGCCTTCCACTACCCAAGCCAATTCAGCATCCTCGAGTGTCTCAACCATTTGATTGTAAATCACCTGTTCATCGATCCGTTCCGCGCTGGAAATCATAAGCTCCAGCCGGCTAACCTGCGCCTCGAAGCCCCAATCCTCTTGCCAGGCTTGGCGCTGGGATTCTTCCATTTTTAACAGCTCAAACAACCGGCCCAACTGGCCGAGTAAAGCGGAATGCGCGCATCGGAGCTACGGGTTAGCAATTCTCTCCCACCTCGCATGACATTGTGGACATCGTCCGTGGCCTGTTTTGGATAGGCACTTTCA
>PBFV01000047.1 GCA_002718935.1 Verrucomicrobiales bacterium
CGATATATAGCTGCTACTAGGGACAATACTGGATAACGGCTTTTTACCCCAGTTTCAAGCTTCTCCGGAAGTGGTTCTACTTCTGGCTGTTCACTTAAGTTAAGTGCTTTTTGAATATCCTCATCCATGACTACAGTCTCTTCTTAAAAGCCACAAAAAACAGAATTATTGGAGCAATCCATATCACTTCAGTAATGAATGAAAATAAATCCCAAAGTAAGATTACCAGCTTATTCTCACGGTAAAAGATCAGTTCTTGAAAGAACCGGAATCTGACCGCAACAAAAGAAGCCATACTAAAGATAATGTGCAATGCCAGCAGAACGATGCAGATATTTAGAACCCGTTTCATGCTGCCTGCTTCCTCCTTAGAACCACAATAAAGGTCAGTATCAAGACCTTAAGCGGCCAAAGCAAAATATTAAATAATGCATTTGCATCATTTGCATGCACCCAATCTAAGGGCGGGTAAAGGTGATATCCATAATCATAAGGTATGTAGTTATAAATAGCGGAAGGAGAAAATCTGACAACCCCGCCACCGCCTTCATCAACCCACATGATTAGTGACACAGTCGCCCAAGCAACGAATAACAGAATACAATACCAATAAATAACAGTGGACAGTATCTTCATTCCTGCAAACCAATCTCGCGCTCAACTACTTAGCTATTCCGTGCCGTGGGCATCACGGACGTCAACCATGGCCTTGAGGATGGTGTTCCAGGTGTCGGCGTTCTCGAGGGTGGCGTTCGGGAACATGCAGCCGTCCCAGCAGATGTGCTCGATGCCACGGTCAGCGGCATCCTTGAGCCAGTAACCGGCGCAACGTGTGATGTCCAGCTTGCCGTTGGGATCGTCGGCCGGGCAATGTTTGCCGGTCTTGTCGTGCGATCCGGCGCCGTGCACTTCGCCGTCGTTTTGGGCAACATGGAAATCAATCGTCCACGGGCGAAGCGCGTCGGTCATTTTCTCGTAGGCCGGCCAGAATTCCTCCTCACTGTAGCCTTCCTGCACCAGCGCGTGCTCGGGGGCGTTATAGCCGAGGGTGTAAAGATAGGTGTGGGCGAGGTCGGCCTGGAAACCGAGCGACTCGGGCATGCCGACGCCTTCGAGCACATCGAGCATGTCTTTCCAGCTATGCATACCGGCCCAGCAGATTTCGCCTTCGGCGGCCAGTCGCTCACCGTGGTCGGCGGCGATGGTCGCAGCTTCCTTGAAGGTGTTGACGATGGTAGCCGTATTGGCCGCAGCATCTTCGCGCCATTTCTCCACGCCAAATTCCGCGGAGTCGATGCGGATTACACCGCGCTTTCGGGCGCCGTGTTCGTTGAAGATCTTCGCAATGCGGCAGGCCATCTTCACCGCCTCAAGGAATTTGCCGCGCTGCTCCTCGGTGCCCATGGCCGAGTCACCCACCGTGCCGGGCCACACGGGCGCCACCAGCGAGCCGATGTCAAAGCCCTTGCCCTGTATAAGGTCGGCAATGCTCTTTAACTCGTCATCACTGGCCTCGGGGTTGGTGTGAGGCAGGAAGAGAAAGTAATCGATGCCGTCGTATTTCTGGCCGTCCACCTCGGCGGCGGCGGTGAGATCGAGCATGCGCTCGAGGCTGATGGGGGGTTCCTGGCCTTCCTCGTCGCCCTTGCCGACGAGCCCGGGCCACATGGCATTGTGTAGTTTCAGTGCGCTCATGATTTAATATTGCCTCACCTGAGTACGGCACGCCTTGTGCCAAAAAAACAGGCGGAAATGCGCCGCCAAGGTAGCAGTCCGGCGGCGGGGTTCAACCCAAAAAGCGTTGTGTCAAGCGCCCGAGGCCGCCGCAGAATGCGCTTTCTCCGCACGTTTACGCGCGTGTTCGTCGAGGATCTTTTTGCGCAAACGCAGCGTGCTAGGGGTGGCTTCGACGTATTCGTCGGGGGCGATGTATTCGAGCGCGCGCTCGAGACTGAGGGCGAGCGAGGCCTTGAGCATAATGCCTTTGCCGTCGCCTTGTGAACGGATGTTGGTGAGGTGCTTGGATCGGATAGGGTTGACGGGCAGGTCATTGTCACGGGCGTTTTCGCCGACGATCATGCCGGGATACACCTTGTCGCCGGGCACGACGAGCAGCCGGCCGCGCTCCTGCAATTGCTCCAGCGCGTAGGCGGTGACAGCGCCGGTTTCCTTGCTCACCAAAACGCCGGTGCGCCGCCCGGGGATCTCGCCGCTGTCGGGCGCATACTCGTGAAAGAGGTGGCTCATCAAGCCCTCACCGCGCGTGAGGTTGAGTAGCTCGACCTCGAAACCGATAAGCCCGCGCGTCGGCGCCAGCGCCTCTAGCGTCATGCGGTCGCCGGCGGGCGCCATGTTGGTGACGTTGCCCTTTCGATTAGCTAACGCCTCCATCACGTCGCCGACGCTCTCCTCGGGCACCTCGAGAAAAACCTTCTCTACCGGCTCGAGCCATTTGCCATTCGCATCCTGCTGGCGCAAAACCTCGGGCCGACTAACGAGCACCTCGTAGCCTTCGCGGCGCATTTGCTCGACGAGCACGGCAATCTGCATGCTGCCGCGACCGGTCACGTGGAAGACCGTACTCTCGTCGGTCGTCGCCACCTGCAGCGAAACATTCGCGCGGCCTTCGCGCTCGAGGCGATCCCAAATCTGTCGCGCGGTCACCTTCTTGCCGTCCTGTCCGGCGAATGGGCCGTTGTTGACGGCGAAGGCCATCTTGATCGTTGGCGGATCGATCGGCTTGAACGGCAGCGCTTCGCGCTCGGGATTATCCACCAGCGTCTCGCCGATGAGCACGTCCGGCAGGCCAGTCACGCCCACGATATCGCCGGCGTGCGCTTCCTCGATCTGGATTTGCTTCAGTCCCTCAAATTGAAATAGCGCCGTCACCTTGCCAGCCGCAGTCTCCTGCTCATCCTGCAAACTGTGCAGCGGATCGCCCACCCGGATGGTGCCGCGGCGAATCTTGCCGAAGGCAATACGACCGAGGTAATCGGAGTAATCGACATTGGCCACCGCGAGTTGGTACCCCTCGCCGGCCTCGGCGCGCGGCGGCGGAACGTGCTCAAGGATCATGTCGAACAACGGCGTCATGTCGCCCTCGCGCGCATTGGAATCGTGCGAGGCGTAGCCGTCCTTGGCACTGGCATAAACGTATGGGAAATCAAGCTGCTCCTCCGTGGCATCGAGCGCGAAGAATAACTCAAGCACCTGGTCATGAACCCAGTCCGGCCGGGCGTGGTCGCGGTCGATCTTGTTGATCACTACAATCGGCCGCGCACCGCTCTCCAGCGCCTTGCGCAGCACAAACCGCGTTTGCGCCTGCGGGCCATCCTTGGCGTCGACGAGCAGCAGCACGCCATCGATCATGCTCAGCGACCGCTCCACTTCGCCGCCGAAATCCGCGTGGCCGGGCGTGTCGACGATATTGATGTGGTGGTCGCGATACTGGAACGCCGCGTTCTTGGCCTTGATGGTGATGCCCTTCTCGCGCTCCAGATCCATCGAATCCATAATGCGCTCCTCCTGCGCAATGGCTTGGTTGGCGCGAAACGTACCCGACTGCTTGAGCAAACAGTCGACGAGCGTGGTCTTCCCGTGATCCACGTGCGCAATAATGGCGATGTTCCGTATCTGCTCCATGCAATCCCCTCCCGGAGAGCCGCGCACTATGCACGGAATTGTTTTTTAAACAAGAAAAAGGACAGCCGAAGCTGCCCTTGCAAAAGCTTTTTAAGCGAGATTACTTCTCGTCCAGCCGCCCCGCTGCCCAGAGCAAACCGCGGGCGACGTAATTTAAAAACACGGGATCTTTGAAGGTTTCGTCCGAATGCCCGTACGTCGTTCCAAATACGCGGGCCTTGCCATACTGGTGGGTCCAGATCACCGTGTGCTCTTTGCCGTCGCGTTCGCTTTTGCTGGTGGCCAGCGCGGTGACGCTCGGGAGCTGCTTTTCCACAATGTAAAGCTCGTCCTTCGGCGTTTTCCAATCCTTCGGCATGCCCTTCAGAATGGGGTGCTTCACGAGCTGTTTCACGGGGTAATTCGCCTTATGATCATGGCGCTTACTGGTGACCCCGAGGAAATCGCGCCAATCATCAAACTTCGCCGCGCGGTAAGTATGCATCGCGCAATGGATCACCACCGCCGGCACGCCGGCTTTGTGCACCTTGGTGATGCTTTGCACGTAGGCCTTGTTATCCGTGTTAGCGAAGCATTCATTGTGCACCACGACATCGTAGCCCTTGGCCCAGTCGGGGTTTTTGTACAACGGAATCATCGCCTTGGTGCTGCGGCCGCCTTCGTTGACGATCTTCCAATCCACCTTCGCGTGCTTCGCCACGCCGGCGATCAGCGCCTGGCTTTGGAACACATAATTGTGACAGCACCCGCCGGTAATCAGCAGCGCCTTAATGGGTTTTTGTTTGTCCTCCGCGAACAGGCTCAGGGAGCCAACTGCCAGAAAAGTGAAGAGTTGGAGAATACGTTTCATGATTTAGTCGAATTTACGTTTGCGGTAGTTGCCAATGCTCGGTGCGTCCTTGTTCACCTCTGGGCCGAAGTAGCGCAGGAGCACTAGTGGCTCGGTGTCGCTAGTGTTCTCGAAGGTGACTCCCGCCTTGGCGCCGGCTTCGGTGCAGAAATATTCGTCCTCGGTCAGCTCGTGGAAGCGGATGAGCTTGGGGCTGTTGAGCGGTTGGCCGTTGATGGTGCCTTTGCCCTGCACGCAGATGCCGCTCCAGGCGCCCTTGTCTTTGATAGTGCATTTGGTGCCGGGGTCGACGGTCAGCTCCTTGGCGGTGAAGAGTTGCTCCTTCTTGATGCGGCCGTAAACGATCCAGCGATCTACGTAGCCTTCGCTGCGGGTGTCGGCCACGGGGATGGGCTCAAGGTAATGGTTGTCCTTAAAATTCGGATCGACGTTGCCGGCCCAGTCGAGTTGATCAACAATGAAATCTAGATCCTTGTGTTTGCTCTTGGGCATGTCCTTCACTAGCAAGCTCCACGGCACCTCGCGGCCTTCGACAAGGCTTTGGTACATGCCAAACACGTCGCTGCCCCATTGCGGCTCGTAGGTGCAGAGACTGCCCGGCGCGTGCAGCACGCAGGGAGGGATCAGCCAGCCGGTGCCGGGCTTGAGGCGGTAGGCCTTCGAGAGATCGAGGATGCCGTTGTCACCCTTGTTCCAATCTTCGAGGCACTTGCGCACCTGCGCCTTGGTGGTGCCCGGCTCGAGGCCCATGAAGGTGTACGGAAAATTGTTGCCCACGTTGTTGTGTTGCGGCGGGAAATAGTAGCTCTCCGGCTTGCCCTCCTGCTTCACCAGCTTGGCCTGCTTGGCGTTCTGGTGCATGTGATGCGGGATGGGGCCCATGTTGTCGAAAAATTTCGAGTACACCGGCCACTTGCCGTACTTGTTCCAAATACGTTTGCCGATGATGTCCGCGCCGCACTCCGCCACCGCATCGCGCAACGTGAAGCGGTTGCGACCGTGCACCACGTAACTGAGGCCCTCGTCCGGCACGCGCCCCTCATTGGCGGCCTCGGTGGTGGAGCCAAACCAACGCTCATCGATGCCGCCGCGATTCAGCCCGTACGCGTAGGTGTCATCCGGATGCAGCTTCAGCCGCAGGCCCGGCTGCAGGAACGAGCGCGGCACCCACGCGGGCGCAAGCCGGAGCAATCCCCCGGTCGCCTCCAGCGCGGCGTCCACATGCTTGCGGACATTCTTTTTGACAGTCTTCAGTTGCTTAACAGATTTCGGAGCCATAGCCATGATGATAAAATTTCGCGGTGAGCGGGTAAGTCACCGGAAAATGACACGAAAGTCCAGTCTGGAAAAATCCAATTACGGCGAAGGCGGCAGCTCTTCCCCCCGCTTCACATTCGGTTTGTATCCCGACAAAATGTAAATGAGGTTGAGGGGAATCAGCACTGTATCCGCCACGAGGGTGAACGGCAGATCAATGGCGTCAGGCAAGTTGCCGACGTTTCCATTTGGCCGGGACGCGGCGCCAGAATCCGCTGAGTCCCGGCGTACAACTTCGCCTCCTGTGTGAGGTCGTAGTAGTTGGCGGTGATCTAGTTGCAGCCGGCGCACACCCACAGGATGGCCCCGAGGGCCAATCCGGTGAGCGCGCGGGCAAGCTGTCTCATGACCGTTACTCCACCACCATCGTTCCCCACATGGTCAGGCCGTGGCCGGGGTAGGTGCAGACGTACTCGTACTTGCCGGGCTTGGCGGGGGCGCGGAAGTAGAGGGTGTAGGTGTTGCGATGCAGCACGAGCGGGGTGAAGGCAATGACCTTGTCGCTCTTGGGCACAAACTCGTTGACCAGCCCCTTGGCGCCCATGTTGGCGGCGGCCGAGACGACTTCAAACCGCGCGCCCGGTTTCACCAGCACGAGGTTGTGGATCATCGGCATCTTGTCGTTGTTGTTAAACGTCAGCGCGACGCCGGCGCCGGCCTTCACTTTGAATTCGGTGAGGTCAAACTTCAGCGGGCTGACGACGCCCATCTCCACTTTCGTATCGATATCAAAGGGCGGGCCGGTCTCGACTGGCTCGCGGGCCAACGCGGCGATGGCGTCGCGCTCGGCCTGCGGTGCCTGGGCGAGAGCTTCGTTGCGGAAGTTCCGCAAAAACTTCGCAAAGCTGTTGCCGCCGCGGAATTTCTCCGCCTTGCGGTACCAGCGGAAGTACTCGAGCCGTTGCTCCTTGGTCCAGTGCTTGGCGAGGTTGCGTAGCTCCTTCGCGTAATGGATTTGGTCGCGTTGCGGCGGGCTGGCGGCGGCGGCAGCAAAGGCGCGGCCGTAGCCGGCGTTGCGCGCGAGCAGGCTCTCGGCCCAGTCGTATTTCGATTGGTCGGTCGATTGCGCGAGCAGCTTCAGCGTCTTGGCAATGACGTTGGGGCTCTCAAGATAAACGAGCAGCGTCACCAGTTCGTAGTTGAGCAGGTTCACCGGCGCGGGGAACACCGCGTCCAGTTTCTTTTCAACGGCCGCAGCATCGGCGGCGTTGGGTTTGCCCATGCGAATGAACGCCAGCTGATACACGCGCAGCAGCTCGGCGCGTTGGGCAATGTCGAGTCCCTGCCAATCGAGGGTGTTGAGCCGCGCGAGAATCTTCGGCTGCAGTTCAGCCTCGCCGGTGCGGGCTAGGGCCAGTAGAGCGGTGAGCATGGCTTGCGGATCCTTCTCGGCCAGTGCCTCGGCGGACCACTCGTCCCACGGCTGATGCTCCAGTGCCACACGCGCGGCCCAGCGCAGGTGACGATCCTTGCTGCCGAGATATTTCCAGGCCTTCACCGGTGCGCTGTCATCGCGCTTGTGCAATGCCTCGAGCATGCGGCGCGCCTGGCGATCCTCACTCACGGGACCGGCCTTCACGGCGGCTGTGCTCTCCTTGCCGGTGTAAGTCACGCGATACAGCGCGCTTTGCTGGCCGCGACCTCCGACGGTAAAATACATGGCGCCGTCGTGCGGGTTGATGACCGCATCGGTCAGGCGCAGGCGGCTGCTGGCGACAAACTCCTCACGCTCGCCGCTGTACGAGGCGCCCTCGGCCTTCAGGTGCATGGCGCTGATGGTGCCGTAGGTCCAGTCGAGGCAGTAGATGGCCTTTTGGTATTTGGCGGGATACTTAGCGCCCAGGCCGGAGGTGACGCCGACGGGCGAACCTGGGCCGATGTCGTATACGCCGGGCAGGCAGTCCGGAAACCACGCCGGCCATTTGCCGTCGCCGGTGCGCCAGCCAAAGTCCGCGCCGCTGGCAATGTGATAGAGGCGTGTGGGGCGGTACCACGGCGCGCCCGCATCCCATTCCATGTCGGAATCGTACGCAAACAACTCGCCGNCCACGTTAAACGCCATGTCGTAGGAGTTGCGGAAACCGATGGCGACGGTCTCCCAGTTTTTGCCGTCCTTATCGAAACGCGCAATCCAACCGCCGGGCGCACGAATGTTGCGGGCGTGGCCGTTNGCGTCGGGCAGNCGCTTGAGCAGGTGATCCTCCTTCCAGATCGGTGGCACGAGTGTCTTCTTAATTTTATCGGTGGGCATCGGCGTCATGTTGCCGCCGATCATGTAAATGTGTTTGCCGTCCGGGCTGAGCACCAAACCGTGNGGGCCGTGCTCNCCGCCGGCACGCAGCGGCATNATGTGTTCGTCCTTGTCGAACTGATTATCACCGTCGGTATCGGTAAGACGATGNACGCCGGAAGCGCCGCCGCCGTTGATGTTCACCCACAAAGCNCCGTGCGCGTAGAGCAGGCCCTGCGCGCTGGTGATATTTGTTTCCAGCTTTTCCACCTTGGCTTCCTCGCCGCTNACGTCGATGCGGTACAGGCCNTTGTTGCCNTGGTCACTGGCGATNAACCGGCCCTTGTCATCCACGCAAATGGCAACCCACGAGCCCTGCTGTCCCTTNGGCACCGTGTAAATCAAATCCACCTTGAACCCCTTGGCCACCTCGATCTCGTTGCTGGCGGCCTTGAGNGCCACCTCGGCGGTGCGGCCGGGCCCGGCAAACACATTGCCCCANGGGCTGTCGCCCATCTTGCCGGTGGCNATNGCGCTCTTCCAGCCGTCGGCCTTGTAGTTCACCTGCTCCCAGCCTTTGCCGGCTTTGCGGGTGGTTTGCCAGGTGGTGTCAGTGACAATCGTTTGCTTTTTGCCGGCGATATCCAGCGCGAGCTTCACCACGAGGCCGGCGATGCCGCCTTCGTTGGTGCCCTCGGCGGCGAGTACGTTGGGTTTGCCGGGCTGCAGCAGCTTGGCCACGTCGGTGGCGTAGTTGCTGTTCCAGTTGGAACCGCTCAATGCCTTCTTGCCNTTAATGAGCAGGGTGAACCCGTTGTCGCAGGTGGCTTGCAGCTTGGCNGATTTCACCGCGCCGGCCGGCAGCTCGATCACTTTGCGAAAATAAACNGTTTCATTGGCCTCCGACCGATCCGGCCAAATCCACTGCGGCGTTTGGGCGCCGAGCAGAAACGGGGCAATGAACAACAGGGAGAAAAGGGTGCGTTTCATGTTCGTCATAGGGTGCGGAGAAAAGTTGAGCCAGCACGCGCCGGTGGGCAAGGAGTTTCTTGTGTTGCCGCCGCCGGGTGCATGCGGTTTGGTGNGGCATGAGCTCACAGGCATTNGAGGGAAAAACCNCACTCATCACCGGCGGCAGCCGCGGTATCGGCCGGGCCACCGCCCTGCGATTGGCCGGCGAAGGTGCGCGGGTGGCCATTGGTTTTGCGCGGGACGATGCCGCTGCACTGGATGTGCTAAGCGAGGTGGAGGCCCACGGCGGGCAGGGCTGCGNGGTGCAGGGTGACGTGGCCGTGGCAGAGGAAGCCCAAGCGATGGCTGCCGAAACCCGCGAAGCCTTTGGCCCCATCGACTTCCTCGTGCACAGCGCCGGCGTGTGTGTGGATGAACCGGTTGACGAGATTACCTGGGAAACCTGGCAGCGCACCTTTGAGGTGAATGTGCACGGCACGTTTCACATTCTCTTCGCAGTNAAAGACGAAATGATCGAGCGCCGGTTCGGCCGCATTGTGAATCTCGCCTCCGTGGCCGGCCTGCGCCCGCGCCCCATCATGGCCCATTACGCCGCCTCAAAGGCGGCGGTCATTTCTTTGACCAAAAGTTTTTCCGAAGCGTGGGCGCCGCATAATATCCGCATCAACGCCATCGCGCCCGGGCTGATTGATACCGACATGGCGCGCGACCTGCCCGAGNCCTCGTGGGCCCATTGCATCGCCAGCACCCCCATGGGCCGCGTGGGGCAACCTGAGGAAATCGCCAACCTCGCCCGTTTCCTCGTGAGCGAAGAATCCAGCTTCATGACCGGCCAAACCCTGATCGCCAGCGGCGGGCGCGTGTTGCTGCCGTAGTTGCTGCAGTCAGCTCAGGGCCTTTTCCACCGCCTTGGGGAAAATCTCCTCNAGCTCATCATTTGAACGCAGCGTCACTTCCTCCANTCNNTCGTGGTCAGTNTCATCNCGGTTAATAATGATGTACTTGGNGCCGCGTTGGGCCGCGGCGAGCGGGATGCTGTTGGCGGGGCTGACTGAGAGCGTTGAGCCCAAGGCCAAAACCAAATCACATAACGCCGTGGCCGCAAAGGCGCGGGCCAGATCCGCCTCGCGAAGGCTTTGGCCAAAGCTGATGGTGGCCGGCTTGAGGAAGCCGCCGCAATGGCACAGCGGCGGCGCGCCGGTTTCCTTGAATGCCGCAAAACTGGGAGCCACGTCATCGCGATCCCCGCAGGATTGGCATTCCACGAGCGTGCCGGTGCCGTGCACTTCCACGAGCAATTCCTCGGACGTGCCAGCTGCACGATGGAGGCCGTCCACGTTTTGCGTGACCACCATCACCACTTTGCCNGCCTGCTCTAGCTGCACGATTGCCTGATGCACGGCGTTGGGCTGGGCATCGCCGTGGGCTTCCCACATTTCCAGCTTGTATTGCCAGTATTCAATGCGCGATTCCTCCCGCGCCATGAAATCCTGATAGTACACCGGCTGCCGCGTGGTCCACACTCCGCCCGCGCCGCGAAAGGCGGGGATGCCGCTCGCCGTAGAAATGCCGGNCCCGGTAAAAACCAAAATCCGCCGCGCCACACGCAGGTGTTCCGCCAATAACTCGATCATNTGCCGATGATGCCATAATCGCGGCGCCCGCGCCAGTGGCCCGGCTTTGAGCTTGTTTTTCAGGGTAAAATGCGCGATGTATCCGCACGCCTTCGCATGGATAATATCCTGACCACGTTTGATTTCGTTGTCTTTTTCGGCTCATTGCTGGCGGTCATGGGTGTGGGCCTCTGGGTGGCCCGGCGNGATGGGGGTGAGACTTCCGATTACTATCTGGCGGGCAAGGACACGCCGTGGTGGGCGGTGGCCGGCTCTATTTTCGGCAGCAACGTTTCGGCCAACCACATGGTGGGCATGATGGCTGTGGGCTTTGGCGCGGGATTTGTGATTAGCCATTTTGAGATCACCGCCATCGCGGGCCTGCTGCTGCTCTGTTATTTTTTCCTGCCAGTCTACCGCAAGCTACACGTTTTTACCCTGTCGGATTATCTCAGCAAACGCTTTGACGACCGCAGCCGCGTCGGCTACTCGGTGATCATGCTGGTCATCATCGTGATGGTGATGATGCTGCCGGCATTTTACATGGGCTCCCGCGCGGTGAACATTTTGATGGTGGATCGGATGGAAATTGAGCAGGCGCAATACGCCTCGCGCGTGCAAAACGGCGGCATCACCTCCAACATGAAACGTGAGGCGGCCGCCAACTGGGAATTTCTCCAAGCCCGCAAGGGTTTGATTGATGCCGCGCTGCTCAAGGACGGCGAAGCCNTCCAAGTGCCCAAAACCCTCGGCGAACTGGAGCCGACCGCTTACACGAATCTTTGGCGCGCAGTGTTTCCCGATCACAACGCCACAATCCCCCCGTTGGCAACTGGCAGTACCCGCCTCATCAGCATCCATGACGAAACCGAACAGTCCATCGCCGAGACTGAATGGAAACAGCACATCATCACCCTGCACAGTCGGCTGGCCCCGATTGGGGCCGCGCTCGTGAAGGAGGATGGCAAACCGAAGGAGCCCTACGAAATCGCCATACTGCCGCCCGAAGCCTTTGCCACCCTTTGGGGCCAAGTGTTCCCCGACCGCAACGAAACCGTGCCGGCCTTCGACGAGGGAGCCAAGGAAATCCTCACGGCTCACAAGGAACTCTCCACNGAATGGGGCACCCTCACGCGCGTTGAAGTAAGCAAAAAATATTACGTTTGGGGCATCATCATCATGGCGCTGGTCACCGGAGCGTACACCATTGTGGGCGGCCTGCGCGCGGTGATCATCACTGACGTCATCCAGACGGCCCTCATCATCGTGGCCATGCTGGTCGTCGCCTGGTGCACCTTTAACCACAACCAAATGGGCGGCTGGGAAGTGCTCATGGCCTTTGACACCAACGAGCTGAAACACATCACCCCCGGCAAGGATCTNATGCANCTGTACAANCCGATGAATGATCCCNANNNCCCNTGGACNGGCATGCTCANCGGNNTGCTNGTNCTNCANNNTTATTATTGGGGNGCCAACCAGTTCATCGTGCANCGCGCCCTGNCCGCCCGCTCGCTCAANGANGCCCGCATCGGCATCATCACCGCCGGCTTTTTCAAACTGCTCATCCCTTTTCTCTCNATCGGCACGGGGATCGCGGCCTACTATTTGTTTCAGCAAACGATGCCGGGAGTGGAACTCGCAGCCGATACAGCTTTCCCGGTGCTAATGCGCGAGGTGGTGGCACCACTGGCTATGCCAGGTTTGGTGGGGCTCGTTGCCGCAGGCTTGATCGGCGCCATTTTGTCCAGCGTGGATTCCATGATGAACTCGGCCGCCACGCTGGTGACTTTTGATTTTTACAAGCGTTTCATCAACCCCAAGGCCACCGAGGAACAGCTCGTGCGCCTCGGCAAATATATCATCGGAGGATTGGTGATCGGCTCTGCTTTTTTAACCATTATAATTTTCGACCCGAACACAAAAGAACCGTTTTTCGAATATGTGGCAAAACACCAAAGCAAGCTCATATCCGGTATCGTGGCCGCATTTGTGCTGGGCATGTTGTGGCGGGGCACCACGGCGGCAGGCGGCTTTGCCTCTATAGTCACCGGCGTAGCCGTTTCCTACACCCTGCCACTGCTCTACGGGTCCGTGACTGCAGGGACCGGTGCGTTTGCTCAAGACCTCACGAGCATGTTTGGTGAAAAGCTCAACGCCTTCCACAGCGTGTTTGTGGCCTTTATTATTTCACTGCTGGTGAACGTGCTGGTCAGCAAATTCACAAAGGTGGACGAGGAAAAGGCGAAGTTTACCTGGATCGGACTCAATATTATCAAGCCCGCGGAGCTTCAGCATTTCGGCATGAAACTGCTCGGGTCCCTACTGCTCTTTGCCGGGTTAGGTGCCATGATGTCTGCCGGCTTTATCGCGCCCGTCACCGCGGGCATCCTCGCCGCCATCTGGACGTTTATGATGTTTCTGGATTCGCTCTTCAAAGTGGTGCTCGCCGCCGCCGCCAAGGGCCGGGCCTACAGCTTCCTGCGAGAGGACCGCTTTTGGGCCGGGCTGCTGGCCGCCTGCGCGGTGTTCATGATGTTCTACTTTAAGTAGCCGCCCAGAGCGCCTTCATCCGCTCCAAGCCGGTGGTGATCACTTCCAGCGGATCCGCCTCCCACAGTTCCGCGTTGAACAGCTCGAGGCTCATCGTCTTGTCGTATCCTTTTTCCTTGAGCACCGCGATCTCTGCGGCGAGATCAATCTGCCCTTCGCCCAGCATTACGCGGTCCGGATCCTTTTGCTCCGTGGCGGCAATGTCCGGATGCGCGTCATCGATGTGATAGTGGCTGATTTTCTCCACCGGCAACGCGCGCAAATCGTCCAGCGTGGAATTGCTGTTCCAGTTGTGGAACGCATCGAGAATGATGCTGGAATCCGCATCATCCGTTTCCTGCACAATGCGCCACGCGTCGGCGAGATTATANACGCTCTTNAAAAAGCTNATGTACTCGAAGGTCGGNCGGATNCCTTCCTCGCGGCCGATCTGCAGCAGGTCCNCATACCGTTCCGGCAAATGATCCTGCCGCNCCAGCTCCAGCGGCGGCGTGGCCACGATATANGGCGCNCCCAGTNGCGCACCCAACGCAAACCNACGGCGCGCCTCGTCCTTCACCAGCTGATACTCCCAGCCATCCATGTCGCCCCATTGGCGGATGGCAATCACGCTGGGCACCATCAACCCGTGATCAGCCAAGGCCCGCTCCACTTCGCCCACCTCACCGCCGCGCCCGATGAAGTCGTACACATCATTGATCCACAGCTCGATACCGTCATAACCGGCCGCTCCCGCCAGCTCGATCTTCTTCAGCAACGGCTGCGGCTTGATGGTGCTCGTGTTCAGGCAAAATTTCATGCGCGCGGATGTTATACCGTCCCCTCCCCAAGCCAAGCGGTTTATAAACGTTTGAGAGCCCCGCCGCATTTGAATATCGAAAAAAGCTTAATTATCATTTAGCCTATAACCATGTCTGCGCCGGACGAATCGCTCAAAGGCTATCCGCGCTACAAGCTCATCCAATGGAGCGCCACGCTGGCGATGCTGTTGCTGCTGCTGGCCGGCTCCCTGATCGGTCAGTATCCTCCCCCCCTCGGCCAACTGGGCTTTTGCGCCTTCGGCATTGCCACCGGCGCCGCCTTCGCCCGGATGAGCCACCCGCCGGGCTTGCCCCTCACACGGCTCGGACAAATCGGGCTGATTTTCGTTGCCGCATCACAGGTATTTTACCAATCCCTCGTCTGGTCTGAAAGCTGGCGGGTGCACGATTCCTATCTCGGCTGGCGGCTTTGGTGGATCAGTGTGGTGGCGGCAGTGGGGCTGGGCTGGCTGCAGGTACTGTGGCGGGCCGGCGCGAGTTGGGAGGGAAAATCCGGCCGCACCACACTGGCCTGCACAGGACTCCTCGGCCTGTCGTTAACGTGGCTAGCCTTGCGCAGCAATCCTTCCGCGGCGGCACCCCCGGTTTTGCAGTGGCTGCTCCTGTTATTGCTGTTGGGAGCAGCCGGCGGCTCACTGGTGATTATTGGGCACTGGTGGAAGAACCGCCCACGGCGCGCGCGCCCGCTTCCTCGTTGGATGCGACCGACCATCATCACCACGGGATTAGTGGCCCTGAGCACCGTCAGCTTTTATTTCGGCCGCATCACCATGCCACCGCCAAGCCCGTTCGATAGTGCCCATTCCCTGCTGGCCGACATGAACGCCACGGACCTCAATGCCACACTCACGCGCGATTACACGCATTTAAAAAAACTCATCAAGGATATGGACGAAGTGCGGGCTGAGGCCGGCGGTCTTTACCGGGGAGTTGACACACGCACCGGTCGACGGGATGCCTCCGAGTTTACTCCGGAAGAGAGCCAGCAAATCCGCAACCTTTTCATCCGTTACATGGGTTACCGGCGTGATCTGCTGCATCTGGCGCGCGTGCATGTGGGGTTCAAAAAAATCTCCAACGAATCGCAGCGGCACCGAAGTTTCCTGATCGGCTACTGCGCAGCGAGCGTGGCGCTGGAGGCCGGGCTGGTTTACGTCCAGAGCTATCGTGACAACGCTCCTCTGCGCGCCAAGCTCAATGAAGAGGAGCCCGGCCTGCTCGCCGACGGACAGTTTGAGGTGGTGTACCACAGTGTGACCGACCAGCATCATCAGGAGCTGTACCGGGAATTCGGTGTATTCTTCGAACTCCACCGGGCACGCTGGCTCGTCGAAAGCCCACCGGGCATGGACTTTGCCAAGCTGCTGGACCCGCGCATCCGCGCCGGCCAAACCGCTCTGGAAAACACCCGGCTCAGCCCCGTGCGCGCATGGTTCTCCCGCATCGGGCGGCGGCTGCAGCAGGACGCCAAATCGCCCGCCTTCGAGGCGCAAAAATTGCTCGCAGAATTCATGGGCGACACCCGCATCGTGCGTCGTGAACCGATGATTTCCATCCACCAGGTGCGCACCGAAATTCAGCCCCGGCTGCAACCCGGCGACATCATCATTGAGCGCCGTAACTGGTACCTCTCCAACGCCTTCCTCCCGGGTTTCTGGCCGCACTGTGCATTGTACGTGGGCACTCGCGAGCAACTCGAACAAGCCGGCTTGGATTATGAATCACTCGACCCCGACGCACGCGCAGTCCATGCGAAGCTGGAAGAAAAGACCAACCACCGGCTCGTGATCATCGAGGCCATGAGCGAAGGGGTGATTTTCACCAGTGCCGAGAAATCAATGCACGCCGACTACGTAGCCGTGCTGCGCCCACGCCTAACCCGGGACCAACTCCAACAGGTCATCAAAAACGCCTTCCGCTACCACGGCCGGCCGTATGATTTCGCGTTTGATTTTGCTGACGAAAGCAAGCTGGTCTGCAGCGAACTGCTGCACTACTCATTCGGTGGCATTCATGATTTCCCAATGGACACCGTCCTTGGGAAAAAAGTCGTCACCCCCCTCGGCATCGTCGAGCAATTCGCCGAACAATCCAAACAGCAAACCAGCAAGCTGGATTTCGATTTCGTCCTCTTCTACAACACTCCACCCGGTCAAAGCCGCGCACGACCCGCTACAGCCGAAGCCCTGCGCCATTCAATAAAATGGCCGAAAGTGTTTAACGAGTAACCTCGCCCTAATCGCACGCTTCCTCACGAAAGCGTTCTTTTAATCCCGGGATGCCTTCATCGATTGCGGCCATGATTTCGAGGACTTCGACTTCCGGAAAGCGTTCGCGAAATTCAGTGAGGTTTGGCCCGGCGGCTTGCTCGTCCATTTTGTTGGCGGCCACAAGGTGGGGCTTGGCGAGCATGTCCGGATCATACTGTTCCAGCTCGTAGAGGATTTTTTCGTAGTCATCCCACGGCTCACGGTCGTCGATGCCGGCCATGTCGAGGATGATGCAGAGGGTGCGGCAGCGGCGAATGTGGCGGAGGAAGGCGTGGCCAAGGCCCACGTTGAAATGCGCGCCCTCAATGATGCCGGGGATGTCGCAAACGGTGTAGCGTTCCCAGCCATCCATCTCCACCACGCCGATCTGCGGATGCAGCGTGGTAAAGGGATAGGGGGCAATCTTCGGCTTGGCGTGGGAGATGGCGTTGAGCAGCGTGCTTTTCCCGGCGTTCGGGTAACCGACCAGACCAATGTCCGCCATCAGCCGCAGCTCAAGATGATAGTGGCCTTCACCGCCTGGTTCGCCGGGCTGGGCGTGGCGGGGTGTTTGGTTGGTGGAGGAAGCAAAGTGATGGTTGCCCTTGCCACCCCGGCCGCCGGCGCAAAGGACGAATTGCTGCCCGTGCTCCGTGAGATCGGTCACCAGTTCGGCATCCTCGCCCACGGCCAAAGCCGCCGGAGCTTCCGTTTCCTCAGCTTCCTCCTCTTCGGCCGCGGCATCAAAATCGATCACCATCGCCTGTTCGCCCTCGGTGTTTTGCACTAGCTCGGGATCAGGCTCAGGCAATTCCTCTGCTGGAGTGGGCAGTTTCCAAACCACGGTACCGCAGGGAACCTTGACGATGAGGTCTTTGCCACCGCGGCCGCTTTTCTTTTGGCCTTCGCCGTGGTTGCCGTTCTTGGCAATGAGGCGGGGCACGTAAAACTGGGCGATCAGGTTGTTCAGGTCGTGGCTGGCCTCGAGGATGACGCTGCCGCCGCGGCCGCCATCGCCGCCATCGGGGCCGCCCTTGGGCACAAAGGCTTCCCGGCGAAAGGACACACAACCGCGGCCGCCGTGCCCGGCGCGGGCGTACACTTTCACCTGATCAATGAACATGGCGGAATTATTACGTGGCCAACAAAAAAGGCGAGGCACGAAACCTCGCCGGGTAAATTGGGGTGATTGCCTTTAGTTGGTTTCCACCGCCTCGGGGATGATGCTCACGCGGGCCGAACCCTTCGCCTTGTTGAAGGATTTCTTAAAATCCACACGGCCGGTCTCCAACGCGAACAGCGTGTGGTCGCGGCCGATGCCGACGTGGTCGCCTTGCTTCCACTTGGTGCCGCGTTGGCGCACGAGAATGGTGCCGGCCTGTACGAGCTGTTGATTGCCCACCTTGAGGCCCAAGCGCTTGGCGTTGCTGTCGCGGCCGTTCTTGGAGGAGCCTTGTCCTTTTTTATGTGCCATGTTGAATCCTTAAATTAAGCGTTGATGCCGGTGATTTTCACAATCGAATGCCGCTGGCGATGGCCGTTCTTGGCGCGGCTGTGCTTGCGGCGTTTCATTTTGAAGACGACCACCTTCTTGTCCTTCTGCTCGGCGGTGACCACCTCGGCGGACACGGTGGCGTTGGCCACGGTGGGCGTGCCCACGGTCACCTTGCCTTCCTGGTTCACGAGCAACACCTTGTCAAACGTCACCGTCGCGCCATCTTCCTCGCCAAGCATCTCCACCTTCACCAGATCGCCGGCTGCTGCGCGGTATTGTTTGCCGCCCGTTTCAAATACTGCATACATAAATTTTCCCTCGGTAAATTCGCAAAAAGGGACGAGGACTAGACCAGAAAGGCCGGTGCGTGTCAATAGGTCTTTCCGGGAAAAACCGCTGAAATTTACGCTTTATCCGGCTCGGCATCGTCCTCGGCGGCATCATCGGAATCGTCCGTGTTTTCTGGGCTTTCCTCGGCATCCTTACCGTCATCGGCCTCGTCTTGCAGGTATTCCTTTGGCTGGTACCAGCGGGCCACAGGGATGAATACCAGTCCCGCCACCAACATGGCTCCGGCAAAAAACAGATAATAGTTCGGCCCCTTGAGCTTGCTCGTGGGCCCGGCAAACGTCCTCCCCTTGATCGACTCATCCGTCAGCTTGCTGCCTTCGGGCGCGGAAACCACGGACCACTCGTAGGTGAGGCTGCCGCCACTGGGATCATTTGGATCGGTTGTGCCAGTGCCGTTGAGTTTGATTTCAGAACCAAGTGATGCGTTTTGATCAGACCCAGCACTAGCGACCGGCGCCAGATTTTTACGGGTCACCCTGATGGTCGTCGTGTCCTTTGCCACGAAAGGTTTGATGAGTTCTGCCTGTCCTGTTTCAGGGTTGAGATGATAGCTAGCTTCGTTGCCCACCAACACCGAGAATTCCAACTTATAGTCACCTTTCACATCCGGCGTGAAAACCGGATTGCGCGAATCTGCTGCCGTCAGGTTGGCGTCGGTAATTGTGCTGCCCTCAGGAACGGCCACAAAATTCCACCGATAGGTAAACGAACCCTTGGCATCCCCTTTGGCAGCCGAGCCAAACATACGCACGGGGGTGCCGGGAGGCACGGCGCGCAGAAGGCCGGCATTCGCTTCCGGCGGTGCTTTCGAGATCGTTCCGGCAGCATTGCCATCACGCTTGCCCCCTCTCAAGCCGTGCCAAACTTTTTTGAAAAAACCCAATTCCGCCTGCTTGGGGCCAACCCAATATGTCACCGTGTCAGTCGCATTGTTATCGCCATCATGGGCCGTCAAGCGAAGGACATAGGTGCCATTCACGTCGGGCTTAAAGCTGGGCGCCGGGTTTTGAATGAAATGGTTCACGCCGGCCGTGAAAAGGTTGCCCAAGGAGACGGACATGAGGAAGAAGCCAAGGATGAGTGACTTCATTTTCTTAGGCGCCTGCGTGTAGGAAAACTCGAGGGCGGTAATCGAAATAAACACCTCGGCAGCGGTCAGGAAGACGTACGCAAGTATTTGCCAGATAATGTTGGGCAATTCGCCGTCATTAATCTGCATCTCAATCCACGCGGGTATGACAAAGGACGGCACGGCGACGAAAAAGCCGATGCCGATTTTCCGCAAGGGCGTAAGCGGGAAGACCTTGTTTAGTCCGGGATATATCAGCCATGTAAAAATGGGGATGAACACCATAATCATGATGGGATTGATGGCGTTGATCTGTGAGGGCAACCACTCGAAGCCCAACCAGTTTCGATCCATGCGGTCAGCCTGCAGTACCCACTTGGAGCCGGATTGATCAAAGAGTGCCCAGAACACTGCTACAAACAGGTAAATGATACACAGGCGACCAATGATCTTGAGGCCTTCTTTACTGAAGGTTTCACGCAGGAAAGCCATGCCGCCGGCGGGGATGTGGATGAACACGCGCCGGCCCATCCAAAAGACAATCGTGGCCAGCAGCATCAGCCCGCCCGGCACGCCAAAGGCAACATGGGGCCCGTACAGGTCCAGCAGGATCGGCGTCATGATCTGCGAGGCAAAGGCACCGAAGTTAATAGAGAAATAAAACCAGCCGAAAATCTTGGTGAGCAAATGGCCGTTGGTTTTGCCAAATTGGTCACCCACGTGAGCCGACACACACGGCTTAATGCCGCCGGCACCAATGGCAATCAACGTAAGGCCGACGGCTAAACCCAGCCGCGTTTCATCCAGCGCCAACGCAAGGTGACCCAGACAGTAAACGATTGAGAGGCTGACGATGGTTTTGTATTTGCCTAAAAAGGCATCGGCCACAATCGCGCCCAACAGGGGCGTGAAGTACACGGCGCTATTGAACAGGTGAAACCACGTGGTGGCCTCCGTCTCGGTCATGGGCGCGCGCGCGCCGTCGGAGTCCATCAGGTATTTGGTCATGAAAATGACCAGAATGGCTTTCATGCCATAGAATGAATACCGCTCAGCAGCTTCGTTGCCGATGATGTACGGGATGCCCTTAGGCATCTCCTTGGTTTTCACCGGCGCAGTAAGATGTGGCGCATCAGCCATGGCCGCGGATGTTGGCCGAGCACGGGGCGGCTGGCGAGGCAAAAGGATGGCATCGACGAAAGGGGGGCATTTATGATACAAAACCCTCGCGCAATGCGCGGCATCTAGGAGCAATTCATTATGATGAGATCAGGCAACCCCGTCCTAAACGACAATACCTTCCAAGCCGGCACTATGGGCGAAATGGTGGAAGACCGTATGACGCTCATGGGCACCGTGCATAAAACCGGCATTCTGCTGTTTTTGGTGGTGCTTTCAGCCAGCTTCACTTGGGGGATGGTGTTCACGGGAAAAGAAATCAATGGCGTCCCGGTGATGCACCCACAAGTGTGGACCATCGCGATTGCCGGCTCCATTGTGGGTTTGATCCTGGCGTTGGTAACTTACTTTGCCCCCAAGATCGCCTTTATCACGGCCCCGGCCTATTGCATTGCCAAAGGCCTCATGCTGGGCGCTTTGTCGGCGGCGATGGAGGCGATGTTTCCGGGGATTGTCCTGCAAGCGGTGGGGTTGACCTTTGGGGTGCTCTTCGCGCTACTGGCGGCCTATCGCAGCGGGCTCATCAAGGCCACGGAAAATTTCAAACTAGGCGTATGCGCTGCGACCGGAGGGATTATTCTGGTGTATTTGGCCACCTTTATCCTCGACCTGTTTGAAGTTAAGGTGCCGTACATCCACGGATCAGGCCTCGTCGGCATTGGGTTCAGCGTTTTTGTTGTAATCATCGCGGCACTAAACTTGGTCCTCGATTTTGATTTCATTGAAAATGGCGCTGAAATGGGCGCGCCGAAATATATGGAATGGATCGGGGCCTTTGGCCTGATTGTTACACTCATCTGGCTGTACATCGAGATCCTGCACCTCCTTGCCAAGCTGCGGAGCCGTTAGCGCGCTTCCGCATTGCTTTTTTGTGATGGCTCCGGTACATCGGGGCCATTCCTATGTTGAAACGCACCCTCACTCTCTGGGGCGCGGCCTTGGTGGCCGTGCTGTCGTTTTCCTCCGCTACTGCCGCGCCGAAGGATCCGTTTAAACAACTGGACGACTTG
>PBFV01000048.1 GCA_002718935.1 Verrucomicrobiales bacterium
CGGATCATCCATAAACTCGCGGGCCTCCTCCAGAGTCGGCAAGCGACCGATGGTGTCCAGCGAGGCGCGGCGCAGGAATTCCTCATCCGAACACAGCTCGCTGGGCAGAAACCCGAGCCGTTGGAACTGCGCATAGGCCAGTTCATCGATGAAATTATGCGCGGGCAACGCCGCGTATTTGGCGGCGGCAATCTTCTTCTCCGCCGGCACGGTAACGCGCGAGATGGCCACCTGACCCATGTAACGCGCCACGATTGTGCCTTCGCCGTTGATACCGCCCACCGTCACACGGCCAGCGTTCGTCACCGTCGCAATGCCGTTGTCGTTCGAGACAAAATCCGCCAAGGCGGTGACATTGCGCTGTTGGCCATCCGAATAATGAGCGGTCACACTCAAAGTTTGCTGCGCAGCCTTGCGATACACTCCGGCCGCCGGTTCCACAGTCACCCGCTCCAGCGTGGCTTCGCCTTCGTGCTGATAGGCCATGCCTTCGCGGATCCATTGCAGCAACACCTTGGCCGAGGGCGATCCCGGCGCGATGCGTTGCCCGCCTTCATGCGGCATGGCCAGCGTGGCTTTGCGATAAATCAAACTCTCTTCCGGGAAGGTCGGAAACACGCGGCGGCCAAAGGCGTCCTCGGTGATCTCTTTCCAATCCTTGCGTGTGTCGTACGCAAACACCGACAGACTAAACCCGCGCTGTCCTTCCGCCTTGGCGTGGCAGGCGCCCGCGCTGCAGCCGGCTTTGCTCAGGATCGGCAGCACATCTTTGATAAAACTCACCTTACCCACGGGCGCCGGTACTTCCGTCTCCGGCTTGAGCGTGGCGGTCAGGCGATTGTCCTCCCAGATAAACACATCGCCCGCATGGTTCCCGGCCACCACCCGTTTCGCATCCGCTGAGGTCGCCACTGCATGCAAGCGTCCCGTGCCACCGGCCAACTTGCGTTCCTTGGCCGTGCTGGAGCGTTGTGCGCCGTCGTGCGTTTGGATCTCCGTGAAAATTCTTGCGAGCCCATCCTCGCAACTGGTGACAATCGTCTTGTCGTCCGGCGTCCAACCGAGCCCCGTCACCCCGCCCTTGTGCACGCGCACCTCGGTCATCTTCAGCTTGGTTTTCAAGTCCCACACCAGCAGTTCATGATCCGCGCTCACCGTCGCCAACTGCTCCCCATCGCTCTTGAAGGCCACGCCATACACGGCGCCTTGATGTCCCTCCAAAATGGCACGCGGCTTCCGATCGGCCAAAGCCCATACCGTGGCCACCTCATCACCGCCGGCCGTGGCCAGCTGTTTGCCGTCCTTGCTCAGGGCGAGGGCGTAAATGGAATCCGCATGGGCCACCCAATCCGCCAGCGGTTTGCGCTCGGCCAACGACCATTGACGGACCGTACCGCGCACAGCTGGTTGGCTATCGGCGGTGTAAAGCGATTGGTTATCCGGCGCGAACGCCAACGCCGTGACGCGTCCCTCGAAGGCAGTGAGCTCGCCGGCCGGTTTCAGCTCGGCGTTCCAGAGTCGCACCGAACGGTAATCCGAAGACGCCAGCCATTTACCATCGGCACTCCACGCCAGCGCCTGAACGGTATCGCGATGCCCTTCCAACGTGGCGAGCACGGCGTTTTTGTTTTCAAGATCATGCACCGCAACGCGATTGGCCCGACTCACGGCGAGACGCTTGCCATCGGCAGACATGGCCAAGGCCAGCGACGGCGCATAACTCGGCGGCAGTGAAGCCAACTGATCCCGCTTCGGACTGGGTCGATCCTTGAGCGCCTCGGCATCCCACGACGCACCGTCGTTCACCCAGGTTTCCAACGCGGCAATGGCGCGGGGCGACAGTTGATCCTTGGGCGGCATGTGCGGATCGGCGCCCGGCTGCAGGGTTTGCACTAACCGACTGGCCGCAGCCTTGCCCGGCTGCAGCACTTTGCCGTTGTCGCCGCCGGCCATAATCGCTTCGCGCGAGGTGAGATCGAGCCCACCCTTTTCCTTTTCCGGATTGTGGCAGGAGAAACAATTCGACTTCAACAACACCATCGCCTCTGGTGTCCCCGCCCAAAGCGGCGTGACCAGCAGGGTGATGATGTAAATTGCAGCTTTCATTTCCTTACCACAGAGACACAGAGGACACCGTGTTTGTTCAATATATTTCCTGTGCGCGTTCTGTATCTTCGGGGTGGATGCTACTTCACCCGCTTCAACATCAGCAAACGGAACTCCAACGCGGTTTCGCCCGGAATCTCCAGCGCCTTGAGCGTGAGGACGCCCTTGCCCTGCTTGAGGTTGAGCGTCCCCATGGGGATCGGCTTAAAATCTTTTACATAGGATTCCATGCGCTTAACGCGATCATTTTCCTGCCCGCGCGCCGGCACATCATGCGCCTTGCTGAGTGTCACCGTCGTGGCACTGGCGTAACCGGCCGCTTCCCCTTCCTTGTTTCGATCGCCCTTGCCATAAGAAAGCTGCACGCGCGTGCCTTCATCGCCCTTGGGTAGGGCGTAATGCATCGTGACCTCGTACTTGCCGCTGGCGCCGACCTCCACGGGCCAGGTGATTTTGTCATCCAACGAAGTCCAGTTATAAAAGTAGGAGCAGTTGGGGAACTTGTTGGAACGCTTGATGCCGCCATGGGCCATGCCATCGCGCGCGGGGATTTGCGTCCACTCGGAATCCGGATGGGCGATCACAAAAGGCCGGTTGTCCTCGCCCAATTCGATGAGCACGGTTTTCTTCCATTGCTCCACCTCACCTCGCAACTGCGCGGCCACCTTGGGTTGTTCCTTGCTGATGTCCTTACGCTGCCCCGGATCCGCCACCATGTCGAAGAGTTGGCCTGTGTGCCCCAAGCGATATCGCTGCGTGCGCGCGCTGACCTTGCCCTTCCAGCAATTCATAATCGTGCGATCGGGCCACTGCACCTTTTCCCCGAGCAGGTGCGGTTTGAGGCTGCGGCCGTCGAGCGGCTTTTGGCTGGCCACCGGAATGCCCGCGCAATCGGCCAGCGTGGGGAGCAAATCCATGACCGAGGCGATGGGCTTTACAAAAGTGCCCTTCGGAATGCGCGCCGGCCAGCGGACGACCAACGGCGACCNCACNCCNCCTTCNTCNGTNGATCCNTTGCGNCCTTTCATGCCNCCNTTCCANCGCACGCCGTTNGGGCCNTTGTCNTGAAAGAACANCACNATGGTGTCNTNGGNCACGCCGAGTTGATCNAGCTTCTTGAGCAGCCGCCCNACGTTCCAGTCAATGTTCTCGCACATGGCCANCGCGCAGCGCAGGTGCGGCAGANTTTCGCGGCGCGGATCACGGTTGCGCAGCTTGATTTTTTTGTCCTTAAACTTGTCCCACCACCGGTCCGGCACCTGCATGGGCGAGTGCGGCGTATTATACGGGAGATAGGCGAAGAACGGTTTACCCGCCTTGTGACTGCGTTCCATAAAAGCCATCGCCTTGTCGGTAAAATCATCGATGCAAAAGCCCTTGCCCTGCACAATTTTCCCGTTGTGCTCCAGTGGCGGGCTNAAGTAATCGCCCCAGTGNCCNGAGCAAAAGCCGTAAAACTCCTCAAACCCTCGCCCATTTGGGTGATACGGGTACTGCATGCCATTGTGCCATTTGCCGAAAGCGCCCGTGGCATAACCGGCCGCCTTGAAGGTATCGGCGATGGTCTTTTCATCGAGATCCATCCGCTCACCGCCGGCCGAGGTGCTGTACACGCCCGAGCGCACATGATAGCGCCCGGCCAAAAACTCCGCGCGCGTCGGCGAACACACCGCGCACACAAAGAACCGATCAAACCGTGCCCCTTCCCGCGCAAGCGAATCAATGTTAGGCGTGGCCAAGTCTGTATTGCCATTGAGGCTGAGATCGCCCCAACCCTGGTCGTCCGTGAGGATGACTACCACGTTGGGCTTGGCTGCAACAGCAGCAAACGGCAGGAGAAAAATTAGAAGCCATTTCACGCGCGGATATTCCCGCAAGGCGCGCGGTCGGCAAAGGAAATTATTGGCTGTCCCAAAGGGCGCGCGCGTGGCCGGCCTCAAACTGGAAGCCCACCCGGCTGACCGGCATGCGCGCCGCCGAACCATCGGCAAAGACCACATTGGCGCGGCCGAGGTGACGATTTACCATGCGGTTGCGCGACGTTTTCCATTCATTCGAAGCGGGCGTCTCAAACAAGCGCGCCACTTGGGGTTTAGCAGAGGGCTCTTCACGCCAGCGATCGGGATTGCGTTCCTCGGGATTGACAATCTGCCCGGTATCGCCAAAGGCCACGGTTCGGGCCGGCTGCGCGATGGCATCGAGCCGGCGCACCTGACTGAGGCGACGGTTATAGCCGATGCCGGCGGCCGCGGCCGCGGCAGGACGGTGGTTGGCTTGATCGTATTGATCCAGCTCCTGCGCCCAGTTCGCCTTGGCGTTTTTGCCAACCGGATTCACGGGCACCAACGCGCCGTCGTGGTCATTCGCGTATTGCTTGAAGGCAGCTCCAATCGCGCGGCTGTTAGCCAAACTTTCCGCCGCCATGGCTTTTTGGCGGGATTTAGCCAGAGCGGGAAGGACGATCGCGGCAATGACGCCGACGAGCAAAATTACAACCAACAATTCAATCAGGGAAAAGGCATGGACTGAACGCCGCACGCGCGGCTGACGCAGGTTGGGTGCCATGAGAGTAACTTACCCTCACTAATTTAGTTAGTCAAGGCTTGATCACGTGGTAGCGATCGACGGCCGGTTTATCGAGCCGGGTGATCTTGCCGTCGGCCCAGCGCACCTCCAGCGCATCCACCGAGGCAGCCTTGCCGAGGCCGAAATGCGCGGTGTACGGGTGCTGCGAATCAAAGGAATCGCCCGTAATCATAGGTAGTAACTGGCGTTTTTCGCCCTGCACCACGCTCACCACGGCGCCGACGGGCTGGCCGGTGAGGTGCGCGCCAATCCAATGATTGCCGGTCTCGTGCCGGTTGCGGATGAGCTGGATGTAGCCTTCGCGTTCCTGATCATTATCACGCCGGCGGCCTTCCACCACCATCAGGTCCGGCTTGCCATCGTTGTTCATGTCCGCGCCAACCACCGAGCGGCAATCGCTCTCGTGCGCCACGCCCATGAGGTAGGACACATTGGTGTAGAGACCGTTGCCTTGGTTCATGAACAACACGTTGTGCTCAAAACCGTTCCACGAAATTTCGCCATTCATCAGCGGCTCAATGGACTTGCGTAAAATACCGTCGAGCAGCGGGTCGGCCTCGAAGGCATTCTTGATATGCGTTTCGTGCGTCCAGTACTTNGAACAATAATCGCGGCAGGACTTGCCGCTGAGGTGGCCGTTGGCCACGAACAAATCGCGATCCCCGTCTAGGTCGAAATCCCACGGNGTGCAGCCCCACGACCAGCCGCTGCGGGCCACCACATCGTTGTACGGCGCCTGCTGNTAGCCGCCCTTNCCGTCGCCGAGTAACAGGCGGTTGCCNTANCCCATCTTCATGCGCGCNTCGCGCACATTTTCAAAACCCACGCGCTCCAGCTTCATGCCCTCCAGCCGNCGCGCCGTGGTGGAGCCCATGCCCACCATGTAAATATCCAGCACGCCGTCCCCATCAAAATCCGCCACNGAATGCGCCATGCCAAAGCTGAAGCGGTGATCGCCCAGTTGCGCCGTGCGATCCTCAAATTTGCCCTTGCCGTCGTTGTAGTACAGGTCCAACCCGGCAAAATCGCTCACCACCATNAGGTCCAGATCCTGATCGTTATCGAGATCCACCAGCGAGGCGGAGTAGGTGCGGCGCTTGCGCTTGGGCGCCACGCCGGCGGCGGCCGTGCCGTCGGTGAAGCGGCCGGTGCCGTCGTTGATGAGCAGGTACGAGGGGTGGCCGTCGTTGGCGTCCCAATATGGCGTCGGCATGGTGCCGGCCTTGTAGGCGGGCTTGTACTGCGCGGCGAATACATCGAGATCGCCATCGCCGTCCACATCACCCACCGCCAGGCAGGAAATATTATTCATCGGCGCCGGCAACTGGCTGGGCACCCCGCGNCNGGTATCAAACTTCCCGTTGCCATCGCCGGGCACCACTTCCGGCTGGCGCTTGGGATTGAGCGTGAGGAAATCCAGCTTGCCGTCGCCCGTGAAATCCGCAAACACCAGCGCGTGGTTCAGGCCGTTGTTGCCCTGCACCAGCACCTCCGGCTCCANCTTGAAATCGCCGCGGTTCCAGTAAATCAAGTTGCCGCCGCCGGTAATCAGCTCGGGTAATTGATCGTTGTTCAGATCCTGCACAATGAGCGTGGGCGGNTACACGCGGCCCCACAGGTTGATCGTGTCGCTCTGCTCCATCGGCTTCACGTCGGGGTTATCAGCCAGCACATTAATCACCCGCTCGGTGACAAAAGGCGTTTCCCCCTGGCGCGTGAGCACCGTGAGCTGTTCCACCGTGATGTCGCCCGGCAAAAACAGGCCGCGCGCCNTTTTATCCGTCCACTCCACGCGAATGGCACCCCGCACGATGTGGCGCGTCTGGCTCGGTTCATGCAGCAAATGCCCCACCGCCTTGAACACGCTGGCCGGTTGCCGGTCCTCCGTGCCCGGCTCGTACTTGGCCTGATGCCATTCAGTCTCGATCAACTGCAGCTGCCCATCGCGCCAGCCCTTGATGAGCGCCAAATATTCGTCCCGACTGAGCGTGCGGCCCGGCGCCCCCATCTCGCGCACCTTGATCCCGTACTCCATCTCGGATACGTCACCCAGCTCGCCGAGCTTCAGGTTGTTGAAGAGAAACTGCTCCAGCGGCTTCCAGTCGTGCTTGGCGGCGCGCAAATCATCCCATAGCCGCACAAACGTGCTTTCGCGTTCCTGCGATTCCACCTCCGGTTTCCACACCGTGGCATCCACTTCCGCCCGCTTGGCCAGGCCCGCGGCCACCGCATCCTTGTACGCCTGCGTTTCCTCCATAGTTTCGGACACCACCTTGCCCGCATCATAAACCGTGATGGTGCGCGCGTAACCGTTATCCGAAAGCTCTTCCCACCGGCCATCCCGCTGCCCATTAACCCCCTGCCCCGTGCTTTTCACGCGCCCGTCCTCAAAGAACGTCTTCATCGGTCCGTGGTTCACCCCATCCTTGATGGTCGATTCCTGGCGCAGTTTGCCATTGGGCCAAAACTCATGCAGCAAACCCGTGAACAACTCCCCGGTGGCCTTCACCTTCACCTTGCCACTGGACACATCGGCATCATCAATGCCCAACACTCCGGCCGCGGGGGGGGGCGGCTTGGGAGCGGGCTTCGGCGCGGGCGCTTCCTTTCGGCCGCAGCCAATCCACAACAAGCCGGTCAGGGCCATTACCGTGCACAGGAAAAACAGGCGGTTCATCCGCGGAGTATGGCGCGGGGGGCACCCCGTTTCAATGAAAATGGCGGACGCGAAGGCGGCCTATTCGGTGGTGGCTTGCTCGGGGTCTTCCTCCACGAACTTGATCTCCAGCCCAGGCATCACCTTCGGCATCAGCCAGTCGCTCACCTTGGTGACCATGGCCGGCAGTGCCTCGGCGCATTCCTCGGGATCAAACACATGATCGCAGCCCTCGATGACGAACAGCTCGGTCGAATCAGCATTGGCGTGCTCCATGATCTCCTGCGACTCGCCGATGGGCACCACGTCATCCGCCGTGCCGTGCACCAGCAGCCACGGCACGGGCACACTGGCGACCAGGCCAATGACTGTGCTAATGTGGTTCATGTCGTCCACAAAATGCTGCGAGAGCGGGCAATCTTCCTTGCCCCACATGAAGCCGGTGCCGGGGGTTTCCTCGCCGAATTCCACCTCGGCAAATTTTTTCGTGTGCACCATGCCCGCCAGCGACACCAGCAGCTCAATGCGGTCATCCATCACCGCGCGTTTCACGCCCACCGCGCCGCCCATGCTGTGCCCCACGTACACGATCCGCCGGCCGGCCCCGTGCACCGCGTCAATCACCGCGCCCAGATCCTCCACCTCCTTGCTGATGCACGAATCCTCAAAGCGCCCTTCGGAGTCGCCATTGCCGGAGAAGGAAAACCGCAGCGCCGGAATGCCCGCCTTGGCGAGGCACATCCCGAGGGTCTCGATAAATTGCCGGTCCTTATTGGCCGTCACGCCGTGGCCAATGATCACCGTGAAGGGGCTGTTGCTGTCAGCCGGGTGAAAGGTGTAGTCGAGCCGTTCGCCTTGGGCGTTGCGAATCTCCGCGTCCATGCGGCGCATGGCCTAGCCTATTTTGGGCTGTTTTGCGAGTTTTTTTGCGGAAAAATCCATTGGCTCGCCCGCATGAAGCCGGCATTGCGATCCGCCCACGCCGCGCATTGCCCGCCTTGAACCGCCATTTCCGCTTCCCAATCCGGCAGTTCCCGCGCGCGCAAAGCCGTCGCGTGCCGGAAGAAAAAATACATCGCCCGCAGCCAGACCCGCGCCCGCCATGCCGCCCAGCCACCGGCAGGCTGCCGAAACTCCGCCACCAACCACTGCCCGCCCGGCCGCAACGCCACCGCCACACGCGGCATCCAGCCCGCCAAGTCTTCGCGCGGAAAACAATCCAGAAAAAAACAGGTGACCACCGTATCATACCCGGCCACCGGCAATTCATGCCCGAGCGCATCGGCCTGAATGAAATTCACCCGAGCCCCCGCTTCGCCCTGCGGCAACCGTGCCCGGGCCTGTTCGATCATCGCCGCACTGCCTTCCACGCAATCCACCCGCACCCCCGGCCAACGCCGCACCAACGCCGCCACTAACCGGCCATCCCCTTCGCCGAACGTCAGTATCCGCCGCGCCCCGCCCAGCCACGGCAGCAAATCCAACCGGCACCCCTCCAGCGCCCGCCCGAAGGCCAGGTATTCCAGCCACCGGTAAGGCCGCGCCAATTTGTCGAACGCGCTGCCGGCCACCGGCTGATCTGCCCATAGCACTGGGTCAGCCGATGACGCGCCGACCGCACAGTTTGCCGTGGATGGAATCGTGGAGTTCAAAACAAAATCAAGACCGGCAGCAACAGGACCGCATCCGCCCACACCCGGCGCGCTTCCGGATCCATTCCCGGCGCTCGCCGCGCCAGCTCCAGCAAAGCCACCGCGCAGGCTGCCAGGGCCATCGCCAAAGGTAGCATCTCCTCCGCCAACACCGCCGCCGTCCCCGCCAAGGTCGGCGGGGCCGTCGCCAGCCACGGCAATGCCCCTTCCAGCCCCGGCCAACGCCGCGCCATCGAGGGTTGCCCCATCGCCGCATCCCGCGCCCGATCCCATCCCGCAATCAACAGGCAATTGATCCCGCACAGAACCGCCCAAGCCATCCCCAGTAATAGCAACGGCCACGACCATGGCGCCTGGATCATTACAAAAAATAAAGTGCCCACCGCAAAGCCCGCCCCGGCCATCAGCTCCTTCCCCTGCCCCGCCACGCCGCGCAGGGCCCGGTGATGTTGCAGCAGAAAGTAACCGCCCACCACGGCCGCCAACACCAATCCCGCCAGCCATTCATTCGCCGGCAGACGCACCGCCAAGGTCATCGCAGCCAACAAGGCGCCCAGCCAAAGGGCTCCCAGCCATCGCCCGTTCACGCGCGCAAACTCGTGCCGTGCGGACTCCACCGGTCCCTTCAGCCGCCGCGCATCCAGCAGCCGGTCCCCGCAATACGCCAGCCACGCGCACAACCCGAGCAGCACCGGCCGTTCCCAGCCCAGCTCCACCCCGGCCACCCGCGCAAACGCGCAAAGCCCCGCCACCGCCACCAACGGCGCGTCCAGACTCAACACATTCGCCCATAACCACCACGGCAAAGCCCGCGGTGATTCGAAGGTGATGGAAGTAGCCACCGGTTTCATCGGCCGCGCAGAATGATCAATTCACAAAAAAAAGGAAGCCAACAGCTACGGGAGATTCACCGAAAAGCGTCACATCGATAGTTGTATGGAAAATGAAGGGGGAATCGCCGCCGGTTTTTGTGATTTGGATTTTGTTAAGCGATTGGAGGAAGAAGAATTAATTTCTTCGATTGGGGAAATAATTGTAAGGGAAAGGACGGGCATTGAGATCTACATTGTGATTCTGCCAATGATCCTTAACCGATGAACCCCCGTCATAAACCCTTGTGCATTCGCAACCCATGACAAAAAAACTAGCAATGAGAATGATCAGTTTTTTCATTTATAGGGCCTTCGTTAAGGATTAAGAATTATTTAATTTCCATCCAGATCCGGCGGTATAAATCCATCCGGAAAAGGTTCCAATGGGAAAGGGGCAAACGCTGGATGGCGCCGGGGAAAACGGTTGTGTGGGTTGGGAATAAGCGGCTGGGCCGCCCACGGCACCGAATTTTTATCAACCGATACATTACCGTTATGATCCCCTGTGCATTCGCAACCAACAACAAACAAGCATGCAATGAGTGTCATTAGTTTTTTCATTTTGGCTTTTTGGGGTTCAAAAATTTTCAATCAGTAACGCCGTCCATAATTTCAAATTACAATTTGTACTTTTTCAATATTTTTTAACAAAAATACCACCTTTAATGAGCTTGCTGCACGGCCAAAAGAATTTACCGTTACTCCATGAGTCCTTCGCGTCGTGATTATATAAAAACCTCCACCGCGGCGCATCATGGAAAATTTGTTTAACAAAACGCTGCCCTAATGGGAGAAGCCACCTCGCCAAATCCATTCTGTCATAAACCCGAATCCCACGTAACACTCGGTGAATCTGGCCATAAAAAAGAGACGCCCCCCGAAGGGGACGCCCGTTACTAACACAACCCATGATCCCGGAGCTCTAGATCGGGCTCACGAAAGAGGCAGAACCTCCTCTCCTACTTAACGGTTTGGAGGCTACTTTTCTTCATTTTTTTTGAAAAAATGGTGAATGCTTTTCCTTAAAACACCTCAGTTATTGCAGAAAAATGTAGTTACTGATAACGTTCCTCATGCTGAAAATTCTCAGCAAGGGCAGCAACCGCCGATTTTGTGACGGGCTCAAGCGGCGTTCTTTTTTACAAATCGGCGGGCTCGCAATGGGAGGGTTGTCGCTACCGAAAATTCTCGCGCTGGAAAACACTGTGCCCAAGACCGTAAAGAGCGGCGGTCTCGGACATAAGGCCGTAATCATGATTTACATGCCAGGCGGGCCGCCGCATCAGGACATGTACGACCTCAAGATGGAGGCGCCACGCGAGATTCGCGGCGAGTTCAATCCCATCAAGACCAAGGTGCCCGGCATTGAGGTTTGCGAATTGCTACCGCGCCTAGCTGGCAACATGGACAAGCTGATCCCCATTCGCTCCATCGTCGGCGCCAAGGATCGGCATGAGTCTTTCCAGTGCCTCACCGGCCGGCTCAATGAACGGCAACCCGCCGGGCGTTGGCCGGAGATGGGTTCGGCACTCAGCGAAACCCAAGGCAGCACCTCGCCCGGCATGCCGCCTTTTGTGGCGCTCTCGCCGCGCATGCAGCATCGGCCGTACAACAACGGCAAGCCCGGCTTCCTCGGCGGCGCCCACGCGCCCTTCAAGCCGATGGATGACGGCAAGGATGACCTGAAGCTGAACGGCATTTCGCTCGATCAATTCAATGACCGCGGCAAACTGCTGCGCGGCTTCGACCAGTTCCGCCGCGATGTGGACAACAGCAAAACCATGGAGGGCCTCGATGCCTTTACCCAGCAGGCGTACGGCATTCTCACCAGCAGTCAGCTTTCCACAGCGCTGGATTTGGATCAGGAAGATCCAAAGGTGCGCGCGCGTTACGGCAAAGGCACCGGCAAACATCAGGGCGACGGCGCCCCGCGCTTGAACGAGCAATTTCTTTTGGCCCGCCGGCTGGTCGAGGCCGGCGTGCGTTGCGTGACCCTCAGCTACAGTTTCTGGGATTGGCACGGCAGCAATTTCAAACATGCTCGAACCAACCTGCCGGACTTCGACCGCGCCATGGCTTCGCTGGTGGAGGATCTGCACGACCGCGGATTGAACGAGGACGTCACCGTCATTGCCTGGGGCGAATTCGGCCGCACCCCGCGCATTAACAAAAACGCCGGGCGCGACCATTGGCCGCGTGTCAGCAGCGCCCTGCTCGCCGGCGGCGGCATGCGCACCGGTCAGGTCATCGGCAGCACCACCAAGGACGGAGGCGAAGCCAAGGATCGGCCCGTGCACTTTCAGGAAGTCTTTGCCACGCTCTACCACAACCTCGGCATCGATACCGCGACCACCACCGTGGACGACCTCTCCGGCCGGCCCCGGTATCTCGTTAAGCCGGGCTTTCAGCCGTTGCGCGAGGTGATCTGATGAGCCGGAAGGCGCCGCCTGCTGAGCGCTGTAAAGTGACCGACCGCATGAAAACCGAGGGTGAGGCCTATAGTGAAATTTCGTGGAGCTGTTCGCTCAGGTGCAAGCTATTCAATTCGCGGCCGACGCCCCACCCAGCGGATACCGTTGGCGACCAGTGAGTACAATGCGGTGGAGGATTCAGGGTGTGGGCTAATTGACAACACGCGACCTTTCCCATACTCGCCCGCAATGATGGCGGGAGTATTCACCATCGTGCCCTTCTGCGGCTCATAGCGTGAAACCTCGCTGCGGAAGTTTGCCAGCGTGCGAAACGCGCCCAGCCCCTTCACCCCCATCGGAGACATGATTGGGCCGTTTTGGTACCGCACATCAAACACCCCGGACTTGGCACCGAGGATCGCGCGGCCGGCCTCGGTCAATTCCATCTTCACTGTAGCCGACGGACCTCGGTACCACATACTCTTGCGGCCGATATTTGGCAGTTCGATTGTCTCGCAAAACGTCTTGTGGTTGCTGATGCCTAGTGACCAAGAGTAATTCGCCGCCGCCAAGTATGAGCCTGCGCAAATGCCAATGTAGCCACCACCATCTTTCACAAACGCCTGCACCGCCGCACGACCTTTAGCCTCCAGTGCTGCCGCCTGCTTACTCCCGCTACCGCCTGGAAAAATCACTAGATCAAATTGTGTTAGCGAACCCTCGCGAATATCCTCCGCTCCCACTCGACGTGCTAGGACCGCAGGCATCCCGCGCAGAACACGATCCAAGTTTCGCGGCCCGCTGCCACCAACACCTCCCGCATCGTAAACCGCAATGCGGAGCAACTTGGTTTCAGTTGGCAACAATACCTTCGATTTGCCAGCAGCCATCTGTAAGTGCATCAACAGCGCATGGACCATCAGACGATGCTGTCGTGCACGCAAGGAAAGCGGCTGTGACTTAGTTGTCGTTTCCAAGATCATCGCCGCAGCGCCAAGCCGCTCATGGGCAGCACGCGCCAGGCTCCCATCCACCGGATACCGTAGGCGCACGAGTTTCTTTTTGGGATCAGCAATACTGGCGTTTACAGCGGCGAGCATCTTTGGCACAACAACATTGGCCTTATCCCCTTTGGCGTCAATAATGCTGGAGCCCACCGATTTAGAATTGATCTGATGAAAATCATAACCCTCATGAAGATCAATTACCCAGTCTGGCTTTTGCTCGCTAATGAATTTCCAAACCGCCTGTCCTAACACGCCTTGGGCCTCGTTCGGAGCCTTGGTCTTAGGAAACTGCCGGTTCAAGTCTCTCCGCTGTGGTGGCTCACCTGGCAGAAATCGTGTGCCATCCTGCAACCCAGGATCGTTTACCCGAGGAATAACAATCAAACGTCCGCGTTTGATCGACCAATGCCGGATCTGTTCTGCAGCTCTTGCTCCAGCGGGCTCATTCCCATGAACTCCTCCAGTGATGACCACCGTCGGCCCATTCTGGCTACTGGCACGCTGATAAAACTGAGTCTTCCATTTAGTGTCCTTGGCCAGCCAACCTGTGCTAATAATTTCGCCAGCCCAACCAATTGTTAGGAGGCTAATCCATAAAGCAACCGCACATGTGCGTCCCATGCGTAGATAATTCCTTATGACACAAGGCACGTCAATCACTGCAATTAAATTAGCTGGCAAATTACTCAAACTTAACAGATGCTCAGTGGATGAGGACGTTTTATGGTGCTCTTGCACTACTGTTGGCGGGCGTGGCACACGCACAGCAACAACCAAACCGCGGTGGCGGTGCTGGTGCCCGCATGGATACCAATGGCGACGGCAAGATTTCACGGGAGGAGTTCCCCGGACCGAAGGAGTTATTTGATCAGTTTGATCGCGATAAAAATAACTTTCTTTCGCCAGTTGAACGTGAAGCGATGCGTAGCCAACGCCGACAGGGCGGAGGCTTTCGTCGCCCCGGCCAAGGAGGAACAGGTGATTTAGGAGAACAACTATTCCGCGCAGCGGATGCAGATTCAGACAAAAAATTATCCGCCAAGGAGTGGCAAGCCTACTTTGAAAAAATACTGACTTCGGCAGATACCGACAAAAACGGCCAACTGAGTGCGGAAGAGTGGCTGGCTTGGCAGCGCAGACAATCTGGAACCCGCCAACGTCCCGACCGCGGACCTAGAGTGGGCATGGCGGCCCCTAAGGTAAAAGCAGAATTCCTCACCCAAAAAGGCGCGGTAGAATTCTCAAAGATTAAGCGGCATACCGTCGTAGTGTTTGGCTCGTATACGTGAGGCCCTTTTTCAAGGGAGGCCGTGCGCCTTCAAAAATTGTACGATACGTTTGGTAAAAAAGCAGACTTTCTATGGGTATACATCCGTGAAGCACACCCAACTGACTCAGCCCGTCCGGCGAGGCATGTGCAAATTGAGCAGCCCAAGACTTTTGAACGTCGGCAGGAGGTGGCTTTGACCTGCTCAGTGAATTTAAATCTCACTATCCCAATGTTGGTGGATGATTTAAACGACACAGTAAGCCGGGCGTTTGACGCAATGCCCGACCGTCTTTACATCATACATGAGGGTAAGATCGCCTACAAGGGCGGCCGCGGCCCCCATGACTTTAATGTAGCAGAACTACAAGCGGCTCTTGAGAAAATGCTAAATTAGCTCCTTAAGGGAGTTCACGGATTCTCAGCCCCTTGAACTCAATTGGAGCTCCCTCGCTCTCGAGACAAAGATATCCCGTTGCAGGCTTGCACTCAGTGCCGCCGCTGACTTCCACACCATTAACCCACAGGCGCACTTCGCCGTTGATAGCGCGGATGTAATAATGATTCCACTGGCCGGCCGGTTTGGTCAGACGTTGAGTGGGAAAGCTGCGACTGCTGTTGGGCTTGCCGACCACGTACTCGGTGCCGTCCTNTNTCTTATANGTGATCTGCGGNGTNAANGCCTTCATGCGGGCGTTGCCGGTGGGAAACACATCNCCGTGGCTGGTGAACCAGTCGCTCGGCTTGCCCCGNCCNTTNTCCCANTTGGTCTCNTANCCGAGNTCCAGCACCTGNACCTCNATNCCNGCGGGCAANCGNCCTTTGCCNGCCTCNANNTTCTTGATGCTNTCNGGNGTNGCCCAAAGAAACACNCCNCTGTTGCCCGCGTGNTTCNGNTGCCGCCACTGCACNACNAGCTCGAGNTTGGTCACCATCTTTTTGGTGCGAATCACGCCCACGGGATTGCCGGTGCATTTGATCAGGCCGTCCTTGCCCCAGCTCCATGTATCTTCCTTGCAATTAACGTTGGTAAAATCCTTCTCCGTCATCGCACGCCAACCGGGGCCGGTGCCGTTGATGAATGCCTTCGGCTCAGCACCAAGGATCATGAGAGAAGTCGCGAGAAAAACCAGAGCATGTTTCATTGGGCAAATTCTCAAGGCTACATTTTCAATGATCAAGAAATTTCCAAGTCACAATCCCCTACACCAAGTCCGATTCACCTTACTTTGCCAAACAAATTCCCTTGATCAATGGGGATCGATCATCGAAAATTCGCTTATGGATCGGCGCACGTTTCTCATGGCTTCCACGACTGCTGCAGGCGGTCTCAAATTTGCGCCGGACACCTTGCTTGGTGCTCCGACTAATCCGTTGGGTGGCNGCAAAAAGCCGGCNAAATCCGTCATTTTGTTTTTCCTGTGCGGCGGCTCNTCGCACATCGACATGTGGGATATGAAACCCGAAGCGCCACTCGCCTATCGCGGGCCGTTCAATCCCATCAAAACCACCGCGCCTGGCGTGGATATCTGCGAGCACCTGCCGCTCACTGCCAAGCAAGGCAAGCACCTCGCCATCGTGCGGTCAGTCGGCGATGGCGGCCAAGCGACCGGTGATCATCATGCCGGTTACTATTACAACCTCACCGGCAACGTGCCGGACATCACCTTCCGCACGCANGGCAACAACCGCCGCCCCTACGCTACCGACGCGCCCTACATGGGCACCGTCATCGGCCAACACCGCCCGAAGCATCCCAAGCTGCCGCAGNTNATCACCCTGCCCACCAAGCCCAGCCGCGCACCGTACACGCGCCCCGGTCAATTCGCCGGACGCCTCGGGCTGGAGCACGATCCCTTTTACATCTANGGCCGGCACGAGGCTCCGTTGAAATTCACCGCGCCCTCGCTCACCCTCACCGAAGGTCTCGACCGCAAACGCCTCGCCGATCGCAAGGTGTTTCTGGAGGCNGTCAACAACGCCCGTGCCGCTGCCGAAAACGATCCCGCAATTGACAATTACACTCTGNAGCAAAAGAAAGCCTTTGAGCTGCTCAACAGCACCGCCACCGCCGGTGCCTTTGACATCGCCAACGAACCGAAAAAAGTCCGCGAACGTTACGGCGAACATCTCAACGGCATGAGCATGCTGATGGCGCGGCGNCTCGTGGAGGCGGGNGTGCCGTTTGTCACCGTNTTTTGGAAGGTCGANGGCATCAACAGTCCCCTCGCCAAGAAATGCCGCAGCGCCGGCGGCTGGGACACGCACGGCAATAATTTCGANTGCCTTAANGAAGATCTCCTGCCCCGCTTCGACCGCTGCTACAGCGCGCTGATCGAAGACCTCGCCCAACGCGGACTACTCGATTCNACCCTCGTGGTGCTCACCAGCGAAATGGGCCGCAAGCCGAAGATTGGCGACCCGCGTTCCGGCGGCGTGAAAGGNGCCGGGCGCGATCACTGGACCGCCTGCCAAAGCATCGTNTTTGCCGGCGGCGGTATCCGCGGCGGCCAGACCTTCGGCAAGACCGACGANTTNGCCGAGTACCCCACCGAGAAAGTGATGGGCCCGGAAAACATCGCTCACACCGTCTACCACGCCATGGGCATCGACGACCTCACCGCCACCGACGTCACCGGCCGCCCCTTCAATATTCTTGAAAAAGGCCGCCCATTGACGGAGCTGTTTTAACGNGGCGAGGCAATTCACATAGTGCCNCTTTTTTGATTTTTTAAATAAAGATTGAGGCGGAACTGTCCCTCTAAACATGATCATTGAAGCCAAACTTGCCGAACTTGGTATCGACCTTCCCGAAGCTCCTGCCCCGGTCGCAGCATATCAGCCATGGATTCGTGCAGGTAACCTGATCTTTACTTCAGGACAGCTACCCTTTCGCAATGGTGAGATTTCCTACGCCGGTAAACTTGGTGCCGAGCTTTCAAATGAGGATGGCTACCAAGCCGCACGCCAAGCCGCGCTCAACGCGATTGCCCATATCAAGTCAGCCACGGGCGATCTCGACAAAGTGAAGACCATCATCCGTATTGAAGGATACGTTCACTGCGCCGAAGGATTCCGCGACCATCCACAGGTGCTCAACGGAGCCTCCGATCTCATTGCTGAAATCTTTGGAGACCGTGGCATACACACCCGGCTTGCCCTAGGAATTAACGAAATGCCTCTAAATGCCGCCGTACAGTTGGCGATGATAGTGGAAGTAGCAGATTAGCCTGTTAACCTTAATCGATTTGCTTGCTAGCTTGGCNGTCTTGTATCTAATACGGTAGCAGATTAGAGGGGGCGGNATGATCATTGAGACGTNTTTTTACCAANGGCAAAAAGCGTCCTCGTCCCTCTAAAATAAACCACTCCATCCGAAATCGCAGGTGTAGCCATTAAGGCTTCACCAACTCTATGCTCGAGCGGNGGTTTGAATTGCTCGCCCGCTCCCAACACAAACACGATACCGTCTTCACCAGCAAAGTAAATTTTCCCATCGGCGGCGACCGGCGAAGCACTGAAGCCGTGACCGCGGTGGCGGATGCGTTCATAGTAATGCTCCTTGCCAGTTTTCAAATCNAAACANCCGATGAGACCACTGTTGTTCAGGGCGTAAACTTTGCCCCGGTAAATAAGTGGCGTGGGCATGTACGGGCCGCGTCGGTTTTGCCAGGCGACGTGTTGAGTTGCGGTGATGTTACCTCGNCCGCCTGCTTTNACACAAAAGATAGGCCGCTCGGGATGNCGTCCGCTGGCGACGAGAATGCGGTCGCCNGCAAACACCGGCGTGGGCGCGGTGATTTTCGAGCTGCCGCCCAGCCGCCAAAGTTCCTTGCCCGTTTCGGGATTGTAGNCGCGGATGAATTTGGAACCGTTNGTGATCANTTCCGGCANCTTGCCCGGCCANACGTTNGGNGTGCCCCATGANGGCAGCTCGTNGCGCGNGGNNCGCCAANGCTCCTTNCCGGTNTTNANNTCNAACGCCGCNATGAANGANCCNTTCTGCGCNTCGCACTGCACAATCACNTTGCCGNGCCAAATNNTCGGCGAACTGGCCGAGCCCCATTCGTACTCCGGCAGGTCGTAAGCGCCGACATCCAACCGCCCGAGATTTTTCTTCCACAGCAATTNCCCNTCGACCGTGTANNCNNCCAANCCTTCCGACCCAAAAAACGCCACAACATGTTTGCCATNGGTNGCCGGNGTGGAGTTCGCATAAGTCGCCTTGATGTGGCGCTTGTCCGTCGGCTTCTTTTTCACCGCCACCCGCGACCACAGCGCCTTGCCGGTTCGTTTATCCAAACAAATCACCCGCCACTCATGCACTGACCGGTCCGAAGCCGCTGTTCCGGCACCGTACAAGCCGGGTTTAAAAGTGGGATCCNCAATNCTGCTCACCGCCGTGGTGAGAAACAACCGATCGCCCGCAATGATCGGCGAAGAATGTGCCAAGCCGGGGACCGCCACCTTGAATAGGACGCCTTGTCCTTTCGGCACATCCCATTGGGCGGGAANATTCTGTCCGTCNGCAACGCCCGATGCTTGCGGCCCGCGAAAGGAGGGCCAGTCGTTGGCGTGTAGGCCGGCTGCCAATACCACGCCTGCCAGCCAGCGGATCATGCTAGAGAATCTCCTTCACCACCCGCGTGGGGTAAGTGTGCGTCAGGCGTTCCTCGAGGCCGTTGCGGTCGAAGGTGAGTTTTTCGTGATCCATACCGAGTTGGTGCAGGATGGTTGCGTGCCAGTCTTGGATGCTGACACGGTCCTTCACGGCACCGTAGCCGATGTCGTCGGTTTCACCGTAAACCACACCGCCTTTCACGCCGCCGCCGGCGAGCCAGTTGGTGAAGCCGCTGGGGCCGTGGTCGCGCCCCGCTTTGCCGTAGTCGCCCTGGGCCATCGGCAGTCGGCCAAACTCGCCTCCCCACAGCACGAGCACGTCATCGAGCAGACCGCGCTGCCGCAGGTCGCGCAGGAGTGCGGCACAGGGCTTGTCGCTTTGGCGGCACGCGGCGGGCAGTGAGGTTTTGATGTTGCTGTGGTTGTCCCACATTTGGCCGCGCGGATAAATCTGCACGAACCGCACGCCGCGTTCCACGAGACGCCGCGCCATGAGACAGCGTTTGCCGAAGTTGTCCGTTTCCTTCTCACCGATGCCGTACAGCGCGCGGGTGGCCTCGGTTTCGCTGGAGACATCGAGCGCCTCGCTGGCCTGCACCTGCATGCGGGCGGCCATCTGATAATTGGCAATGCGCGAATCGAGCACGGGCTGGTTCGGACGCTTGGCCTTGTGCATGCGATCAAGCGCGTTAATGAGGTTGCGCTTGGCGGCGGTGATGCCGGCGGGCTCCTCGTAGTCCGGCTTGATGTGCAGCATCGGCGTGCCTTCGCTCTTGATCTGCGTGCCCTGATACAGCGGCGGCAGATAACCGCTCATCCAGTTCTCAACATTGTTGACCGGCAACCGGTTTTGCGGATCGGCCAACACCACGTACGCCGGCAGGTTTCGGCTCTCGCTGCCTAGGCCGTACGTCACCCACGCACCCAGTGTCGGGTGGCCGGGAAAAATCTCGCCGCTCTGCCACTTGTAACAAGCCGGCTCGTGGTTCTCGTGTACGTTGTACATTGAGCGGATGATCGCGATCTCGTCGATCACCTTGGCCGTGTGCGGAAGCAGCTCGCTCACCCACGCGCCGCTTTGGCCGTGCCGGGCAAACTTCCAGTGACTGCGCATCACCTTGCCCTTCATGCTGCGGCCGGCCGGGGCCACCTTGGTGAATTCCTCCGGCGCATCTTGCCCGTGATATTTGTTCAGCGCCGGCTTGGGATCAAATAGGTCCACCTGCGACGGCCCGCCCTGCATGCAGAACTGAATCACCGCCTTGGCGCGCGGCGCGAAATGCGGTTGGCGCGGACGCGTGTCCATCGGCAGCACCGGCTTGTGATGTGGCTCCTTGCCGTACAGATCGCGCGTGAGCAACGATGCCAGCGCCGCGCCATACAGGCCGTTCTGCACGCTGTCGAAAAACTGCCGGCGGTTGATGGGGATCGGATTCATGTCAGTCGATGTACAAAAACGCCGCGCTATTAAAAAGCGCGTGGCAAACCTCAGCAAGCGCCTTGTTGCGTTGGCCATCCACGCCCGCCTTGGTGTACTCGGCCTCTAATCCTTTCATGGCGGCGACGGTTTGCTTTAATTCCTCGGCGGAAGGCGGCCGGTTCACGATGCGCTCAAAGGCGAGCCGTACCACCGGCTCAAGGCCCTGCGCTTCCTTTTGCAAATCGGCCGCCAGCTTGCGAGTGAGCCCGTGCACCACCTTGTCGTGCAGGAGGAACAGCGGCTGCTGCACCACGGTGGAGTTGATGCGCGTCACGCAGTTTGGATTCATCGCCGGCAGGTCAAAGGTCTCGAGCAACGTCATCATGTGCTTGCGGCGTTGACGAATGTACACGCTACGACGCCAACCGCCCTCGCCGGGTTTGCCGGTTACGTATCCGCCCTCGCGCACCTGCACATCATCGGGCTTGCCGCCCAGCCGCGCATTGAGCCGGCCGGTGATGGCGATCAAGCCGTCGTGCAGTTCCTCGGCATCCAGCCGACGCATGGGCATGCGGGAGAGCAAGTGATTATCCGGATCCAACCGCGATGCCGCCGCGGATTTCACGGATGTTTGGCGATAAGCCGTGCTAGTGCAAATGAGCCGGTGCAAATGTTTAGTGCTCCATTTGTTTTCGACCAGCGCGCGCGCGAGCCAATCGAGCAGCTCCGGATGCGTGGGAGGCGTGCCGAGTATGCCAAAGTTGTCGAGGCTGCTGACGATGCCGCGGCCAAAGTGATGTTTCCAAACGCGGTTCACCCACACACGCGCGGTGAGCGGATGCTCCGGACTGGCGATCCATCGCGCCAACGCCAGACGGTTGCCCGTTTTATTTTCGCCCACCGTCTTGGCGGGTTGGAACGGTTTCTCCGAAAACACTACCGGTAAAGCCGGCCCTACCAATGGCCCGGGACTGCCCGGATTGCCGCGGAGGTTGACGTATGTGGGCGACGCTTCCCCGCGATCCCACAGCGCTCGGATGAGCGGCATCGATTGTTTCTTTGCCTTCAGTTCGTCGATTTTCTTTTTCAACTCCCCGCGCTCTTTGCCTTTCACGGTCTTGAACTTTTCCTCCATCGGCTGCAGCTCTTGGTCGATCTTCGCGTTGTGCGCCTCCACCGCCTTGCGCTCGGCGGGCAACGCCACGGGCAAGTGGCGTCGACTGCTGCCCTTCCATTGATTGCGGAAAGCTTGCGGCGTGAGCCAGTTGTACTCGTCGTAAGCCGCCTTGAAGATGGCGGCGAAGGAATAGTAATCGCGCTGGCTGATGGGATCGTATTTGTGGTCGTGGCACTTGGCGCATTTCATGGTGAGGCCGAGCACGCCGCCGGCGAGAATTTGCAGCTCGTCGTCAATCACCTGCAGGCGATCCTCCACGCGATTGACCGGATTGGCGCTCGTGCCGTCGGGCGCCATGCGCAGGAAACCGGTAGCCACAAGCTTCTCAATCACGTTGGCATCCACCGCATCGGCATCGGCGTAATCGACCAGTTCATCGCCGGCAATTTGCTCGAGCAAAAACTGGTCATACGGCTTGTCGGCATTGAAGGCGTTGATGACGTAGTCGCGATATTTCCAAGCGTGTTCGCGGATCATGTCCGCATTGCGTTTGCCCTCGGAATCGGAATAGCCCGCCATGTCCAGCCAATGTCGCCCCCAACGCACACCATAAGCCGGCGAGGCGAGCAGCCGATCGACCACCTTCTCCAAGGCAGTGGGACTATCATCTTTGAGAAACGCCCCCATCTCCTTGGTAGTCGGCGGCAGACCGGTGAGATCAAATGTCACGCGCCGCAGCAACGTGAGCTTGTCAACCTCCTTGGAATACGACAGCCCTTTCGCCTCCAGCTTCGCCAGCAAAAAGGCATCGACCGGATTAGTGACACGTCCGGCGGATTTCACCTTGGGCAATTCGGCGCGCTTGGGCGGTTGGAACGACCAATGCTCCCGTGCCTTGGGATCCACCTTTTGCGGCGCCAATTTCTGTTCCACCTCCGGTGCCCCGGCCTTGATCCAGTCGCGAAGCGTCTGCAACTCGCGACCGCTCATCCGCTCGATACCGGCCATGCTGATGTTCTGATCCGGCGGACAGGCGCTTGAAACGATCCGCTTTATTAAAAGGCTTTCCTCCGGCTTGCCGGAAACGAACGCCTTGCCCACCAGCATCGAAGTCTTAGTCCGCAAATCCACCCCGCCATCCTTGAGCGTTTGCCCGTGGCACATGGTGCAGCGGCGCAGCAAAATGGGGATGGCATCATGCTGGCTTGGCGCAGCCCAAAGCAGCGCGCTATCCATGGCCAATAGCAACAGGATTAACCAAGATGAAACCCGGACGCCCATCGCGTTCATTGTCTGTTTAGAACGAAAAATGAGCAAGGGTATTCGAATGTTAGCAGATTTAGGTAAAGTAGGATCAATCAAAAATCCTACTACTTGACTCAGATAAACAGAACGACTCCTTTAACGGTCGAGGCGGGTTCTCTCTTCGTCTTCGGCAAGAGACTAATTACTTCCCCATACCCAACTAAGAGCAGTCGCGGTAAATAGTAAAAGGAAGGTCACAGCGGCCGTGAATTTTCCCCATTGGACAATGACACCGTCACGGGTGGTTTCAATCACCTTTTCAAACGGTGCCTTATTGGATGGAACAATGAATAACCGCCCAGAACTTTCTTTATAACTAAACTGATGACCAGTTACCAGAACTCCTAACGCCAAAAGGACAGTGTAGAGCACAAACATTGCCCAAAACGGGAACTCTTCACCTCCAACAAAAGAAGATGCAAAAGTTCCGAGGCCTGCCGTTACGATGATAAAGTGACACCGTATTAGAAGATGGTGAAAACAACGCAGCAAGGCAACCAAACCGGCCAAAACCGCGCCAGTAATGAAGCTGAGCCACCAAAAATCGCTCCAACTTAGTTCTGTGATTCCGATGAGAATGAAGTTAGCTAGTAATGTGAGTCCTCCCCACAGCGGCAAGTTATAATAGAGAGCCGTTCGAGCGCGCGCAGGCGCCTTCGCTTCCGGCAACTTCACGGATTCATGCTTCACTACCAAGTCGCCCTTCCTCCAAAGGAGCGCTGCTATAAAACCGTAGGTTACAGAGTTCATCACTACGTATGGCCCCCAAGTTTCAATCTGAAGAAACTCACCTTTAACTAGCAATATGATGGCACTAAGAGTCAGGCCAAGGACGCTGCTCAGTAATGATTTTTGCCCCAGAAAACGAACTAGAGCGGAGCTGTGAGACCGGGCAACTTTCAGATCCAACGTAGGCATCAGATTTACACCAGCATAGCCCAAGGCCATCACGACGCCGGCAGCCACAGGGATGGTCAGTAGGCTCAACAACACTCCCGGCCCTAAGCCTACTGGTAACTGGATCACAGTGACGAGCAAACCCACCATGGCTGCCACCAGATAAAAGCCACCATGGCCGGCAATAAAATAACGTAGCCCCCGAAAAAATCGAATGTGACCAAGGCTAGCACCTTGCTGTAGAGCTTCCTCATCAGGGAATTTTTTCTTTCGTTGGCGTGTGACTAAAAAAAGCCCGCCAAACAACAGGCTGGAGGCTACGCCAGTTGACATGAGACGCCCTCCCCAGCCGGGCGCGGGGCCACTTGGTTCTTCAACAACGGGCCGCTCGGGTTTAGTTGAGGGTGTGGCAGGCTCGCCTTTCTTTGGTGGCTTGACCGGTGGCGGCTCGATGGGAAGGGGCGGCTGGGGGTTTGGCTTTACGCTTTTGGTGGGGACTGGATCGCCTTTTGCCACGTCCGTGGAGGGGGACGTTTGAAGTTTGGAAAGGCCAAAGAAAACCAGTGCCACGATGGCCGCTACCCCAACGACGCTGGAGAGCAAAACAACCGGCCGTTCCTTGATTTTCTCCCAGACGGTTGATGAAAGAGAACCTTCAACAGCCAGTTGTTTTTTAAAAACGAAGGAAAATGCCGCACAGAAGACTCCGACGAGTATCCAAAATGCCCAGACGAGGGCCGGTTGGGATTTGTTGGCGGCGGTGTATTGACCGACCCAGAGCAGGCCCACGACAAACGCGGTAACGGCGCTAAATAACGCCACGACAGTGACGGCATTTTTCCGGACCCAAAGCCACGTTTCCGAGGGTTCATCAATCTTGGGCTGAGCAGCGAGGTGGGTGCGGAGTATCTGTCCGAAGGCTCCGCACAGGAAAATTATATTCAGCCAAAAGATCCAAACCAACAATGCCGAGGCTCCGGCGGCGCCGCTTGATTGCATCAACCAAGTGACTCCGCTGATAAATGCGATGACTGCCGAACCGATGGCAGCGGCCAGTAACTTGTTTTGCGCAAACCACGTGACCAACCATGAAGGCCCCCGGATGACTTTTGGATCGGGCGCGGGCAACACCTCCGGTTCGGGGATCACTTCCGGTTCTGACGCGGGCGGCTGCGGTTTGCGGTCGCGATGCCGCTCCAGTGCCCGGCGCAATTCGTCAAGATCCACCGAGCCATCGGTGGGAATGCGGAGCTTCAACTTCACATCACCCGCGCCCTGCACGGGCACGCCGCCTTTGGGCTGGTGACGAGGTTGGCTCATGGTCAACTAAAGTCGCGCCAAAGTTTTTCAAACATGCGCGAGAAGGGCTTGAGCAGTTCAGGATCGCTGGTGATCAGAAAATTTTCTTCATTGTGCAGCGCGGCAGACCGGGTCCAGTTATAGCTGCCGGTGAGAAGCCGCGCTTTGTCGAAGATAGCGAACTTGTGATGCATGTGGTGCTCGGTACGGTCCACACGCACCGGGATGCCGGCGCGATCCAGGCGGTCAATGTCCGAGCCGGCGTCCATGGCCTTGTCGTCGTCACTGATAACGCGCACCTGCACGCGGCGGCGGTGAGCCTTTTCGATAGCCTCGGCGATGCGATTGTCGGTAATGGTGAACACACAAATATCCACCGAGCCGCGGGCCTGCGAGAGGAGGTCGATGATTTTCCCAACGCAGTTGTCGTCCGGACTGAAAAAAGCGCTACTGGCCTCGGCCCGACCGGCCGGGAGATTCTCGGCTGGGTGCACAGCTTTCACGGCATCCTCAATCAAGTCGAGCACCTGCAGGCGCTGGCCGGCATCGGCCGTGGCCAGCGCGGTGCGAGCCTCATCGAATATCATGCTGCGATAAAGTGCGCGTTTCTGGTCGTCGGCCTTCACGGCGTCGAGCAGGCCGCGGATTTCGCCGCGCTCCTTTTTGGTGAGCTGGTAATCTTCCAGCGTGGATTTAAAGAGGGCCTTGGCCTCGTGATCTTTCATAAAAATGACATTGGGCCCGCTGGGGCAGGTTTGCGCTGGGAAGGAAATTTTAGCGTGCGAGCGGGTTGCCGCCAACGAAAAAGGTTTTCTCCGCAGGCTGAATAATTTAATCTCCTTTCACCCGCGCAAACCCGAAGGAATTGGAATGGCTAAATTTTTGAAAAACCTGAAAAGCAAGGTCGAGCATTACAAAACGAAGGCGGAGGAAATCCAGGCGATGATCCACGACGGCGCCGAGACAATCCGCGACATCCGCGCTGACGTGGAGGACACCGTCGAAGACCTCAAGACGGACAGCGAGGAAAAGATGATGGAAAGCCTGGAGCAAATCCAGGAAGCCGAGCGGGTGTTTAAAGAGGCGGGCTACCTGCTGCACGCCGTAGAGCTGGAAATGGGTTTCAGCCCCAAGGTGGTGGCCGTGCTGCGCCGGGAATCTGAAGTAAGCGAACGCAAACAGGAACGCCTGCTCAAGCAGCACGAGGATGACAAGATTATCAGCACCATGCTCAAGGCGCTGTTCAAGGCGGAGGCGCTGGAAGACAAGGTGCACCTGCGGCGGTTGACCTTTCATGAGGTACACATTGAGCTGGGTCTGGTGCCCGCCGTGCATGTGTTGTGGGAGGACCAAAGCGCGGTGGCGGCGCCAGCGATTGAGAGCACCAGTTCGTCTAGTTCCTCCACTTACCAAAGCCCGTTTACCAGCAGTAGCAGCTCCTTCACCAGCCCGGGAAGTTCTTCGTTTACGCGAAGCTCATTTGTGACCGAGGAAGAAGAGCCGGAGCCCCAGCCTGAACCAGAGCCGGTCGCCGAAATGCCCGTTGAGGAATCCAAACCGGAGCCCAAGCCACAACCCAAACCGCCCGTGATGGAAGGGGTAGAGGAACAAACCTCCTCCGCACCCGAGGTTTCCGTGAGCGCGCGTGATCCGGAAGATGACAAGTGGACCAGCTTCCCGGACATCTCGTTCCCGGGCAGCAAATAAGGAGAGGCTTTAAGCCTGAGGCTCGGCCGGCGGCTCTTCTGCTTCCGCCCCGGGTGTTCGCACTTGAGCTTGAGCTGTCTGCAGTTGTGCAAGCAGATTCTGGATTAGCATGTCGCTGTCCGCCACCATCTCCTTGCTGACATCCACCACCACCTCAGACGGTTGCGCGGCGGCGAGCTTCTCCTGCAATTCCCGGTGCCGCTCGTGACTTGCGGAAAGCAATTGAACCATGTTCGCCATGGCAGCCTGCATTTGTGATGACTGGGCCTTTTCTTGAGATTGCAGAATCGCCTTGAGCAGCGTCTGATTGCTTTCACTCATGAAATTGATCATCGCCTGCTGGCGGTCCATAACAAGTTTTTGGTTATCCTGGGAGGCGGAGGCAATCGAGCCAGAGTATTCCAACGATTTTTCCAAAGCTCCTTGGAGTTGNGCAATGTGTCCCGTCACGGCACCGCTATCCGCCGNGGATGCCGTCGCGCCCTCTNCCNGAGCCGGTGNACGGAACAGACCCTCNGCNACAGTTTGCCGAAGNTTTTCCAAATCCGCGCTGATGCCGCTGGTGTCAATGGTGGTNGTNCGGTCCATTGAAAGCCCTTCCTTCAGGGTATCCTGAATGGATTCCAAGCCGCCGCTGAAGAGGGANAGCTGGCTGACNACNCGGCTGACGGGGTCGTTTTGGTCGCCGCCCTGAAGGTATTGATTGCGGCCGAAGGTGCGCTTGATTTCCTCCCAGCGCNCGGCTTCCTCGTCGGTCATCACACCGATGAGTTGCTTGAATTTCAGGAAATTCGCCTCGGCACCGGTGGTCAGCGTCTGGCTCTCGCCCTTGTAATGATCGAGCACGAGGTCCATCAGTTCCTGCTCGTTCATCATCGGCAGGATTTTCTCGGCTAGGCGGTTCATGTTCCGGTAGGAACCCTGCATCTTGAACGCGGGCTCGGTGCGGAATTCATCGGCCTGACCGGCGCTCTCAATGTAGAGCTGGTTGACCTTCAACACCACGTCCCGCAGCGTGATCATTTTCTTGATCACGTTGATCAGCTCCTCCTGTTCGTTGGCGGAGAAATTACCCTGTAGCTCAATGCCCTCTCGCTGATCGGTCTCGGCCATGCGGATGAAGGCCTGAATATCCTTCTGCGCGGCCTTGGCGAGCGGCTGCAACACGGGATTGGAGGTGATAGCGTTCTCAATGTAACTGCCGGAGAAGGCAGCTTCGCGGCCTTTCATGTCGTCACCGAGATTGTAGGTATCGGCACGGTTTGCGAGCATGTCCGGGATGCGGAATTTCTCGCCACTCTCGGTGTAGGGGTTACCGGCCATCACCACCACCACGCGGCGGCCGCGCATGTCGTAGGTTTTCGGCTGGCCACGCCACACGCCCTCAATCTTCCGTTGGGCGTCACAAAGCGAAATAAACTTTTGCAGAAACTCGGGGTGACAGTGCTGGATGTCATCCACGTAGATCATTACGTTGTCGCCCATCTCCAGCGCGAGGTTGAGTTTCTTCACCTCCTCACGCGCCCCGGCGTTGGGGGCTTCCTCGGGATCGAGCGAAGTCACCTCATGACCAAGTGCCGGGCCGTTGATCTTCATGAAGATCAGGCCCATGCGGTTGGCGAGATATTCCATCAACGTGGTTTTACCGTAACCGGGCGGCGATATGAGCAGCAGAAGGCCCATGAGGTCGGTACGCTTGGCGTCGCCCGCGGCACCGATTTGCTTGGCGAGGTTGTCGCCGACAATCGGCAGGTAAACTTCGTCCACCAATTGGTTCCGCACGAAGGAGGACAACACGCGCGGTTCAAATTCATGCAGGCGCAGCGCCTCCTTTTCCTCTTCAATGAGCGACTGCTTGAGATCCTGATACGCCTCAAAGCGCGGCACGGACTCGCGTGAGAAGCGGCCCAGTTTTTCCTGAAAGGCGAGGTAATCAAACGGATATTTGCCGCCCTCCTCCACCGCATCGTGCGCGCCCTGAATGCCCTCAAGCATCTGACCGGTGGCAGCCTTGACCACGGCCTGTTTGTGCAGGTGCCCGCAAAACACCAATCCGGCGACTTCCTCCAGATACTTGTTGGCCCCGTTCCGATCGAGCAGGAAGCCGCGCACCCAATCGCGGATGAGCTGGTAATGGCTGTGCGGATCTTTCTGGAGCGGCTTCTGCGCCTTGGTGAAATCCGCCTCACGTCCCTTCTTGACGAGGTGCCGTTCGAACTCTGTGAGCAGGCTGTCCGCTTCCTGGCTCACCACCCAGTCACGGCCGTTGGTGTGTTCGTAGAAAAGATATTCGCCGGCCGGATCCGCATCTTCCGGGGGAAACAGCCCGGTCTCCTCAATGAACGCAGCCACCATGGCGCGCAGTTCAGCCACATAATCGGCCTGAGTCGGGTCGCCCGGAAAAATCTCATTACGCGTGGCGAAACCTTCCAGACGGGCAAGCATCATCTTGGCGGCGTCCGGATCACAGAACTTGTTCCAGAACACTGCCGCACAGGCGCGGGCACGCGGATAGTATCGAGCAAGTTGCAGTGCCGATTGCGTGTTCAGCAGTGCCGCCAAAATCTTTTCGGCATCCTGATCATGAATGCCCTTGGTGTAGGCTTCCGCATAGCGGTCACCCATGAAATCCTGCACGACCTTCAGGCGATCCGGCTCTTCCATCCCCGCCACCTCGATCATGTGATCTATGCCTTCTTTCTCCAACTGTTGCCACAGCAAATAAGCGAGGTATTCGGCGCGATAAATCTCGTTGTCCTCGGAAAGTACCGTCTGNTTCCANACCTCGCGCGTGGCAAGGAACCCCTCATCCTCCACCTCATCAAAATACTGCGTGCCGGTCAGGTGCAGGAACTGATCCTCTCCGCGCCGCACCATCGTCAGATCCAGCGGCTGGGCATTAACGGCAAACTTGTGCTTGCCGAATTGAATTACATTTTGCCCGTCGACATACAGCTCCTGCTTGTCCTTCAGCTGGCGCACCGCCTCCTCGTGCACGCTCTTGAGCTGGCTCAGAATACCTTCCGCTTCACCGGCCTTGTCCAGCGCCTGCAGTTCCTCCACGCGTTCGCGGATGGAATCAATCATCCGGTCACCGGCCATGTAGCCGTTGATGTCGTTGACATCCTCGAAGGTACCGAGCTTGTGCTCAATGCTCTTGAGCATGCGCTCGGCGGAAGACACCAGCGCCGTCGCCTTGCGGTTGCGCGCTTCCTCCAGCTGCAGGCGCTTCTGTTCAAACGCCGTCTCCAGCTCGCTGCGCTTCTGGTCCAATTGCTCGATGTATTCCGGGAAATCCGCGAAGTCGCCGCCCAGATCTTCCAGTTGATTGAGGATGTTGTTGAAGTACTCATCGCACTTCTCCGGCGAATCGGACATGTCCAGATAGTTCACCGCCGTTTGGCTCAGCAACAAAATCTGTGCATTAAACTGCGCCGCCCCTTCGGCGGTCATCAGGGTGCGCATCTTGTTTTTGAGCGCCTCCTTCACTTGGTTGACCACCTGATATATCGCCGTGATCGCCTCTACAATCCGTGTCTGTTCCGTGGTATCATCGATCTGCAAACTCCGGACAATGTCGATCAACATCTCCAAATCCGAGCCGGCCGTGGTTATCTCCTCCTCCAGCTCCTTGCCCTCAGCCACTTTAGTCACGTTATCCACCCGGCTCCGCTGCTCCTCCGCCCGTTCCCGGTAAGGGTCCAAAGATTCCGGCGCCAACAAAAACTTCACACACTTCTGCGAAAGTTCATCGACCTGCTCCTTCACCTGTTCTTCCAAGACCTGCATCAGGGCCTTATCAATAAAGCGCACCTCATCACGCATGGTGATAATTTCACCCCGCATCCGGCGCAGCCCTCCTAGGTTGGCCACAAAATCGTCCACGGACCGGAAGTCAGCGCGCCCAACCTGGCTGAACAATTCCTTGGAGCGCTTTTGAATCCCTTCGGTCCGCTCACGGGCTTCCAGCTTCATCCGCCGCACCTTGTCAAACTCAGCAATCGCCTTCTCAGCGGTTTCCGCAACGCTTTTGAGAGTATCAACAATCCCAAATCCTTCATCGGATGTGAGCCAGGTATGGGCGCTGGGAATACTGCCTGCCTTGGCTGCCATATCCGCGTACAGGTCGGCATAGGGCGATTCCTTCTGGATCAGCAATAATACTTCGTTGCACTCCGCCATCGCCTTGACTACCGACTTGTTGCCCACTTGGAACAAGAGGGAATCACGCTCAGCACTCTCTGGTTCATGCCCGGACTGGTAAAACGGCGATTGCCGCACCTGAATCATGTGATGCTTGATCGCTTCTTCTTCGGCACGGAAACTAACTAAATCTCCACTGGGGAATAACGAAAACCCATTACACGCAATCCGTTCAGAAACCTCCTGCTCAATCAAACGATAAGGCATCAAGACATACAAGCCGGACGTACGATCGAAATAAACATACAGATAATCCTCACCATTCGGGGAAGTGATCGTCCGCTCGAGAACCATACTACCCTCTTCCGCTTGATAGCGCTTGAGCTCACCGGTTTGCAGGTAGTAACCGTCCGGAAAAATCAAACCATGTTCTTCCGGCAACAAGACGCACGATTGACCGATGGAGTCCACCCGGTGCACCGCCTGCAGTTTCTCATTAAAAATAAAATACCGAATCGTGTCTTCCCTGTATGGCTTGATCTTCAGCAGGATAAGCGAGCCTTGAACAGCGTACTGAATCTCGGCGTCATCAATCTTCTGGTTTCGATCATCAACCGGTTCCGCAAAAATCCCTTCACCAGAGGTTGTGTTGTCTTCAATCTTGATCGTCAGGTCTCCGCCCACACATTCGACAAACACCCGGTCTTGAATTGATACGTGTGGATTGTCGCCATGGCGCACATCGTTAGGGGTGGTGTTTTGCCACTTGAAATTAAATTCATCCGGGAACGCCGTGGACAAGTATTCACCTTTGGCTCGGTCATTTTCATACACCAATTGGCCATCGGGATTGATCAACCACTTATAAACGACAACATCTTCCACTTTGCTGCCGTTGCGGAATACCATGAACAGATTGGACCCCACCTGAGCAAATCGGTGAAAGCTGGCATCCTTGCTTGTGGAGAAAAGCGTCTTAAAGCGTTCCTGAAACTTTTGGTCATGAAGGATGGACAAGTCCCCTTCCTTGAATTCCTCCTCAGTCTCATTGAAGTTATAGACCGCAAACACATCCTCCAGCTGCCCTTTCTTGAGGCCGAGTTCGACATTGAATCCAAAGAGAAACTGGTCGTGGCCCAGTTGAATCATGTCGCGCGGCTCACAATTGAGCTGCGTGGACACGCGGGCCATTTTCTTCAATTCCAACTTCTTGGAACCAAACACNATTGCACGGCGTTCATCGAGCTGCCCTAGCTTGGCACGGAGCGTGCCTCCCTGATCGCTCAGACGTTGCTTGATCAGGTCATACGCACCGCCTTCGAGCGCCGCCGGGGCGCCTTCCGCGGGATTGCCGCTGTCGGGAGGTTCCGCCATGGGAAAAGCCTCCAACCCCCCGGCAATTCGCCGGGAGGCTGAAGTGAATTTATTTACCCAGCTTGTCGCCGAGGATCGTGTCCACCATTTCGTTGCCCACCTCAGTGCCGCGCACCGCCTTCTCGGCCGCACGCATCAGGCCCCGCAGGGAATTATCCTCGGTGTTGGAAATCATCGAGGCCAACAAGGCGGAGATGGTCAGGTTTTTCACGTCCTCACTCTTGAGGCCAGATGATTTAATCCAGCTGGAAAGCTTATTCTTCAGGTGATCCGGATCGCCGTTGAAGAAGGTATTCTTTACGTCGGTAATAGTCTGGCTGTTGTCCACCAGACGATCCACTACCTTGCCTTGGCTGACCGAGGACACCACGCGATTGAAGAAGTCCTGCTCGCCACCGACCAGATCGATGTTGGCACTCTTGAGAGCCTCGCCCATGACGCGGGCTTGAGCATCGGCGATATCCTTCTTGATGTTGATATCGGCCAGCTCCACATCCTTGTCCTTGTCCAATTGCAGGCGGAATTCCTCGTGATCCTGCGAGGCCTTATTGAACAGCTCGATAGCCTTGGCCATCTCTGTCTTGGCCAGTGCCTCGGCGAGACCCATCTTCTCGGCGCCTTGCGCTTCGGCCAGGCGAATCGCCTCAACCGACTTACCTTCCGCCACGCCCTTGGCCTCGATGGCCACACCTTCAGCAGTGCCTTTGGCTTGAATCGCGCTGCCTTCCGCATCGCCGCGGGCCTTGATTCCCTTGGCCTCGCCTTCACCTTCGGCAGCCTTCGCCTTGCCAGCCGCTGTGCCTTGAGCCTCATGAATGGCTGCCTCTGCCATACCCAGAGCCTTGTCTGCCTCGGCATCCGCTATCTTCGCTTCTGCCTTGGCCTTGGTCACATTAGCCTCAGCATAACCGGCTGCGGCCTGTAAGGCGGCCGTACCTTCGGCTTCCTGCTTCATGGCGTGGTTACGTTTCTCGCTGGCCTTGGCCTCAGCGTCGGCTGTGATCTGAATCTGCTCAGCCTGTTGCTCGGCTTCCAGCTTGTCAGACTCAGCCTTGGTGACTTCCTCAAACTTAAGAGCCTCGGCTTTTTTCGAGCGCACATCATAATCCGCTTGAGCGGCGATGAGGTCCTTCTTCTGCTCGGCTTCCGCGCGGGCTTCGGCTTCAATATTCAATACACGGCGAGCGCGCTCGGCACTCATGTCAGCTTCTACATCAAGTCTTTGTTGGTGCTGGGTAGTTACTCCCTTCTTCTCGGATTCCAAGCCAGCCCTACTCTTTTCCACTTCAAAGGCAGCTTCGGTGATCTTCGCTTCCTTTTCTTGACTGGCCAATCCCACTCGGCGTTCGCGATCCACCTCGGCTTGTTCGCCGGATTCCAGTTTCTCCTGCTCCAACCGGGCCATGTCTTTGTCCAAATTCACCTTCGCTTCAAGTTCAGCTCGGTCTTTTTGCACTGAACGAACCACCACATCCTCATCGGTCTGAAGAGTGGCCATTTCAGAGCGTTTCCGGGCTCCTTCAACTTCCTCAGCGGTGGCTGCTTGCTCCTCCGCTTTGGTTACTTCGACTTCACGAGTTTGCTGAGCCAAGTGCTGTTCATTTTGTCGATCCAATTCTCGTTGTGCTACCGCTGTTTCGGTATCCTTTTTCTTGATCTCCACTTCCTTGTCGCGATCTTGCTGGTTGATCTTCTCTTCTTTATCCGCCAATCGCTGGTTAGCGGCTTCCTCCATATCTGAAGTCATTTGGATGATTTTCTCACGACCCTGCGAATCAAGCACGTTGCTTGGATCGTGGTCTTGAAGTGGTGTCTGCTCCAGATAATCAATGGCCACGTCCTCAAGCGTGTAACCATTCAAATCACTACCAATGGTGTTAATGATTTGTTCACGAAATCCAATTCTTTCGGTATATAGCTTTTCAAAGGGCATTAGCTTACCGGCAGATTTCAAAGCTTCCGAGAATTTCGCCTCAAATAATTGCTTTAGCAGTTCAATTTCCGAAGCCCGCTCGCAACCGACCTGGGTCGCCACCGTTTTGATGTCATGAAAATCTGATTTACCGTCTTTCCCCTCAGTCCGCTCGTCATTCACTCGCACATAAAAAACCACCTCAATATCAGCCCGGATATTATCCTCACAAATCAGCCCGTCCTTGCCTTTCCGCACCACCTCCAGTTTTTTCACGGACAAATCCATGATCTGCAGCTGTTGCAGGATGGGCACGCGCAGCATCCAGTCTTTCTTTACCTTGATACCGCCAAAGCCCGTCCGCACACCGGCTTCACCGGGCTTGATTTTTTTGATGAACAAAAAAAGCGAGATGCCAGCCACAAAAACAAAGCCGCCCACAAGCACGATTATGAGAGTCAATCCAGCTAGCTCACCAATTATTCCAAACAGAGGTTCAATCATGATTTTCAGAGAAGGTAGAGGTTTAATCTATTATTTAACGTTTCATTACTTACCAAGACACAGGACACCAATTGCGTCGGAATAATCATCCATTAGATCGGATGAATTTGGTGTCAGGCGTGAGAATAGTCTATTGCCCCAATGACGCGCCACTATAATCTTTGGAAAAGTTTGTAATGGCCAAGAGGCCAAAAAAGCCGTGGCGCAATGGAAGGGTTCCGTATAAATTGGCGGCATGAAGCCCCTCCTTCTATCGTTAGCCACCTTCACGGCTGCCAATTTGAACGCCCAACCCGCTCCGCCCCTGCTGGAGCGGTTGAAGGATGAAAACGCGCGTGGCACGGATTTGTGGATTTACAACAACCTCCAAGGCGCAATGGCGGAGGCCAAGCGCACGGGCAAACCGATCTTTGTGACCTTCCGCTGTGTACCCTACCATGCATGTAAAGCGTTTGATGCCGAGATGACCAAAGGCCAAAACGTCATTCGTGAACTGGCTGAAAAACATTTTGTCTCCCTGCGCCAAGTGGAAATGAAGGGCGTGGATCTCAGCCTGTTTCAGTTTGATTACGACCTCAACTGGGCCGCAATGTTCATTAATGCAGACGGCGTGGTGTACGCGCGTTATGGCACCCCAAGCGCCAAGGGCCCCGATGCCTACAATAGCATCGCCGGCCTCGAGGCCACCATGAAGCGCGTGCTGAAGCTGCACGCCGCCTATCCCGCCAACAAGACTCAGCTGGCCGGAAAACGCGGCGGGCGCAAGATACGACTGGATTTGCCACTGCAGTAGGGCATCCTGTCAGCCATGCGTTTACCCAAACGATTCCTGCCGTGGCTGGCCGTTTTCTGCGCCATCCAGTTGAATGCCGCCGAGCCGTTGTTCCGGTTTGGGGCGATTGCCGATTGCCAATACTGCGACAAAACGAGCGGCACCCGCAAATACAGCGATTCACCTCGCAAACTCCGCGAGTGCGTGGCGCATTANAANAAGCTGNACCTCNCNTTNGTGGTGCANCTNGGNGATTTCATTGACCGNGATTTTGCCAGCTTCGATGTGGTTGGCCCCATCTTCGGTCAGCTCAAGGCGCCGCGGTATCACGTGCTGGGCAACCACGATTTTTCCGTAGCCGACGACAAGAAAGCCCTCGTGCCCAAGCGGATGGGACTCAAGAGCCGTTACTATGATTTCGCGCACAAAGGCTGGCGGTTCATCGTGCTCGATGGCAACGACATCAGCACCTACGCCTACCCCGCTAACGACCCGCGTACCGCCGCGGCCAAGGCCTTTCATCGCCGGCTTAAGGCCGGCACGCCCAATTGGAACGGCGGCCTCAGTGAAACCCAGTTGAAGTGGGTCAAGGCCAAGCTCGAAGCGGCCACCCAAGCCAAGGAACGCGTCGTCCTCTTTTGCCATTTTCCCGTGTACCCGCCCAACGTGCATAATCTATGGAACGCCAAAACCTTGACCGAGCTGCTCGCAAAGTACCCCTGCGTAGCCGCATATATGAACGGCCACAACCACGGTGGCAATTACGGGCAACAGGCCGGAATTCATTACCTCACCCTCAAAGGCATGGTGGATACCCACACGACAGCCTACGGAATCATTGAGGTGCATCAGGATCGGCTGGAGTTGAAAGGCTTCGGCCGGCAAAAAGACCGGACGCTGCCATTAAAGCGCTGACGTCTCAGCCATCAATTCCATTCCGGCTTATGAATGTGCGGCCGGATGCGGAGGACAAAAAGGGTCATGGTGGCTACCGCCACCAATACGACCAAATAGAAAATCTCCTGCGCCCCCACGCCCACGTTGCGCAACAGGAAGAACAAACCGATGCCAATCATCTCCAGCACGGTATCAATGGCGTTGGAGGCGGCGATGTATTGGCCACGCGAATCTGGGGGCGAGAGCTTTTGCAGCAACGCCTGCAGCGGCGTCACGTAAAGCCCCGCGCTGGCGCCCACGACGAACAGGCAGATCACCACTTTCCAGACATCTTTGCTGCGCGATTCCACCGGCACGGCCACCAAACCGCTGGGCTTGCCTTTTTGACCGTCGAGCAGGTGATAAAAGGTCGTTCCGTTCGCATCGTCTTCCGGTGTCACTTTGCGATTGGGGAACGTGTCCAAATAAGCTGAAGAAATCACCATGGCTTGATGATCCCCTTTCTTCACCGAATCCAGCCGCTCGGGCAGGGACAGGCCCGCCTTTTCAAACTGCAAGTCCCGGCGCAATTCGCTGAGTCTGTTTTCCGCGCGCTTCAGATAATAGCTAACCTTGGCTCCCTCCGGCAAACCGGCCACCCCCTGTACCGAGCGGTTCGCATCGGCTTCATGAATCACCACGTAGCTGGACGGCGCCAACGCCAGCAGCAACCCGGCCACGCCAAACCCGATGCCACCCGCCATTATCAGTCGCGGCTGAATGCCGCCACGCGAAATCACGCCGGCCAGCACACTGCCCACGGCAATCGAAACCCCGATGGTGCCGAACAAATACATGCTCACCTTTTTCTCTGAGATGCCCAGCACCAGCGTGTAATCCGCCAGAATCAACATCACCAGATAAGCCAGCATGAAAAACATCGCCTTGAGCACGCACACCACGAGGATTGGTGAATCACCCGACAGCATGCGCTTGATNGTGCGCACGTACGGCGCGAAAAANTCCCATTGCACCTTCATNCCCGGCGCACTGGCNGNCAGCGAGGGCATTTGCCNGGCGGACAACAAACCGAACACGGCAAACACGAGCAGCGCCAAGCCCGGCAGCCACAGCAGTCCGTTGGGCGCGCCGTCCGCGGCTGTGCCGCGATAGGCCTCGTACATGGCGCCGCCCACCACCACGGCGAGAATGGCGGCCACGTTGGTCAGCATGATNATCGTGGCGTTGGCCATGCTGATCTTGGAGGTCTCCACCAAATCCGGGATCACCCCATATTTGGCCGGACCAAAAAAAGCGCTTTGGGTGCCCAGCAAAAACATCGCCAGCAGCGACAGCCAGACGTTGTTGAAATAAAAACCGGCAAACGCCACCAGCACGATCAGGAACTCCGCCTGCTTCACGCGTAGCGTCACCAGTTGTTTGCTGTAGCGATCCGCCAACTGCCCCGCGATGGCGCCAAAGAGAAGGAACGGCATCACCAGCGCCANCGCCACCCAGCTTTGGCCGCCCTCCCCCAATACGCCGCTCCACACGCCGGCCGCCGCCAGCCCGAAGGATAGAACCTGCTTCAGCAGGTTATCATTCACCACGCCGAAGAACTGCGTGAAGACTAGCGACAGGAATCCGCGGTTGGCCAGCGGGCGCGATGATTCGGCGGCTTCACTCATGCGGGGGGAGACTCTAGCGGTCCAACGGAGAGAAGCCTAATTGATTCGAGCAGGGCAACCATTGAGTCCGTCAATGTTCAGAACGGTTTTCCGCCTGGGTGCGGGTTGTGAGCGTTGATATGATCCAGTCCGGCTTGGACGCCGGCCTCGAACTGGTCGGTTAAGGCCGCCATCGCCAGGCGTGGCTTGGCGGCCGCAGCCAGTTGTTCGGTCACACAAATGGGCTCGCCGAACCGCACCGTCACCGCGCGGTCGGCATAGGCCGGGAAGGCCCGCGAATAAAGATCCTCCTGCAGTTTCTCGATCGTTTCGCCCACCCGATCGAGCGTGGGATTTTCACTGAGATAATTCCCGGCATAGCTCAGGATGCGGAACGCAATGATCGCCTCATCGGCCCAGCCGGCGGCCACGGCGTGGTCGATCTCCCTATCCGGATCCGCGCGCACCTTGTGAATCTCCCGCCGCGCCGCGCGAATGCGATCCATCAAATCCTCATCCGGCTTGGAACTCATCCCCATCTTAGCCTCCAGCTGATCCAAAATCTGCCGGGCGCATTGCTGCAACAGCTTGGGCAAATCGCTGTAGTCCGGATCCGGCGGAAGGAAACCGCGCTGGGACAGATTGCGCCGGATCATGGCCACGCCCACCTGATGCACCTGCGGCACAATGCCGGCCTCGCCATCGGTTTCCACGCCGAGTTGTTCGGCCATGTGATCGAGCGTTTCCTGCAAGGTCACACGGGCATCGGTGGTGTGGGTGGCCTTGATGGAAACCGGCACGGCAAAGATCCGGCCGGCATCCTTCATCTCCTGCTGCGCCTTCATCGCAATGTAGGCCGGCCCCTCCAGAAACGGCGTCACGCGGTCGTTCATGAAATACACGTTGCCTTCGGGAAACACCGTGAGGGCGTACCGGCCATCGATCACCGTGGCAATCGCATCCTTCATCGAACGCCGGTCACTGCCATCGCGGTTGACCGAAAACGCTCCCATGCGCTGCATCAACCATCCCTGCGCCCGGCTGCGTAGAAACACATCGTACGCCGCCATAAAAATCGACCACACGCCCACCTGCCGNCAGGCCTCGGCCATGATCATTGGATCACTGTGCGTGGAATGATTGGGCAACAATAACACCCGCGCACCGTGCTCGCGCTGTATGGCCTGCAACGGCCCGGCGTTTTCCACTGTTACGGAGTGAACCCGATGCTCCGGCCCNGCCAACAAATACCGGCGCGACCACCATTCACCCAGCCAGGCAATCAGCCGGTTTGGTTTGGGCGGGAAATACTCGTAAGGCTGATCGCTGAACTGAAGCATCCAGTGGCCGAAACCTACAAAAAAACGGACGATATCTCAAGACATCGCCCGCCCGGTAAAATTNCCGGTTAACCCTTCAGCGCCTTTTGCGCGCCGGCCGCGGCCACCGCGAGNCATTCCTCGATGTCCGCGATNGGGTTGCGTGGGTTTTCCTCGTACTCCAGGCTCAACGCGGCATCGGCCGGAAACTTCACTTTCTTTAGCGCCTTGAAAACCGCCGCCACATCGAGGTGGCCCTTGCCAAGAATCACGCCCTTGGTNCTCTTCTTTTGCTCTGCGAAATCCTTCAAGTGAATGCCGTACAACCGATCGCCCAGCTTGTGGATCACCTCCACCGGATCTTCCNCGCTGCGAATGTAATGGCCGAGGTCGGCGCAAAAACCAATCCGCTTGTCGTGCCCTTTCACCGCCTTGAGACCGTCATCAATCTTGTCGTAACGCGCACCCGGCCCGTGGTTGTGAATGGCGATGCGCACGTTGTACTTGGCGACCAGCTTGTCGAGGCTGTCAAAACTGTCCGGCGTGGGATCCGCGCTGATGTTCGGAATGCCCGCCGCCTTGGCGAATTGAAACACGCGCTCATTCTTCGCGTGATCCTTGGTAAACCCGTTTACGCCGTGGGCGCTGATNAATAGCTCGTGTTTCGCCAGCTTCGCCTGCATGGCNGNAATCTTCTTTTTNTCCGNCGTGATCGGAAAATGGCCGCCGAAAAACTCCACCCAATGCAGGCCCAGCGCGCCAATCTTGTCCAGCGCGTTGCCGTCACCCTCCACGCCAAAGGCGCGCAGCGAATAGCTCTGGATGCCCATCGGAAAGCCGCCATATTTTTTTAGCGANGCCGCCACCGCCTTGCTGGGCTTGGCCTTGGCGGCGAGGATATTGGGAACATCAAACCAAGTCGCGCCCGCCGCGGCTGCCACCGTCAACGAGCCCTGCACAAAGGAGCGTCGATTCATCTTCATGGGAAGNGNCAGCATGCGCGGCGGCGNATCGGGAAGCAAGCGCGTTGTTGCNATCCTCAGNGAAGTTTCACCCCATAAAACGCCGCCGCATTTTTCCAAAACAATTTCTCAAGCACTTCCCGGCCCTTGGGCGCGAAGTGATCGTNGATAATTTGCAACTGCTCNTGGTATTCACCNCCACGATCGGTTACCGGCCAGTTGCTACCATAGATCACGCGGTCCTCGCCAAACGCATCGTACACCACATCAAAAATCGGCGCGTAATAGCCCACTGCCTTGGGCGACGGCATGCGGTTGCTGCGCTGAAAAATGCCGCTGATTTTGCAGGAAACATTCGAATGCTGCGCCACCGCCCGNACCTGNGCNGNCCANTCGGGCTTTGCCGGGCCGCCNTCGATNATCAAGCCGGTGCAATGGTTGATNAGGATTTTCAGATCCGGCAACCGCTTCGCNATNATNCCCACCTGTTCCATCGANAAATTNGCCATNANNACNTCNAGCGTGAGNCCCTTGTCCGAGAGCGTTTTCAGATCGCGCCACACCGCATCGGTGAAACCGTCCACGCCCTCCGCAAAACTTCGCAAACGAATACCCACGTAACGCGAATCCTGCGCGAGCTTTTCCAGNGCCGGGGCAAAGGCATCCGTACCCAACGGCAAGTTCCCCACTAGACCCACGTAATGCTTCGGGTTATGCGCCACTAAATCGAGTACCCACTGGTTGTCCGCCACAATGTCGCTGGCCTCAACGATCACCGTGGCTTTCACGCCGTTGACACTCGTGACTTTGTCAAAGTGCTTCGGCAACGTGGGCCGGTACAAAACCTGATCACTGGGCGGCGGCCAAGGCACCCCGCCATCGCGGGTGGTGTCGTATAGATGAATGTGTGTATCAATGACCGGAATATTCCCGGTGGGCCCCTGGGGAGCCGNAGTACAGCAACCNCCTGCCCCCAAAACTAAAATCAAAGCCGGCAGAATTTTCAACAATGTGTGCATGCACGAAATGTCCATTGCCCTCAGCGCAATGTCCAACAGATTTCCATCCCNCCTCAAAGAGATTGCTTAATCTCACTGGCCAGATCCGGCAGATACATGGGCGAGCTGCCGCACAAAACAGCGTCGGCACCGGCATTGATGAAACCCTGATAATCCTGAGCGCTAGATACGCCGCCGACCGCAGCCAAGGCCAGCGGCAACTGCTCTGCATCAATCACTGCGCGTGCCTCGCGCACGGCGGCCACACACGGCTCGTGGATCACGCGGCCCAACACACCGGCTTTCAAATACTGTTCACCAAAAACCGGACGGCCATCCGCATGCCGCACTTCACGCGCGATTCCGTTGACCAATGTTATGCCCGCAGCCAAACCAGCCACGGCCCGCAGGAAATCCCGTTGCCGATCGGTTTCCGGCAGCACCCCCACCTTCAACAACAGTGGAAGCCCGCCCAAGGCCGAGGCCACGGTTTGCGTCACCGTTTCACTGAGGGGCACGTCCATGTAAATCTGACCTTCGGCCGAGCACACGTTGGGACAGGAATAATTGGCCTCCACCACATCCGCCCCCGCAGCCGCCGCCCACGCCGCGCATTGGGCGTAATCATCAGCCAACTGCGCAACGCTCCAGCCCGGCTGCGGTGTAGCCACCACNGACACGATCAACATTTGNCCCGCCCCNAGNGCCNCCTTGGCGCGGGCGATATCTTCCCGCCAAAAATCAGGTTCAAGCGAGGGCATGCCGAAGCACACCGCGGAACTGATCTCTGCCGGATCATCCGGCAGTACATCGGTGGCATACACCGGCCCGTCACCGGCATCGGCCTGTACGAATACCCAATTAGGNATCGGATAACATTCGCGCNCCACCGACCGGACGGTCTTGTACGTNAGCAAATCCCANCCGCGCTCNGCGTATGCGCTNATCCATTTGGCGTTGGGCAGCAAACCGGCTGCGATACCCAGCGGACTATTGACGGTGTACCCGAGGAATTTCACCGGACTGGTGTTGGGCACTTGAGACACTGGCGGCAGATTAGGGCCACGCTCAAAATTCTCCGCGTAAGTTGCAGTGATGTCGTAAGCCTGTGATAAATCACCAGTAGAATGCACAGCAAAGAATAACCAAGTATAGGCGAACGATCAACGCCCATCAAACTTCACGAACCGATAGGTGCCATCGTGTTGGCCGGCAATTTGCTTGAGCACATTTTCGCCTGCGGGGTCCATGATGGCCACAGTGTTAATTCTAGCCTTTGTGTTTGGGTTCAAACGACGTAAGCGGTTTAGCACATTCCCATCATTAGCAAATCGTCCATCGGTAAGCAGCCAAACCGTATCGGGCTTCAGACGAAAACCATCTGCCAAGGCTCCAATAGGATTAGTACCGCCCATCACGCTCCGACCATTAATCCAATCCTCAGCCATACGGATATTTTCAGNCACGGCGGTCGGCATTTTGTCCACTTCGATAAATGGGAGTTTTTCAAAATCGCTTGAGAAAAAATATACCATGAAATGTGCGTCCCGCGGCAGACTTTTGAGAGTACGAACCAACTCAGTTTTTGCGCGCTGGAATCGCCCTTGTTGCCCCATGCTTCCAGACTTATCTATGATAAATACAAACCGGTTCCCCTTAGCCTTGGTACCGAAAAAACTCACACCATGCTCTGGCTTAGTCATGAGCATTCTGAGATTTTCGTGCCCGACCGGATGGTTTTGCAGCGCGGCCTTGCGCCACCAAAAACCGGCGGCCTCCTTATTTTGAGCTACCCCGTTGCCTTCAAAAAACGCGTTTCCCAATTCCACCTGCGCGGCGGCATTGCCGGACTGTGCCAAGCGGATGAGATGCTGCACCTGCGCAGGTGAAAGCCGCGGCCCNACCGACGTCGCGGCTGCAGCCGCAGCCTGGGCATTATTGCCGGNAGCGGTTTGTGGGGTAGAAATTGGTTTGTCCTGTGTGCCCTCGGCNGAAATGGATTCNGATGAATCATTTGCCACGGCCACCTCCGGCTCATCAGCGAGTTTCTTCCCGCTTTTGGCCAGGCGCGGATTCACCGGTTCAGCTGCCTCTTTTTTGCCGCAACCCAAACCGAAAATGAGCNCACAGAAAAAAATGANCGACAGTAAAAATCCGCTGAAAGTGCGGCCTGCGNTACGCNTCATNCAGTAGTATAGCACCAAACGCTTCATCTCGCAAAGGNCGGCTACTCGNGTTCGAGATATTTGCGATTGCGATAGATTGGCACTCCAATCACCCGCATGTCTGAGTGAATGGCCGAACCCATAACGGGCCCAATGGAAAACACATGCTTGCCGGTGGCCGTCTCGATGCCGGTGAGCGAAAAGCCGGCGCGCCCGGTTTGGCGGTCGTACTTGAATACTGGCAACGACGGCGTCTGGAGAATACCCACACCCGGCACTGGCAACGGTATGGCCGGAACACCGATAGTGGTTTTGGAATCGTCAATACCCACNCCCGGCGAACGCGCCTCAACGGTGATTTCCGCGGCCTCGGCATTGGTCACCAATTCCGCCCCAAGCTGCAGTAGGCGGTCGCGCAATTCGCCCTGCGNGAATTCCACGTCCACCGTCGTGAGGTTGGTCAGCACCAGCTGCACCTTTTTACCGGCCACAGCGTCCGCCTCAATTTGTCGCGCGGCATCAATCACCGCGTGACTGAGGATCAGCTGCTCGGTGGCCGTGCGTTTGGGCTGCGTTTCACGCACTACAGTGCAGCCGGAAAGCATTCCAGCCACAACGCAGATGACAATCCAAAGGGTCATGCGCCGGTNTTACCCGATACATCCAACNGTGGCAATGCTTATTGGGCACCCCAGTTTTCGGCAAGGTGCACGAGGGTGCGTACGCCGATGCCGCTGGCGCCTTTGCCGGAGTGGGGCTGCGCCTTGTCGTGCCAGGCGGTGCCGGCAATNTCCAAGTGNGCCCATGGGNTGCCATCNACAAATTCCTCGAGAAACTTGCCGGCGGTGATGGTGCCGGCGCGCCGGTCGGCCGAAGCATTACGCAGGTCGCTCATGTCTCCCCGCATTGGTTCAAGGTATTCGGGATCCATCGGCAACGGCCAGAACCGCTCGCCGCAATCACGGCCCTGCGCCGCAATGGCGTCGGCAAGGTCGCGGTCATTGCTCATCAGGGCCACGCGCACGTTGCCGAGGGCCACACTCACCGCGCCGGTCAGCGTGGCGGCATCAATCATATGCGTGGCGCCAAGGCGCGTGGCGTACACGAGTGCATCGGCCAACACCAGCCGGCCTTCGGCATCGGTGTTGATCACCTCAATGGTCTTGCCGTTCATGGCAGTGACAATGTCGCCGGGCCGGGTGGCGGTGCCGCTGGGCATGTTTTCCGCCATGGCGAGCAGGCAGCTCACGCGCACGGACGGCTGCAACCGACCGATGGCGGTAATGGTGCCTAGCATGGTGGCGGCGCCGGCCATGTCGTACTTCATTTGCTCCATGCTCTTGGGCGGCTTCAGCGACAGGCCACCGGTGTCGAAGGTGATGCCCTTGCCAATGAGGAACAAATGATCGTCGCTGGCGGGCGCCTCGGGCTGCCAGCTCAGGCGCACGAGGCGCGGCGGGCGCACGGAACCGTGACTCACCGAAAGCAACGAACCGGCGCCCATTTCCTCCAACGCCGCCTCGTCCAACACTTCGACCTCAAGTCCGGCATGGGCACCCTCCTGTGCGGCGCGCAGGGCAAACTCTTCCGGGCCCAAGTCGTTGGCGGGCATCTCCACCAAGGTGCGCGCGAGGTTCATGCCGTCAGCCGTGGCCGACGCGGCATCCATCTCGGCCTGATCACCGGCGGCGAGCAAAATGACTTCCTCAACCGGCCATCCTTTTTGTTCCTGATAACCGCTGGGCCGATGGGTGCCGTAACCGGCGCCCTCGGCGATGAGCCGGGTGGGTGCGCCCTCGGGCAACAGCAGGGCCACCGAGCGGCACTGCGCTTTGGCGGCGGCGCGCACGGCCTGACCGGCCGCGGCAAACCAATGGCGCGGCATGGTGTTCTCGCCCAGACCAATGAGGAAGAGGCGGCCGATGCTGCTATCCGGCACGCGATGAATGACGGTGCATTCGCCGGGCTTGGCAGCAAATTCGCCGCTACCTGCCAGTTCACTGAGCAGCCCGCCAAGGCGGGCGTCCAGCTCGGGGTTCACGGATGCGCCTTTGGCGGCCAGCACGGCCAACGCGTCCACCTGCAGTTCTTCCCAATTTCCGGAATGGATCGTGATGTTCATTTTTAAAATTTATTTGTCANGGCCCGGCTCGAGGGTGGCGATGGCGTGNAGCAAATCAGTAGCTGCCTGCTGGTACAGTGCCTTGAGCCGTTCCTTGTCTTTCGTTTGCTTNGCCTCGGCCCGAAGTTGGGCGAAGTCGAGCGGTTCGCCAAACTTTATTTGCACCTGAAACGGGCGCGGGATGAGGTGATGACGCGAATAGGCTTCGAANGCGCCGAAGAGCCGCACNGGCACAACGGGCGCCGTGCTCTTGAGAATCACCAGCCCCACNCCGGGCATCGGCGCCTGNATNTGGCCGGNGGGACTGCGCTGGCCCTCGGGATACATCANCACCGCNTCCCCNGCGCGNACNCGGTCAAANAANGTTTTCAGGCCGCGACCGGTGCCGGATTGGTCGAGGGGAATGACNTTCCAACTGACGAGCAGTCGACCAACCANAAACATNTCGAACGAACTCTCNCGGGCCAGCGCCACGAGCATGCGATCAAGCGCGCAGCAGTTGAAGACAGGATCGAGATAGCTCGTATGATTGGAAGCCAGAATCACCCCGCCCTCCNCCGGCACGCGGTCGGCATGGTGTACGCGCCAGCGAAACCAGATTTTGAACAGCGCGCGAAAGAAGATGATAAAGAACCGGTAACTAAACGTTTTGCGCGTGGGTTCGAGGGCCATGGCGCTCAGTCCTTGCGATGGTTCATGCGGCCCCACACCTTGCGNCGCAGATAGCCCGGCCACAGCAGCCGCAGCCACGGCACGAGGCGCAGCTTGGGCGGGATGATTAATTCCGTTTCACGATCATCAATCGCCGCCAACATGGCCATGGCGCATTCCTGCACGGTGATGGATTCACTGTAATGCGAGCGGCGACTGGCGCCCATNACGCCGCCATCTGCGGAACAGGCATTGGCGCGGAGACTGGTACCCTGAATCCAGTGCGGATGCACGGTGAGCACGTTTACGCCGCTGCNNTCGAGATCGTAGCGCAACGCGTTGCAAAATCCCTCCAGCGCATGTTTGCTNGCCACGTAACCGGTGTGGTAGGGCACGCCCATTTTGCTTTGGATGCTGGCCACGGCCACGATGCTGCCGCCGCTGGCTTTAAGATGCGGCAGCGTGTAGTGCACGCCGTTAACGGCGCCGAGGTAATTGACCTCCATGAGGCGGCGAAAAATACTGAGATCCTGCACTTCCTCAAAGGGTGCCCACATGGAGAGGCCGGCGTTGGAGATGAAAATGTCGATCGCCCCAAAACGTTCCATGGCCTCTTCGGCAAGGCGCTCGCAATCGGCCGGCACGGTGACATCACCAGTGACCGTGATGACCTCGCCACCGGCTTCCTCGCACTCCTCAGCCACCNCGGCCAGCGCCTCGGTATTGCGCGCGAATAGCACGCAACGGGCCTTGCGTTGAGCGAAGTCCAGCGCCAGTTGCCGNCCGAGGCCGGNGGAGGCGCCGGTGATGATGACCACTTTNCCGGCAAACATGCNTTGNTCAGTCCGCCTTGTTGAACCGCGCAATGGCCTCCTCGGTCAAGCCCCATTCCCGCAATGGCTCGGTGCCGGGAATGATCTTGCCGGGGTTCATTACGCCGCGCGGGTCGAGCCCGTCCTTCAGCGCGGCCACGGCTTTCACGCCAGTTGGCGAAATATCCGCCTCCACCCAAGGCAGGTGCTCGGTGCCCACGGCGTGATGATGGCTGAGGGTNCCGCCGCCCGCCATGAAGGCATCCTCGGCGGCGCGTTTNATATAAAGATACTGCTCCAGCTCGCGACCTTCGCGCTGCAGGCAGCCGAAGGTGAAGTACAGGCTCGCGCCNGTGTGGTAGTTGTGGCTGATGTGGCAGCCGGCCCANGGNTTGCTGCCGGTTTGNTCAATGGCNTTTTCAATNGCNGCNAGGGTTTGCNCNTAAAAGGGCAGCAGCTTGTCCCACGTCACNGANGTTTCGCTNACNTCNCCCATCACNCCGCGNTCCATCAGGTAATCGCGCACGTGNGGNAAATCGAACTTCGCTTCCTGAAATGATTTGCCCGGGCTTTCGCCAAGGCACACGCCGCCGCGNTTGCGGAACAAGTGCGCGGACTCGCGGCGCTGCATGTGAAAGGTATCGTAGTCNCCCTCGCAGGCGGTGATCATCATNCAGCATTTTTCAAAATCAATCTTCTTGATGTTGCCGAGGTACCACTTTACGACGTTGCCGATCTTCTCCTTGAAACCGGNCTGGGTCTTTTTAAACGCCGCACTCAGGGCTGTTTTCTTCGGGTCGTTGAGGCGCGTGATGACCGGNANNCAACCGAGCCGCACNCAGTCGTGAATGGCCTGCACNCCGCTTTCAAAATCCGGAAAGATCCAGCCCTCGAACACCTTAAATTCCGGTTGGCGATGCACCTGCACGGTCACCTCGGTGATTACGCCGAGGATGCCTTCGCTGCCGATGCANAGATGGCGCACGTCAATNCCGTTAGAGGCCTTGGGCACCGTGCGAGTGACGAGCGTGCCGCTGGGCGTGACCATTCGCAGGCCGATGACCATGTCCTCGATTTTGCCGTACTTGTCACTCTGCATCCCGGCGCTGCGCGTGGCCACCCAGCCGCCGAGCGTGGAGTGCATGAAGGAATCGGGAAAATGGCCGAGGGTCACGCCGTGTTCCTCNAGCTGTTCCTCCATGTGCGGNCCGTAAACACCGGGCTGNATGCGGGCGGTCAATGCGCGTTGATTCACCTCCAGCACCCGGCACATGCGGCACATGTCCAGGCTCACNATGAAGCGGCCCTCGCGATCCTGCGGCTCCAGACAGCCGGCGATGTTGCTGCCGCCGCCAAATGGGATCAGCACGGCNTTGTGNTCGTGGGCGGCCTTGACGATGGCCACCACGTCCTCTTCGNTGGCNGGAAACACCACGAGATCCGGCGCGAAATCCACCTGACCGCGCCGCAGCCGGAACAAATCGCGAAAGGCCTTGCCGGCGGCATGCACCAGGCGCGTCTTTTTGTCCGCGGCCAATTGATCCTCGGCCAACACCGCTTTCAGCNCNTGGGTGAANGGCTCGTTGGCCTTCGCTTCCGGCANTTCAATTTCCTCAAACGAAACGGGCGGTGTGCGGATGTCATCGGGCANCCCCAGNTCACGCTGCANNTANGGCCACAGCTTCGGTTTGTCGGCNTCGGNAAAGCTGACGTCTTCATCNCCCCAGCCCCACCATTTCATGTGGCGAATTTNAGGCGTGGCCATGGGTCTCCTGGAGCTNNCGGATTCGTTCTTCCATCTCGNCGGTGATNGCACTGTANAGGTTGCGGTCGCCATGTTCCTCNCGAAACCGTGCCGGGTCAATCGCTTCGCTGATGTGCAGCCGGATGCGGGCNGGTTTGATGAACTTGCCNCCCTTGGGATAGGCNCGGTGCGTGCCGTTGATGTAAACGGGCACGATCGGCAGACCCAGCTCCGTGGCGATCATCGCCGCGCCTTTTTTCATGGGCGCCATCTCGCCGGTTTCCGAGCGGGTACCCTCGGGATAAATAATNATGCTGCGCGAGTCGTGGCCGGTGAATTCCCGGCAGGCCACCATGAGGTTTACAATACTCTCGCGCGAGGCGCCGCGGTCGGCGGGGATGAGGTTCATCAGCTTGGAAAGGAAGCTGTTGCGTTTTTCGTTATCGAAAAAATAATCCTTGGCCGCCACCATGCCGTATTGNTCGAAATCCTCTCCNCCGGCGTACATCAGCGCGGCGCTGTCCATGTGGCTGCAGTGGTTGCTGCAAAACATAAANGGCGGNGANGGCANATGCTCGCGCCCCTCCACCTTCAGCGGNCACCACANNTTNAAGAGGCCNCTGCANAAGAGCTCNAAGGCCTTGTGCCAAAAGGCNAGGCGGCCGCGGGGNGTTTGGCGCAGATACTCGTAGCGCGGATCCAGCGTGGCGTNNTTCAGCANTTCCTGAAAATTGGCCACGCTTATCTCCCGAATTTCGCNTGCGCNTCGGCNAACTCGTTGCTGACGATGGCGCCGGCCANNGANATTTCCAGCGCCAGNGCNGCCGCGCACACCACCTCGGCNAGCTTGCGTGANGAGCCGTTGCCGCCCGCGCAGCCGATCAGTTCCAGATTGGCCCGCTGCCCGTGCAACCGCGTGGCACCGCCCACCGTGCCGACCGTGAGGCTGGGCATGCTGAGCGTGGCGTACAGGTCGTCCCCGCGCATTTCGTACGTGGCCAGGCCAATGGCGTTCTCCGCCACGCAGGCCACGTCCTGCCCCAGCGCCAAATACATCGCCGCCAAGGCATTGGCCGTNTGCAAATTAAACCCGAGNAGGCCGGCCATTTGTGAGCCAAGCAATTTGTCCGTGCGCGCCTCCATCAATTGATGGGCCGACACGCGCATGAGTTTTTTCATCACGCGATCAGGCACCTGGCAACTGGCGATGACATGATGGCCCCGGCCCTTGATGAGGCTGCGGTGCGCCGGGTTTTTGTCCGCGTTAAANTTNCTCTCNACGAGGTANCGGTAGGGTGTGCCGTTGGATAGATTCTCCACGATGTAGCGGCACGCGGCGTCCGTGCTGAGCGTCACCATGTTTTGCCCGGCGGCATCGGCGGTATGATAAATGAAATCGAGAATNACCCGGTTGTGCACCGGATGTTTTTCAATGCGGATGAGCTTGCCGTGGCTGGTGGTGCTCTCGGCGGCCGCCTTGATGGCGTCGTAATGCTCGTCCACCTGTTTCAGAAACTTCGCCGCCTGTCCAATTTCCTCAAATTGAAATATCGGCGCGCGCGACAGCTCCTGTTTNACGTGCTGCGTTTTCACCCCNCCCCCGAGGTGCGTAAGGTAACAGCCGCGCGTCATCGATAGCGTGAGCGTGCCTTCCAGCGTGCAAAGCGGCACGTAAAAGATGCCGTTGGCGTGTGTGCCCTCGATGGTCAACGGCCCAGCNACACTCATCGGCATGCCGAGATATCCCACGTGATTCTCGATCAGGCCCTTGAGCTCTTCCGGTGCGTCCAGCGCAAACTCCGGCACGGTGTGCCCGGCCGCTTCAGTCAGCCATTCCTGGCGCGTTTCCATGTCCGCTTGGGCATACCCACGCGGTGGTGTCAGTTTACTCATGGTCAATAGCCAACGCCCCGGCCAATGCCTTGGCCCATGCACTTCGCCAGCGTTGGGTGGCGGTCAAACTGGGTCGGAAAATAGCCGTCTGCNCGNCGCCGTCGAGCATTACTTATNCGCCTCNGAATCGCGCGTGGACAGCCAGGCNGGCAGCAACCCCAGNGCCGCCAGCAGGGCCCCGGCCAGCCCCGCCGCNAGCAACAGGCCAAAATGGACCACCGGCGGAAAGCCGCTCACCCAAAACACCCCCAGCATGCCGGTCAAAATCAGCGTGGTGACCACAATCGGCCGGCCTTTNACCNCCCATGCCGCGCGCGCCGCCGCTNCGGCATCCGCCCCCGCCGCCCGTTCGGCGCGCCATTGGGTGATAAAATGAATCGTGTCATCCACCGCAATGCCCAGNGAAATGGCCGCCACCATGATGGTCACGGAATTGAGCGGCACCCCNGCGTAGCCCTGCAGGGCCAGCACCAGCCCCACCGGCAGGGCGTTGACNAGCANCGCCACCGTNGCCAGCCCGGCGGAACGCCACAGNACCGCCAGCAACANCCAGATCACCGCCGCGCACCACAACACACTGCTGCGTTGGCTGCGCACAATGCGGGCATCGGCCTCGAGGATGCTGCGCAGGCCGTTATCCGCGCTTACCGTTATGCTCTCCGGCGCGCGCGCCCGNGCATGGGATTCCACGTCACGTAGCAATTGCAAATATGCACTGCTCGGCATGTCCTTGGTGCGCAGCGTAAGCTGGGCGGTTTGAAAGTTAGTGTCCGTAATCATGCTGAGGAAAGGCAGCTGTTTCATTTGCGAATTGATCAGNGAGGCAAACAAGGTACGTTGAGCGGGCGACTTGGGTAGCTCCAGNGCCGCCTTGTCGCCGCCCTGCCACACGTCGTTGATCATTCGTAGCAATTGCGCATACGAAAACACGCCGGTCACCCCCGGCTGCTCCTCCGCGTGCTGATGCACCTCGTCCAGAAATTTTAGAAAGCCCGGGGTCACGATGCCATTGGTTTGCCCGGAATCCACCCGCACGGTCACCAAGTTGATGCCGCCGTAATCNGCATCCATTTGCTCGATCATTTGCCGCGTGGGACTTTCATGATTGAGAAACTCCGACGCCCGCACATCCGTTCGCACCTGCCCGACGCCGATGGCGATCAACATTCCCGCCATGAACACGCACGTCACTACATCCAGNCGTTGGCACCGGGCAAATGCCCGGTCCGCAAATGAGCCGCTTTGGCCGGCAGGGCTCGTACCGCGATCCGGAAACCACACCACCAACCACGCCAAGCCCGGGCCAAAGGTGACCGCGTAAAACATCACGATGCCCGCNGCNCCAAGCTTCCCGAAATCCTGCATTTGTGGCACCTCATTGGCGAGCAACGCCAGCAAACCCACCGCCGTGGTTAGAGCCGCGATGCTGCTCGCGCGGAACACCTCCGCCCGGGCCGCCGCGGCCGCCTCCATACCGGTCAGCCCGCTTTCCCACGCGNGTTGAAACGCCGTGCCCACATGAATGAGCAGCGTGAGGTGCACCGCCGAAAGCAAGGGCACCAACAGGATGGTGAAAATGTTTAGCCGAATGCCGGTGAGATAAAACAAGCCGGGCAACAGGATCAGCCCGAGCANTTGATTGGTGAGCACATAGCCGATCAAGCGCGGTGCGCGCCGNAAGGTCACCGCCAACACCACCAACANCACNGCCAATGCCGCNGGCACAAAGCGTCGTAAATCNGTCATTACCGTGGAGCGAATTTCGTGCTCNATCAACGGCAGGCCAAACACGCGCACATCGGTNTTTTTNCGCACCGNCGCCAAAGCCGCTTCCAATTCCGCCGCGAGNGCTGCCTGNTCGGAAGGCCGCGTGGTATTGCGGTCGAGGTAGGCCATGATCAACGCGTGNCGGCCGCTGTCGCTCACGAGAATATTGCGCGCCAACGGATGCTCCTGCGTCCAGCGCCGCAACGCCGGCATGTGACTGGCGTTAATATCCGCCCCGCCCTGCGGCAGCAGGTACACCCATTTCATTTGCGGCAAAGGGAAACGCCGCGTGATCACCGGTCGAATGCCGTTGAGTACACTGGAGGTGTTGGTGACGGTCACCACGTTGGTGGTGGTGGTGATATTCGTTCGCGAGGTGGTGCCGCCGGGAATGGTCCCGAGCGCGTGGTTTACCTCCTGCAACAAAGCAATGCCTTCCGGCGAACACACTTCCCCGCAATCCACGCTCACCACGATGGGCGATTGCTCGCCGATGATGGTCTCCAGCGCGGCGTACCCCTCGGCATTGCGCTGATCGCCCGCCAGCAGGTCGTCCACCTCCGCATCCACGCCCACGCCCGCATTCAAGGCCATGAAACAGGCCCACCCGGCCAAGGCCATGGTGACCAGCACGGTGCCTCGGGAATACCGCAAAAACAAGTTGGCACCGGCAATCGACACGGCCCGCTTGTACCGCCCTGTCATGGGTGGGGAAACAAAATATTCTCCGCGGCTTCATCTGACCGCGTGAGCAAAATCGATTACTTCCCCTTACTCAATAACTGCAGAACAGCCGCCGTCATGGCGGTGACGCCCGTCTGGATGCAGCTGGTATCCGGAGCAAATTTTGCCGAGTGCAGCGACGGCAACGGCTCGCCCTGCGCCTGCGCCCGCTTAAGGGCCGCCGGCGATACCGCGCCGAGGCGGAACATATAAATTGGAATCTTGTGCTCGGTGCGCCCGTAGCGGCCAAAGTCCTCGCCGCCCATGGTGGGTTTGCGCTCAATCAAAATATCCTTCCCNAACCACTCGGCAAACACCCCGTTCACGCGGGCCACCAGCTTGGGGTCATTGTAAGCGGCGGGCGTNAATTCATCCTTCACCTTNACCACGGGATGCTTGTCCTCCGGCAATCCGGCCGCCACCGCCTGCCCTTTCANAATGCGCTGAATGGCGGCAATGAGCTTGGCGCGCACTTCNTCCGAATACGAACGCAACGTCAACTGCAGGTNCACGTCATCGGGGATGATGTTGTGCTTGGTGCCACCGTGAATACTGCCGACGGTGACCACCGCCGGATCCAGCGGATGAATCTCCCGGCTGACAATNGTTTGCAGCGCGAGCACGATCTGCGCCGAGAGCACGATGGGATCCTTCGCGCTTTGCGGCTGCGAACCGTGACCGCCCACGCCGAGAACGGTGATGTCCACGCTGTCCACATTGGCCATCGCGTAACCGCTGGTAAAGCCGAGGGTGCCGGCNGGTTGATCACTGGAAACATGCAGTGCNAGGCAGTAGTCCGGCACGGGAAATTTTTTGAACAAGCCNTCGNCCAACATCGCGCGCGCGCNGGCNCCGCGTTCCTCGGCGGGCTGGCCGATAAACACCAGCGTNCCCCGCCATTGCTTACGAAAATGAGCGAGTACCCGGGCGGCGCCNGCCCAGCAGGTCATGTTAATATCATGCCCGCAGGCGTGCATCACCGGNACNATCTTGCCGGCACCGTCGGTGGCNGTCTTTTTACTGGCGAACGGCAGGCCNGTGGCTTCCTTGACCGGCAGCGCGTCCATGTCGCAACGCACCAGCACCGTGGGGCCTTCGCCGTTTTTCAAAACCCCCACGATGCCGTGCCCGCCGATGCCGGTGCTCACCGTGAAACCCAGCTGGCGCAGCTCGGCCGCCAGCGTGGCCGCCGTTTCCTTTTCCTGAAAAGACAGCTCCGGATTGGCGTGAATTTTCTGGTACAGCTTTTGCAAGGCCGGCAACTCGACAGCCACCCGCGCCTTCACCGCCGGTTGAGCCGGGGCGGCGGACAGGTTAAGGGACAATAGAATAACGATCGCCGCGAGGGCATGGAGGGCTTTCATGGGCGCAGCTTACCGGCCATGCGGCCAGCGGCAATGGCGAAAACCGCTTGCGCCGCAGGCCCGGTGGCTTATCGTGCAGCCATGAAATGGATCGTCGCCCTGTTGGTNGCCGCCACTTCGCTGACCGGCGATGACAAAAANCTGCCCACGGAATTGCCAAAGCTNAAGAGCCTGGCCATCAACGGCAGCGTGGAGGCGCAGTACCAGCTCGGCCTGTTGTACGCCACCGGCGAAACAGTGCCGCAGGATTACGAGGAGTCAGTGAAATGGTACACCATGGCCGCCAAGCGCGGNCTGGCCAAGGCGCAGAACAACCTCGGCGTGCGCTNCGAGCGNGGTGAAGGGGTGAACCAGAATTTTCGCGAGGCGCTGACGTGGTACCTCAAGGCCGCCGAACAGGGCAATGCGTTTGCCCAAACCAATCTGGGCGCCATGTTCGCACGCGGCAACGGCGTTCGCCGCAATGTTGAGGAATCCATCAAGTGGTATCGCAAGGCCGCTNCGCAGGGTGATGCACGCGCGCAGAATTTTCTCGGGCACAATTACCGCCGCGGCAATGGNGTGGTGCGCGACCTCAAGGAGGCCGTGAAATATTTCCGCCTCGCCGCCAATCAAGGCTACGTGGACGCCCAAAACAGTATGGCCGTACGCTACAAAAACGGGGAAGGCGTGGAGAAGGATATGGTCAAGTGTCTTGCCTGGCGGATTATCGCCTGCGAACACGGCAATTTCACCGCGTTCACGTGGAAAGCCAAGGACTCCAAGGACATGACGCCCGCCCAACATAAGGCGGCGGAAGATTTGGCCAAAGAGATGATCAAGCAAAACCCCAAGCTCATCCCGGCTCCGCCNGCCGACGAGTAAGCAAAAAGGGTCGACGCCGCCGGGCAGCGGCTTACACTTCGCCCATGCTTTCCCGTCGTAACTGGCTAACCACCTCCCTCCTTGCNGCTGCGGCGGCGCCCCTCNGCCTTCGCGCCCAAGCCCCCGCCGCCAAGCCCGGCCGTCAAGAGCCNGGTTTTCGCATCAAGGATATCCGCCGCACCACGCTGGCCCTGCCTTACCGGCCCGTGCCCGCGCGCAACATGGCCCGCGAATTGCCGCACTGGGTGTACTGCGAAATCTGCGAGGTGGAACTGGCCAACGGCACAGTCGGCTTTGGCGAGACAATGCTCTATTACACGTGGGGCGCCACCAGCGATGAGGATGTGAATTTCGCCAAGGGTAAAAATGCCGCCGCCATCATGTGGAATGACGACCTCGGNGCCGGCCTGCAGATGGCGTGTTTCGATGCCGTGGCCCGCGCGATGGATGTGCCGGTGCACGCGCTGCTGGGCAAACAGGTTAATGANCGNACGCCCGTTGCGTGGTGGGATATCGACCTACCGCCGGAGGATGTGGCCGCCGAGACGAAGGCTGCGGCCGCGGCTGGTTACACTGCGTTCAAAACCAAAGGCCGGCCGTGGTTTGATATTTGGGAACAAGCCAAACAGGGCAACGCCGCCGCGCCGGAGGGATTTTCNATCACGTTCGATTACAACGACACGTTGCTCAATGCCGAGCGCGGCATTCCGATCCTCAAGCACGTGGAGCAATATCCCATCACCAAGATGGTCGAGACGCCCATCCCCCAGGGCGACGTCCCCGGCAATCAACGCATCCGGCGCGAGACTCAGGCCGCCGTGGCGATGCATTACGGCAACCCNTCGCCGGTCGTGGCCATTCGCCAGCGNGCGTGCGATGGCTTCGTGATCGGCGGNGGAGCCACCCGCGTGATGAACGCCGGCCGCGTCGCGGCCATGGCCGACATGCCATTTTGGCTGCAACTCGTCGGCAGCTCCATCACCGGCGCGTGGTCGCGGCAATTCGGCGCCGTACTCAGCCACGCCACCTGGCCCGCCGTGACCTGTTTCCAGTTGTACGCCGCCCAGCCGACCAAACAAAATGTGGAGGTCCGCAACGGTTTCACCACCATCCTCGATGCCCCCGGCCTTGGGATGGAGCTNGATTGGAAGGCCATCAATCAGTACAAGGTGCCCAAACCGCCGGCGCGCCCCGAGCCCAAGCGGCTGTTGGAAACCCNCTGGCCCGATGGTCGCAAGCTTTACATCGGCAGCAACGGCAACGTGAATTACATGCTCCGCAAATTNATGAAGCCCAGNAACCTGCCCTACTTCGAGCCCGGCGTGACNTGTCATCTGCTGCTCGACGACGGCACCAAGGATTGGGCCGACCTCTATCAGCGTGCCCGGCAGCAGCCGGTGATGACCAAGGGCTAATCCAACGTAGGATTCATGAAAAAGATTNTCCTGCTTTTTTCGCTGTTACTNGGAGTAGCCTGTCAGGCCGCCAAACCGACCACTGCCTTCAATCAAGCCGGCGAAAAAATTATCGCTGACCGGGGCAAAGCGCCCGAGGCAAAACGTTTGCAGGCATTGTTTGATGCGGACTGGGCTTACACCATGGCGGAGTATCCGGAATCCGCCACGTGGCGCGGCGAGCCGGGCCATCATGATCGATGGACGGACTACTCCATGGCTGCCATCAATGCGCGCAGGGCGAGCACCCTGCNGGNATTGGCCGTGCTGAAATCCATNGACCGCACCAAGCTCAATGCCGCAGAGCAATTGAATTACGACCTGTTCCGGCGCAACGTGGAGTTGGGCATCGCCGGCGATGCGTTCCCCAATCACTTGCTGTTGATCAGCCAAATGGACGGCCTGCAGCGCAGCGTGGCCAGCCTGTTGCGGATGATGCCCACCCGCACGGTTGCCGATTACGAAAACATCCTCGCCCGCTTGCGCGGCACGGATCAGTTGGTGGATCAAACCATCGCGCTGCTCAANGAAGGCCTGCGCACCGGCNTTACGCCACCGAAGATTTGCCTGCGTGATCTTCCCGGGCAGGTGGAGAAACAACTCACGGAAGAGCCGCTGAAGAGTCCGTTGCTGCAGACATTCCGCCAACTGCCCGACGGCATTGCCGATGCAGATCGCAAACGCCTGCAGGTCGCAGCGATCGAGGCCTATCGCAAAACTGCCGCACCGGCGTACCGGCGGTTGCATCTTTTTTTGAAGAACGAATACGTGCCCGGNTGCCGCGAGAGNATTGGCTGCAGNGAACTTCCCAACGGNCGCGCATGGTANCGCCATCGCATTCGNACGATGACCACCACGGAACTGANCGCCAAGGAAATCCACGCCANCGGNCTNGGCGAAGTGAAACGCATCCGTGCGGAGATGGAGAAGATCAAGGNGCAAACCGGCTTTAAAGGCAGCCTCGACGAGTTTTTCAAATATCTCCGGACCGACCAGCGGTTTTACTACCAAAAAGGCACTGAGCTTCTGGCCGGCTATCGCGACATCAGCAAGCGCGCCGATCCGGAATTAATCAAGCTCTTCGGCACCCTGCCGCGCCAGCCTTACGGCATCCGGCCGGTGCCCGCATACATTGAGCGCAGTGTGACCACCGCCTATTATCAGCCCGGCTCCACCGCCGCCGCGCGGCCCGGCTTTTTTTACGCCAACACCTACAACCTTGCCGTGCGGCCCAAGTGGGAGATGGAGGCGCTCACCCTGCACGAGGCTGTGCCCGGCCATCACCTGCAGTTGGCACTGGCCGATGAACTGACCGGCCTGCCAAAGTTTCGCAAATTCAACCGCATCACCGCCTTCGTCGAAGGCTGGGCTCTTTATGCGGAAAGTCTGGGCGAAGAGATGGGGTTTTATCAGGACCCTTATTCCAAGTTTGGCCAGTTGACCTATGAGATGTGGCGCGCCATCCGTTTGGTGGTGGATACCGGCATGCACGCGCTTGGCTGGAGCCGCCAGCAGTCCATCGATTATTTCAAGGCCAACGCCGGCAAAACCGAGCACGACATCATCGTGGAAGTCGACCGCTACATCGTCTGGCCCGGTCAGGCGTTGGCATACAAAATGGGCGAACTAAAAATCAAGGAACTCCGCGCGCGCGCCGAAAAAACATTGGGCCCCAAATTCGATATCCGCAGCTTCCACGACGAAATTCTCCGCCACGGCGCCATACCGCTTGGGATTCTAGAGAAACAGGTGGAAAACTGGATTGAGCGGTAGCGGTAGTTGGTTTTTTCTCACGCAGAGGCACGAAGAATAATTAGACGGAAAATTGATTTTTAATTATAGTTTCCCCTGACTTATGCCTGCGCCATCTCCTAATCCTCCCGCCCATCAATACAAAATCGTAGGAGCAGACGGGAACCCGTATGGCCCTGTTGACCTCAACGGACTTTTAATATGGATCTCACAAGGGCAACCTGCCATGGCATTTCCGGAATTAGCCGGACGCTTTGGATCGGCAACTCCACACATAGCTCAACAGCCCATTGATCCAAAGAAAGAAGCAACAGCCAAGAAACTCGTAATTGCTTCACATATTCTTGGCTATGGCGGACTGGTAATTTTGATTGGTGGTCCAATTGCTGCCGGGGTGCTTTTCGAAAGTGGCACGATGGCGGGCATTGCGGCCGTTATAGGCATTGTTATGGCTGTGATAGGTGCCTTAGTCGGTCAAGTAGGCCGCGGCATGCAAGGCCGAGCAATATAACATGCTTAAAATATTCTAGGCCGCGCGCCCTCGTAACATCTCTTGAGCTTGGGCTATCTGATCCAACGACATAAATCGCTCTGTTTGCATACGGTATTGGTCTGCAATGGAAATTCCCTGTGATGCAGCGTAGTTGAACCAAATATATGCCAAAACATAATCTGTAGGCACCCCGCGCCCACGCAAATAGCAGTCAGCAAGAATAAGTTGTGCTTCGGCAACGCCTTGAGCTGCTGCTTCGCCATACCATTTTACCGCAGTGTTCTCACTCGGTTCCACCCCTTCGCCATGATCGTATAGTGAAGCTAAAACATACTGGGCCTCTGCATGCCCTCCTTTAGCAGCCTGTCTGTACCATGTTATTGCTTCTGTTAAATTCATTTCCACCCCTCTACCCGAATGCAACATTACGGCTACGTTATACTGCGCTCGAGCATTACCTTGCTCAGCCGCAAGCCCGTACCATCTTAAGGCTGCTGAAGGATTTACCTCTACACCGCGCCCATTCTCATACATCGCCCCAAGATTACATTGCGCACTGGACACTCCCTGTTCAGCGGCTTGACGCAAATATTCAGCTGCCTTGGCATCATCTGCCAGCACACCCTTGCCTTGCAGATATAACATACCAAGATTGAACAACGCTGAGGCATGCCCCGCCTCAGCGGCCATAGCATACCAGTCAGCCGCTTTACCTGGGTCTTCCTTACAACCAAAGCCTTTTTCAAAATTGGTAGCAGCAGAAAATTGTGCATCCGCTACCCCTCCCTCGGCAGCTTGTAAAATGAACTTATGAGCCTCATTTGGATCATTACGGTTTTGCTCAATCGCTCGACCAAGTAGATAAGCTGCCTCCGCGTGCCCCGACTCGGCAGCCAACTGCAACCATTTAAAGGCGGTGGCCGAATCCTCTTTATCCACTTCGCCTTTCAACAGATGTCGGCCAAGGTTAAATTGCGCGGCTATACAATCCTGCTCAGCAGCCTTTAAATACCATTCCATTGCCTCTGGCTTGTTAGCCTTCACACCACGACCTTCAAATAGGCGGCAAGCCAAATTATTCTGAGCTGCTGCATGCCCCTGTTCAGCAGCTTCTCGAAACCAACGCACGGCCGCGGCTTCATCCTCATCGCCACNGGCGCCGTTGGCGAACATTTCGGCCAACGCAAATTGCGCGCTCACCATTCCCTTTTCNGCAGCTTCANGGAAGTGCTCGCGGNCGNCGGCGGCATNCGNCTCACCGCCTTCGCCATCGCGCAGCATCCGCGCCAGATTGTANTGCGCCTCAGNTATGCCTTGNGNGGCCGCCTTGCCCAACCATTCCCGGGCGGATTCCGCATTGNNCTCCGTGCCTTTCCCTTCGCGATACAGCAACCCAACTTGCGCCTGNGCAAAAGCCAGATCCTGCTCGGCAGCTTTCAGANAGTGTTCGAATATTTCCTTGGNCGGTCCATCNTGGGCGGCAAGGTGCTGNGCGAGATTATAATGGGCCTGAGCGTTGCCCAGTTCGGCGGCTTCGCGGAACCACTTTTCGGCTTCCTTGGCATTGGGTTTNCCCAGCGCATCACCGCCAAGCAGCAATCCAAGGTTATTCATCGCAGGGGCGAACTTTCGCTTGGCTGCTTTGCGATACCACTTTTCNGNCTCCTTGGGATTGGGATCCAGACCGGTNCCGGTGGCATACTTGAGAGCGAGNAGATATTGCGCNTTCAACGCGCCGGCGCGNGCGCGCTTATTCAGCGTTTTTTCATCCGTNTCCACGGAAATTTCTGCCGGTTTCTCTTCAGCCATGGCAATTTTGCCCCATTAGAGCAAAGTGGTTTTGCGCGGAAAACACGGGNTTTTTAACGGTTTTCNGCGAAAATATCCAGCTTAACTCCTTNGCACTTGCTTGTTCCCCAAAGAAAAGCAGCGCTTGTGCCAGTCACGAAAAAACCCCGCCTAATGGCGGGGCAATCCAGGGTTGGGTGGCCCATGTTCGGTTTTATTTCCCATCCTTTTTGGCTCCACCGGGNTGGCGTTTCAACCGGGCGGGGGCAAATTCNGTAACGTCACCATTGGCGTTGGTGAGCCGGCGCATCATCAGGCCGCGNTCGCCCAGCAGCAGCTCCACCTTGGTGCGTTCCCCATCCTCATCCTGCCCATTTATGGTCACGGCGTTCTTGGCCGCCTTCCATTGGCCAGTGAAAATGGTGATGCTGTCATCTTCCTTNGGTGACACATTCACAGTGCCATCGGCCTTCAGGGTGATGACCAGCTGATCATCATCGAAGGTGCCTTCATACACCCCCGCCAGCCCCTTCTTCGCCAGAGCTTTCGTGCGGGCGAAGATCGGCGGGCCGACCTGTTGCACTTCGCCGTCCGGGTTGGTGATTTTCAACACCATCAGGTCCGTGCCGGCCAACTGAAACACCACGGTGCCNCCTTCGCCGCCGGGCCGTTGCCGAAGCTGGCCAATGACGCGATTGCCCTGCCGCTTCCACGTGCCGCGCAGGACCACGCTCGGATCGTTCGGCGTGGGGTTTACAGTCAACGTACCGTCGGNCTTGAAGGTGGCGGTGGCCACCTCGCCCTGCACCTTACCCTTGTACAATCCGGCAATGACCGGTTTGTCCTTTGCGGCTAGGGGNCCGGCCNCCAGCAGGGTAATGATACAAAACAAGGCGCTTTTCATCACTAAATCTCCCAGCCCTTGCGGTACTCCTTGGTGGCGAGCGCCGTGGCCTTTTTATTGGAGGATGTGAGGTCCTTTGCGTTCCAGTCAAAGCCTTCGCCGATGACCATGGCGATGTTGCCCATCAGGATGGCCTCGGTGAAATTGCCGGCGTGGTTGAAGTTGCTCAGGGCAATCTCCGGCTTGCCGGCCTTGATGGCCTCGGCCCATTCGATCTTCATGCCCACGTCGCCGCGATTGTTGCGAGCGAGCACGGGATCCACTTTTTTGTACTCGGGCTTGTCCTTGCTTCCGGCCACGGGAAGCAGCGTCCAACTGGAACCATAATCGTTCGGCGAGTATAGAATGCCCTTAGTGCCGACGATCAGCGATCCGCTACTNGACGGACGGTTGCCGTGGAATAGCTCTGCGGGCGGCAGTTTCTTTTTCCCTTTCTCCTTTCCTTCGTACCAGAAGAAGTCCACCGCGCCGCGGCCCTTGATGGCGGGGAATTTAAGCTTCACCACGGCCCANGCCGGGAAGGTNTCGGGGTTGATCGGGCCGACGGTAATCGGCTCGACCCAGTTTGGCTGAGTTAGTTTGCAGCCCATGTAGGCAAGGTTGGCNGTGTGGCAGGCCATGTCGCCCATNGCGCCGGTNCCGTAATCCCACCANCCGCGCCANTTGAANGGATGNTAACCNGCGTTGTACGGCCGCATCTTGGCCGGCCCAATGAAGGAATCCCAATCCACATGATCGGGGGTGGGTTGCTCGGGCAAACGCTCGGTGACGCCCGGNGCCTGCGGCCACACNGGGCGGTTGGTCCACACGTGACATTCCTTNATNTCNCCNATGGCGCCGGCCCAGAGTGCTTCCACNCCCTCNCGCATCCCGGTNCTGGCCGTGCCTTGGTTGCCCATCTGCGTGCAGACTTTTTTCTTTTCGGCCAAGAGGCGCATTTGGCGCGCTTCAAACACGGTGTGCGTCAGCGGCTTTTGGCAATACACGTGGATACCATGGTTCATGGCGCGGATGGCTGCCGGGGCGTGCGTGTGGTCCGGGGTGGATACGGTGCAGGCATCGATGTCCTTGCCCATCTTGTCGAGCATCTCGCGGAAGTCGGTAAATTTCTTTGCCTTGGGGAACGCGCGCGCTGCACCGCCGCCACGATTAAAATCGCAATCGCACAAGGCAATCACTTCACCGACCTGCCCGGCGCCGTTGATGTCGCTNNCGCCCTTNCCGCCCACGCCGATGCCGGCCATGGTNATNCGTTCATTGGCNCCGAANACGCGCGCNGGCAAAAAGTTGAANGCGATCGCNGAGGCCGCACCGGCCTTGAGCACNTCGCGTCGGGTGTAGGATTTGATNAGTGTTTTACGTGACATAAAAATTTCCAGTGAAGTTAGTGGTNNGCCGAGTATCCGCCGCGAGAGTGGAATCGCAAGTGTTTATTTTAAATTGCCTGAAAGCAATCCCGCTACTTGGACATCGCTTCCCTTCCATCCTTGACCCGGCATGAAAGCAAATTAAACTCACCCGAGTTGCGTTCGGAAAATCATGATCCGCATCACCTCCAATCAACTGGCCACCAACTGTGAAGGAATTTCCCGGCGCGAGTTNTTGCGCATCGGTGCGCTGGGAATGGGCGGGCTCACGCTGCCGCGTTTCATGGCGATGGCCGGCGAGGACGCTTCGGTGGTGCACGACAAGGCGGTCGTCATCCTCAACCTCCAAGGAGGCCCGACGCAGGTGGAAACGTTTGATCCCAAGATGACCGCGCCGCGCGAGTACCGCGCGATGTTTGGCGAAGTAAAAACGTCGCTGCCGGGCATCACCTTTGGCGCCCAGTTTCCGATGCTGGCNAAACTNGCACACAAGATGGCGGTGATCCGCAGTTACCGGCACGGCATCGGCAGCCACGGGCCGGCGGCGCTGCACGTGGCCGCGGGCGGCAATCCCACCAAGGCGTGCATGGCCAGCCTGTACGCGCGCGTGGCGGGCATNACCAATCCCAAGACTGGCNTGCCNAANAACACNATNGTCATCCCNGCNGCGTGCGGCACGGANTATAAAGNCCTCAACGCCGTGCCCCAGCGCGTGACCGATACTGGNTCGCTGCCGCCCGCGTACAAGGCCTTCGACCCCAGCAAGGGCAGCACGTTGCTGGAGGACATGAAGTTGAATTTGTCGACCGGCCGNTTCGATGACCGCAAAAGTTTGCTGCGNAATTTCGATCACCTGCGCCGCCATGTGGACGCGCACATCGAGAGCACCAGCACCTTTGAGCAGCAGGCGATGAACATCGTGCTGCGCGGCATGAGCGAGGCGTTTGATCTTTCGAAGGAAGACGCGCGCACNCTGGCGCGCTACGATACCGGCCACATCAAGCCTGATGCCGGCACGATGAAACGCAACAGCTACGCGAAGATGTTNGCNCCNGTNGCGCTCGGCAAACAGATGCTCATGGCGCGNCGGCTGGTNGAAGCGGGCGTGGGCTTTGTCACCGTCACCTGCACCGGCTGGGACATGCACGGCGGTGGCAAGGAATACACCATCACCGANGGCATGCCCGTGCAGGCGCCCGCCGTNGACCGCGCCGCCAGCGCGTTCATTGAAGATATTATCCAACGCGGGCTGTACGAGAAAGTGCTGCTCGTCATCACCGGTGAATTCGGCCGCACGCCGAAGATTAATTCCAAAGGCGGCCGCGATCATTGGGGCAACCTCTGCACCCTCGCTTTCGCCGGCGGCGGCTTGAAGATGGGCCAAGTGGTCGGCGCCAGCAACCGCACCGTCAGCGAGCCCGCCAGCGANCCCATCTCCAGCAACCAACTCCTCGGNACCGTGATGCACACNCTGCTGNACATCCCCAACCTNCGCCTGCGCAACAACCTGCCGGAAGACGTCCANCGCGTCATCACCGGCAGCCAGCCGATCAAGCAGCTCATTTAGCGGTGGAGTTTCTCAAACAATACGGCCGCAGCTTCGGNTCTATTTTTCTNGGNTTCATTGCGGCCGTAGTGGTGATNGCNTTNGTTCANGGNATNAANCANAANGTGTATCCGCCCAAGGANNCTGNNNTGCNNAAANTGGCGATGGANNNCAACGCNACNGCCATGGCNCAANTNGTGNAGCANNCNCCCANNGGNGNNNNGNTTTTTGTNNTCGCTNGCNTACGCNCTNNCTNCNNTNNCCGGNGGCTGGGTGGCNGCGCGCATGGCACAGCATCAACCCACCGGGCATGCCCTCGTAGTTGGCGGCTGCCTCATGATGGCCGGCATTTCCAACTTCATGAAAATCCCGCACCCGGCTTGGATGATCGCCGGCAGCATGGCGGCTTATCTGCCCTGCGCGTGGCTTGGCGCACAGTTACGACTGAGGTCAATAGAGCCCGAGGTTGCTGACTTGGACGCCGAGGGCTAGGCTCTCCNCATGGATTATTTTACCGAGAACGCCCTACGCTACTACGGGCTGGACTGGGCAGCCATGGTGACCACCTTCATTTCGCTTTACCTGCTGGGCAACAAAAAGCGCGCGGGGTTTTTGGTGGGCATCGGGGCCAACTGTTTTTGGCTGGGGTACGGCTTCCTTTCCATCAGCATCGCCAACATGCTTGCCAGCTGTGTGGTGGCCGCCCTGCAATACCGTGGCTGGCTGCGATGGGCCAGTGAGGATAAGCCTACTTTTGTCACATCAGAATAAATAGCGAAGCAACCCCGCGCTTGCCTTCCGGCGGGCTAGGTGATTGATTGGGCCGACCATGAAACGCTTTGCCTTGTTTCTCTTTGCCCTATTGCTGGCTTTCCCAGCAATGACAGCAGACCGCCCGAACATTGTCTTTGTTTTCACAGACGATCACGCCGCGCATGCTATCAGCGCATACGGCTCGAAGATCAACAAGACGCCGCACATGGATCGTCTGGCGCGCGAAGGCATGCTCTTTGAGCGCTGCTACGTGAGCAACGCCATCTGCGGCCCTAGCCGCGCGGTCATCCTGACCGGCAAACACAGCCACCTCAACGGCTTCTTTCGCAACGGCATCACCTTCAACGGCGCGCAACAAACCTTTCCCAAGCTGTTGCGTAAGGCCGGCTACACCACGGCGGTCATCGGCAAATGGCACCTGCGCAGTACGCCGACAGGGTTTGATTACTTCGATGTACTCATCGGCCAGGGCCCCTACTACAACCCGCCGATGAAGACGACCAACGAAGCCGGTGAAGTGATCACTGAGAAAAACACCGGCTACACCACCGACATCATCACCGACAAAGCCCTTGCGTGGCTGAAGAAGGATCGTGATCCGAAGAAGCCCTTC
>PBFV01000049.1 GCA_002718935.1 Verrucomicrobiales bacterium
ACTTCGGCCGCGGGCTGGTGTCCACGCCGAACGACTTCGGCACGCAGGGCCAGCCGCCGACGCACCCGGCATTGCTCGACTGGCTGGCCACGGAATTAATTCGGAAAAAGTGGTCCATCAAAGCCCTGCACCGAACCATCCTGCTTTCGGCCACCTACCAAACTGCCGCAGCCGATGGCCCCGCACAGAAACTCTACGGTGCCTTCACCCCGCGCCGACTCAGTGCCGAGGAATTGCGCGACACGCTTCTCACCCTCAGCGGCTCGCTGGATCTCGCCATGCCCGAGGGTCATCCGTTTCCCAAGGGCCGCGGCTTCAGCCAGCACAATCCCTTCCGCGCCAACTACGAGCACACCCATCGCAGCGTGTACCTCATGGTGCAGCGCATCCAGCGTCGGCCGTTAATGGCGCTCTTTGACGGCGCCGATCCCAACGCCAGCACCGGCCAACGCCGCCTCAGCAATGTGCCCACCCAGGCACTGTATTTTTTGAACAACGAATTCCTGCACACCCAAGCTGCCGGCTTTGCCAAGTCACTGGCAACCAAGCCGGACCGCGATGCCCGCATCCAACACGCCCACACCCGCGCCCTCAGCCGACCGGCTACGCCCTCCGAGCTCGCCAATGCACGCGAATTCCTCACTGCCTACACCGCAGCCGCGGATGAAACAAAAGCTTGGGCCGCGTGGTGCCGTGTGCTGCTTGGAAGCAATGAGTTTTTGTTCGTGGAGTGATATGGACACCTTTCGCTACAATCCAAATCGCCGCCATTTCCTGCGCTCGATGACCGCCGGGGCGGTGCTGATGCCGGCGTTGGTTTCGGAGNTGNTGGGNGCGGAANGGNGCNATCCNTTGGCGCCGCGGCGGCCGCATTTTTCGCCGCGGGCGAAGCGGGTGATTTTCATCAACCTCAGCGGCGGCGTATCGCACATTGACACGTTTGATCCGAAGCCGGAGTTGATCAAGAACCACGGCAAGGAGATTGCCAAGGGTGATCATCCGGAGATTCAAAACCGGCCGGGCTACGAGCGCATTTTCCTGAAGCGCACCCAGTGGGATTTCAAAAAGTACGGCCAATGCGGNAAGGNGGTGAGCGCGCTCTTTCCNGAGNNNGNGCGGTGCGTGGATGACATCGCGTTCATCAANAGCATGCACACNAGCCACTCGAANCATTACAACGCCACGCTGGGCATGCACACCGGCTCGTTCACCGTCAGCCGGCCGAGCATCGGCGCNTGGGTGAGCTACGGGTTGGGCACGGAAAACCGCAACCTGCCTTCGTTCATGGTGCTGGCGCCGCAATCACCCTACGCGGGCGGCCAGGTGTGGGGCTCGGATTTCCTGCCCGGGGCGCATCAGGGTACTCGCGTGCAGCCCGGGCCCAGCCCGGTGCCGAACATCGCCTCGCGCGTGCCGCGTAATTTGCAGGAGCTGGAACTGGCCGCCCTGCGCCAGCGCAACCAGCGTCATCTCCAAACGCGCCCGGCCAATCCCGAACTGGCCACGCGCATGCGGGCGTTTGAAACGGCGTTCGGCATGCAGATGGCCGTGCCGGAGGTATTTGATTTTAAAACGGAGACCGACGCCACGCATGCGTTGTACGGATTGAAACGCGGGCAGGCCAACGGCTTTGGCTGGCAATGCCTCGCCGCGCGNCGNTTGGCNGAGCGCGGNGTGCGGTTCATTGAGCTGATCCACACCGGCTCCTCCGGTAACTGGGACAGTCACGGCAACATGATGGATCACGAGCGCCTCGCCAAGCAGGTGGACCGCCCGATCTACGGCCTCATCACCGACCTCAAGAGCCGCGGTTTGCTCGATGACACACTGGTGGTGTGGACCACCGAGTTCGGCCGTACGCCGTTCAATAATAAAGCCGACGCGCCCGGACGTGAGCATCATAACTGGGCCTTCACCACCTTCCTCGCCGGCGGCGGTGTGAAAGGCGGCGTGACCCACGGCGCCACCGACGAGATCGGCCTCAAGGCGGTTGATCACCCCGTGCACACCCACGATTTCCACGCCACCATCCTGNACCTGCTCGGCCTCGACCACGAACGGCTTACACACTTCCACGACGGCCGCGACTTTCGCCTCACCGATGTGGAGGGTCATGTGGTGAAGGAAATTTTGGCCTAGGCATTCTTTGTTTCCAATCCNGCTGGCCGCCCGTAAGCTGCGTGCATGATTCGCACCGCATTGATTTTGCTGACCGCTTCCCTGTCACTGGGAGCGGAGGAAAAATGGACGCCGCTTTTTGACGGCAAATCCACAAAGGGCTGGGAGCCGCGGGCCAAGGTNGATTCCTTCAAGGCCGTGGANGGCGAGCTGCATTTGTTTTCCAAGGTGAATGTGTGGGTGGTGAGCGATTTGCAGCTNAGCGATTTTGTGGTGGAGACAGAGGTAAAAATTCCGCTCGATTACAAGGGGTTCAATTCCGGCCTTGGCTTTCGGCTCATCGGCGATAAAGGCAAACCCAAGGGGTATCAATGCGAGATCGACCGCGGCAAACCGGCCGGTGTGTACGGCATCGGCATGGGCGGCTGGCTGTTCCCGAAGGGCGCGGAGCAAACGGCCGCTTATCAAAAAGCGTCGAAAGGCCTGTTCAAGCCGGAGGAATGGAATCATTTCCGCGTGGAAGCCAAGGGCCCGCGCATCCGCACGTGGCTCAACGGCAAGCTCATCGCCGAGTTGAAGCACCAGCAATCACTCAAGGGCCGGTTCGGCATCCAGCACCACGGCAAGGGCGGCACGGTGAAATTCCGCCACCTGCGCGCGCGGGAGTTGAAGTAAACCAAACCACCGGATAGAGCAAAACTCCACCCTCGCCTTTTCGGGTTCGACTGTCATAATCGTCAAAATGCATCGTCTGGTTGCAGTATTATTCTTGAGTGCCGGCGTGGCTGGAGCCGCGGATCCGGCGGGCTTGGAGTTTTTTGAAAAAAAGATTCGGCCGGTGTTGATCAGCGAATGTTACCAGTGCCACAGCAAGGATGAGAAGGTAAAGGCCGNCCTGCGGCTGGATTGGAAAGGCGGCTGGCAGGAGGGCGGCGACAGCGGCGCGGCGATCATTCCCGGGCGCGTGGGCAAAAGCCTGTTGATCCAGGCCATTCGGCATGGTGACGCGGATCTGCAAATGCCGCCCAAGAAAAAACTGANAGCCGAACAGATTGCTGATTTCGAAAAATGGGTGGCCATGGGCGCACCCGACCCGCGCGCCAACGCCGAGGCCACGGCGCAGGACAAGCAAATGGATCTTGAGGCCGCTCGGCGGTTCTGGGCGTTCCAGCCGGTAAAAGCCCCGGACGCGCCGAAACTCAAGGACCCGGCTTGGGCGCACAACGGCATTGACCGGCACGTACTCGCCGCACTGAAANCCAAGGGCATCAGCCCAGGGCCTGACGCGGCAGACCTCACCCTTTTACGGCGCTTGTATTTTGACCTCATCGGCCTGCCACCCACTCCGGCCCAGATGGCGGATTTTCAGGCCGCTGTTGCCAAGGATCGTAAATCGGCAATCGCGAAAACCGTCGACGCCCTTTTGGCTNGTCCGCATTTTGGCGAGCGTTGGGGGCGGCATTGGCTGGATGTGGTGCGCTATTCCGAATCCACCGGCGGCGGGCGCACNNTGCTGATGAAGGAGGCGTGGCGNTATCGCGATTANGTGGTGAANGCCTTCAANNCCGANAAGCCGTACACGGATTTNNTNCGCGAACAANTCGCGGGCGACCTCATCCCCGGCGGCACCATCGCCNANCGCCGCGAACGCCTCACNGCCACGGCGTTTCTGCTGCTNGGNCCNACCAATTACGAGCTGCAGGACAAGACGATNCTCGAGATGGACATCATNGACGAGCAGATGGANACGATGGGCAAGGCGTTCATGGCGCTGACCATCGGCTGCGCGCGTTGTCANGATCACAANTTNGATCCCATCCGCACNGAGGANTACTANGGNATGGCCGGCATTTTCAANGGNACCAAGGTNGTNGTGCACAGCAATGTGTCCAAGTGGAACGAGCGCCCGCTGCCGATGGATGCCGCACAGGAAGCCANGGCNAANGCNACNGCCACTCAGNTGGCNGCNTTGCGNAAGGAGATTAATGCGCTCCGCAAAAANACCGNCGGCAAACCNGTNAACCTNCCCTCNGTGCNNNCGGNNAATNTGCCCGGNNTGGTGGTGGACAANGCGAAGGCNAANATCACCGGNANTTGGAANAAATCCACGAGCGTTCAAAATTTTGTGGATACCGAGTATCTGTATGCCAGCGGAGCCAACAAGAAGGTGGTGTTCCCTTTGCAAATAGCCAAGGGCGGCCGTTATGAAGTACGGGTATCCTTCGCACATCATCCCAATCGCGCTACCAACACGCGTATCACCGTGCGCCATAATGATGGCGAAAAACTGTTCCGCGTGAACCAACGGCAAGCGCCGAGCGTAGACGGCTACTTCCAATCGCTCGGCGTGTTCGAATTTCAAGATGGCCAATGGGATGTGGTGGAAATCTCTACTGAAGGCGCCAACGGCGCGGTGATTGCCGACGCCATTCAGCTCCTGCCCGAAGGCTCCAAGGCCGTGGTAAAAAAGGAAAAGTCCTCTGCCCAGCCAACCAAGAAGGATAAGGAGAGATCGCGACTCGCCCGACTTGAGAAGGAATTAAAGGTGCTTGAGAAAAACGCCGTGAAGCGGACGAACATCATTGCCGCCGATGAAGCCGCCAAACCCGGTGACATTGAGATTGCCATCCGCGGCAACGTGCATAACGCTGGCCCCAAGACACCGCGCCGCTTTATCGAGGTCCTCAACCGCAAAGGACTTCCGAAAATCGCATCCAAAGCCAGCGGCCGCGCCGAGTTGGCCAACTGGCTGGCCAGCGCCGAGCATCCACTCACCGCGCGCGTATTTGCCAACCGCGTATGGCACCACCTCTTCGGCAAAGGCCTTGTGCCGAGCGTCGATAATTTTGGCCACATGGGCCGACTGCCGACCAATCAACCGCTGCTTGACCATCTCGCGGTGCATTTCGTGCAGGAAGGTTGGTCCGTGAAAAAGCTTATCCGCGAAATTGTCTTATCGCGCACGTATCAGTTGAGCTCCGCAACCGGGCCACAAGCCAAGGCGGATATTGAAAATGAACTTCACTGGCGCCAAAACCGCCGCCGCCTGCAGGCCGAAGCCATCCGTGATGCCATTCTGTCCGTGAGCGGCGAACTGGATCCCGCCCTCGGCGGAGCCACCATCAAGGCGGGCACCAGCAGCGAATATGGGTATAAATTCGACGATACCCGCCGCAGCCTTTACACGCCCGTTTTTCGGAACACGCCGCTGGAGATTTTGGCGGTGTTCGACTTTGCCGATCCCAACCTCGTCGTCGGCGAACGCACCACAAGCAGCGTCCCCACACAGGCTCTCTACCTGATGAACAACCCCTTCGTCCGCACCCAAGCCGAAGCCGCCGCCACGGGTTTGTTGGATCTGAACCTCGCCGATGATTCCGCCCGCATCGCCCGCGCCTACCGCCGCACCCTCGGGCGCGACGCCACTTCCACTGAACGGGAAGTGATTTTGAAATTTCTCGCCACCGAGAAGGACGCCGCCAAGGCCTGGACCCAAGTGATCCACAGCCTGTACGCGAGCCTTGATTTCCGGTTCCTCAACTAGTCGCAGTAGCCCCTTTTTACGGAACAATTTTCCCTTCGTGATCCACACTCATTGCCTTTGCGCCCTCGGGCACGGGGGTGCGGGTCGTGTTGCCGCCGGGCCAGGTGACCTCGAGGTGCGTTGGGGCACTGGCAGTGGCAAGAATCTGAGTGGCACTATCTTGTGACCAGTAACCGGAGCCGGCGGTGATCAATCGCGCGGGGCCAGTTTTGTTTTCTTCGAAAACCAATCGCAAGCGCGCGCCGACCCCGGTGGGGTTGGCGGGGCCGGCGTTGAGTTTCACGCGCAACCCAGGCTGGGCGTGGGTGTTGCGGAACAGGCGGTTGAAGGATCCGTTTTGGGTGACGACCAGATCAGGCCGTCCGTCCTCATCGTAATCCGCCACCGCGGAGCCGCGTTGCTCACCGTAGATGCGCAAGCCGGTTTGCTGGCCGGGCACATATTTAAACCCTCCCTTTCCATCGCCACGCAGCAGCACACTGCGGCCGCCGTCGCTGCGGGGGGTTTCCCGCTGGGAGGCGAAAAAGTTTTGGGCGAGGAAAATGTCCTCATGGCCGTCGCCGTCAAAGTCCGCGACGTTGACGCCGAAGACGGGAGCAAACTGCGCCTCGGCCGGGAGATTGACCCGCTCAAATTTATCGCCGCGATTGAGCAGTGCCACGGAATCGAGGACGTTGGCGGTGAGCACGGTGCCTTCCTTGAGGCAGGCGCCGTACACTTCCTCAAGGCTGCGTTTACCAAAGACCTCGAAGGTCTCGTTCTGTTTGCCGATGAACGGCATCGCGTTCATGGTGCAAGAGCGCCCCCGCTCGGGCACGAGCTGACCGGTGATCTTATCGCGATGATACTCAACAATGTCGAGCACACCGTTGTCGTCAAAGTCGCTGTATGAAATACGAAGCGGTTCCTTCTCGGAATAGGAGCCTTCGTACTTACTGTTTCGGCCCCAGTTGCCGGCGACGATGTCGAGCCGGCCGTCACCGTCAAAATCTCCGAGGGTCACGCTGTTCCACCAGCCGTGATATTTGTCCAAGCCATACGCGGCGGTGGCATCGGCAAACTTGCCGCCGTCATTACGCAGCACCTTGATCGGCCCCCACTCGACTGCCAGCACGAGGTCCGCATCACCGTCATTATCCAGATCGCCAAACACGGCGCCGCTGACCAGACCGAGTTTTTTCAGCACCTTCTCATTAGCGGTGTCGAGCTTGAGGGTGCCGTTGTCGTTGATGTAAAGGAACGAGTCCCCCGGTTCGGGGTAACGGGCGGGGACAGTGCGGCCGCCAATGAACAGGTCCAGATCGCCATCGCCGTCCACATCGGCCAAGGCCATGGGGCCGGCGGTAGCGGTTTGACCGGGCAGCGAAAAAGCGATGCCGAATTTCTTCGCAGGATCCAGCCCCTGCGCAATGGCCGGCCGGATAAATTCACGGTCCGGCGCCTCGTAATTGGAAAAACCGGTCAACAGAATTGGCCCGGCGCCAGCCTTGGGCGTCCAGCCGAGCAGGCCGGTTTGGTCGAGGGGCGAGTTGGCGCCATTGCTGAACTTGAATTTACCATCCGCTTGGACGTGGTACACCACCACCGGCCCGCCACGGCCAGAGCCGACGACCAGATCATCGCGCCCGTCGCCGTTTAGATCCGTCCATGCCACGCCGGGGCCGAGTTGGCTGAGGCGATTGGGCAGGAGTGATTGATAGGCGAAATCGTCAAAGGCGGTTTCACGATGCACCACGCTGGCCATGCCTTGCGGGGTTTCCACGCTGAGCTTTTCAAAGTCATCCGCAAACCACAGTTCACGCGCCTCATGCACGGGGGGCACATGCGGCGTGTCGTTGCCCTGGGTAATTTCATAAAGGTGATTGGGCTTCACATTTTCGATCACTCGACGCTCCAGTTGGCTGCGGCGCCGCCAAATAATTTCAAGCTGGAGGCCTTTCGTTTGGGTGCCGGTGCCGAAGACGGCCAGTGGATCACTGCCCGACGCGTAGCCGCCGCCGGCGTGGATTTCCTGCTCAATGGGAGCTGGGCCGCCGGGGCCGCCAAGGAGACGTACCTTGGCGCCGATGGCCTGAGTGTTTTTGCCGCTGCCCTTGAGCCGCACGGCCACGCGGGGCGCAGCCGATTCGTTCCGGTAGATTTCCAGTGGCCCGATGTTGTTGAAGATCAGGTCGAGATCGCCATCGCCGTCAAAGTCCGCCTGCACGAGTCCGCCGGACACTGCCTCCTCGCCAGTGAAGCCCCAGTCATCGCTCTTGAATTCAAACGTGAGATCGCCCTTGTTTCGGTAAATGACATTTTGCGTGCGCAGTTCGGGGAACAACTCGTGGGTTTCAATGATGCTTTTGATGCCGCCGGAGTTGGCTTGGTTGGCCTTTTGGGTGGCGTCAGCATCCATGAAATCTCGAATCATGCCGGTGGCCACAATCAAGTCCTCATAGCCGTCGAGATCCACATCGGAAAACGCCACGCCCCAACTCCACTCCGATGCTCTCACGCCGGCGTACTGCGCAATTTCCGTGTAACGGCCGTCCCCGCGCGCGAGGTGCAGCGTGTTTTGCATAATCTGTGGTCGGTTCTCCACCAGGCCTATCGCCACGTCTGTGGGTTGCATGAAACCCATTTGGGTTTTACGACGCATGTGTGAACGGCTGAGCATATCCACGGTGAGAAAGTCCAGATGCTCGTCGCGGTTGATGTCTGCAAAATCCAAGCCCATGGAAAACTGGCTGGTGCGGCGCAGCGTAAGCGGATGGACGAGCGTAAAATTTCCGGCACCGTCGTTCTTCCAAAACCGATCCGCCCAGTCGAAGTCTGAGCACACATATAAATCCGGATCGCCATCGCCGTCTACATCACGAAAGGCCGCCTCATGGCTGGGATCTTTCGGCATTGGCATGGGTTCGCCGTTCATGTTGCGAAACCGCCCGTCCGTATCGCGCACCGCACGGAAGCCGTCTTTACCGTGGTTCAGATACAATTGGTCGGCCACATGATGCGCGTCCATTTGGTAACGCACCCGGCCCGGCGCCACCGGCACGGGACGGTACGAATAATATTTGCGCCATTCAGCAGGCATCGGTTTGCCGGCCGCACGCGCCGCCTCGCCAAGCGCTTCGATGCGTGCCACGCCCTCGCGCCCCAACTCCTCGGTATGGAAGCGTTTGAGGAAAGCTGTAAAATACAGATCGAGATCGCCGTCGCCATCGACGTCCGACGCCGTAGCGCCCACGTTGCCGCCGCGCGGATTGCTTACCCAGGCAAACTTGTCGAGGCTTTCGGTGAATTTGCCGGCGCCATCATTGAGGAAAACAAAATTGCGCGAGTCACGCAGGGACGTCAGCACGAGATCCAGATCCCCGTCGCCTTCGAGGTCCACCATCAACGCCCCGCTCAGGCGCCAGCCTTTGCAGGCCACGCCCGCGGCCTCGGTAATGTTTTCAAACTTCCAGTTACCCTTGTTTAGATACAGAGCATTCGGTTGTTCCATGCCGCACACGTACAGATCCGGCAGACCGTCACCATTAATGTCGCCGGCAGCGAGGCCGGAGTTGCCTGTGTCACGAATNCCCTCGCCGGGGACTTTCTTAAATGCGCCCTTCGGCATCAGCCCGGTTTCCTCTGGCTTGAGCCGTTCAAAACCGGCCTTGCCATTGGTGGGCACGGTAAGCGGCGTCACCTTTACCCCAGGCGCGGCGGCCAAGGCGCTGGCCAAGGCCAGAGCGGCGCATGAAAAAACAAGCGTGGGCTTCATGCCCGCAGCCTAGCAATCCGTTCCGCGAAAGACAATTCGCTTTATGGCGCGGCGAATTTCTGCTACCCCACATGCCCCCATGGAAGAGGCGCCCAACACTCGACCGGGCNTAGGCTCGGCGCTGGCCACCGGCGGTGTGCTGCTGGTGATTCTGGCTGTTTTATTTGCCGAGGGCTTCAGCGGCGAATCCTTTTTGCATCATCAAAACCGGTCGCTCGCCGGGTGGGACACGCAGTTTGATGCCAACGGCTGGAACGCCCAGACCGGGCTGGGNCATCACACCCACAGCACGCCGATGGGCTTTTCCGGGCTCATCCACTGGCTGTGCAGCCTCACAGGCGATCCCGCCGCCAACTTTGCCAACTATTATCCCGNCGCCTGCCTGCTGCTGCTGGGCATGGCCGGCTGGCTGCTGGCCCGCTCCTTGGGCGCCTCCGGCATCGTCTGCACACTGGCTGCCTTGGCNGCGGCCTTGAACGGCGTGTTTTTCACCAGCGCCGTCGAACACTCCGGCGGGCTGGCCGTGATGGGCGCGGCCGTGTGCGTGGCGCTGGCGGCCCTGCTCCGCCCGCGGCTCGAATGGCCCGCCACNNTGGTCGGCGGNATCGCANTGGGNGTGGGCATCCTCGAGACCGGCCCCNACGCCGTGCCGCTGCTCATCGTGGTNTCCCTCGTGGGTGTNGCGGCCAAGCTNAACATCAAGGAAAGTGAACGCACCCTNAACGATGTCATTGCNATNGCCCTCGTTCCCNTGGCCGCCCTCGCNGTGGCGGCACCCATCTTTTTTTCGCACATCAGTTATCNNGCCATTTTTTCCACCACCNTCAATGCCAAGGATCTGCTCACCATCCCCATGGCCGGNCTCACNGGGCACCGGATGGATGCCCCGGATCAATCGGTCCTGTGGGGCACCTCCTTTAGTGGCAGCGCCCACGCCGGCGCGCTGGTGCTGCTGCTGATCGGCTGGGCCCTCGTCAACGCCCTGCGCAAGGCCAGTGCCATGTCCGCTCCCCTACGATTTCGCTGCGCCACCCTTGGCGGGCTGGCACTGGTGGGCTTGGTGGCGGCGACGGCGTATCCACAAATGCTCGTTGCCTTCACAGCGGCTGCAGTCGGCCTGTTTGCCATCGGCCTGCAGGGGCTGGATGACTGGCAGACCACCCGGGACCACGAGAAAACCCGCGGATTCGGCCAAGGCGGCTGGAACACAGCTTGGCGCATGATGTTGCTGGCAGCCATGCTTGGCATGACCATTTCTCTGGTCATCTTCAGCGGCGATTCATTGCTCGGGGCAACGTTGAAGAAACAATTGTCCCAGCAACCGCAGTTGATCGAGTCCATGGCCGCCGCCAGCGATTTGCAACAGGTCAAGGCGGTCATGTTCCTCGTGCTAACCGCGTTCGCATTGATTGCGGCGAGTCTGGTAAAATGGAAAGCCTTCGCGCGCGTTTTGTTCATGGGCCTGTTGGGCCTCGTGCTGACGCTGGAGCTCGGCTTGGCCAACATGGGATTTCTCCGCTACGATCATTTAACCGATACCCAAACGGCCAATGACCTCACCAGTGCCCTTCGCCAATCGGCCACCAATCGCTGGTCAACGTTGCCCAATGACTACGACCGCACCTTCGGCCGGTCCATTGGCCGGATCGCGCCATTAAATCAGTTTTATAAAACCGCCGTCACCCCGCCGGTGGGTGTGCCTCTAGACCGCGAGATTACCAGCCTGTTCACTGCCCCGCCGGATCTGAGCGCCAAGGATTATCATCCGGACAACGAACCATTGGCCAACGGTTATTTCTTTTCCCTTACCAATTACACGCGGCTGGAGGATGCCACCGCGTTTAATCAAATGGTTCAGGCCATCCTCAAACCGACCGATCAAGCCATGCGCGATGCGGCCCTCAGCCGGCTGACCAATGAGGTGCGGGTCACCAATTCATCAAGCGAACACTTCGGCCGCATCGGCGTGCTCACGGATTTGAAGGAACAGTATGCCACCGTGCAGTTCAATGACGGCAGTCAACCCGTCACTGTGCAACAAACTTCACTGGAACGCATTGCCACCGGCGAATACCTGCGGCGCGCCGGCCGCGATCCCGCCCTGCTCAATTACATGAGCCGCGCCGCTGAGCGCCGACAACTGAATGCCCAGTCCCGCGTGACCTTGCTTGAAATGACCGAGATGCTGGGCACGCCAATTTGGTTCGAGCAGCTGGCCCAAGCCGGTCTCAGCAGCCCTATTCGCAACCAATTACAACGCCCCACAACGATAAAACGATCCAATCCCAAGCTGCAGACCGAGGAAGCCTACCGCCTGCTCGTGCGCCAATGGGAACTTACCAGCACCCGCTATTTTCTCAGCCACGCCGGCAACCACGGCATCTCTCAACAAGTGCGTAATCAGCAGCACCGCTTTGGCCTGCCCGTGTACCACAATGCCCTCAACGAATTGCTCGACCCGCACCTGCGCCGTTTCCAATCCCTCGTATCCTTTAACATCCAGCCCGCCAACACGGACACCAACAACGCCGCCATGAAGCTCACCACCGCCACCAACGGCCCCGTGGCGCTCATGGAATTTACCGGTGCCCTGCCGCGCGCCAAGCTCTTTGCCGATTGGCGCACTGATGTTGCTGACGAAGACCTGCTGCAGCACCTTTACCACCCGGGTTTTGACCCGCACGCGCAGGTATTAATCAACAGCAAAACCATCCCCGCCCCGGAATTCCCTTCGCAAACCCTGCGCCTGCCTGCGCCAAAATTTGCGGCCGCCCGGGCCAACCATGTGGAACTCATAGTACCGCCAGTGAAATTTGGCACCGTGCTCACTCTCAATGACGTGGGCGATGCTGATTGGAGCGTGACCATTGACGGCCAATCCGCCGAGCTGATGCGCGGCAACGGCTACATGCGCGCCGTGCATCTGCCAAAATCCGACGCCAATCGCACCGTGGTTTTCCGCTATCATCCCCACGGCCCGGACAGTTCGCAGGCACTGCTGATCATCCTGCCCGGACTGGCGCTTGCCGGCTTTGGTGCCATGCGCCGGCGTGAAGTGGATGACAAAAATCCCCAAGAACCCAAATCGACCAATGAACCGGACTCCGACAAAAAGCCGGACGAAGCTTGATTGGCGCCCGTTTTTCAGTAAAATTTCCCGGTCGATTGGCCAGTCCAATCCCTGCAAATGAACGAGATTTTTGCCAGTGCCAACATGAACCGCCGCCGTGCCTTAAGCACAGCTGCCTGCGGCTTTGGCGCCTTGGCGGCGGGGGCCATGGCCCATCGCGCGGCGGCGGCGTATAATCCGCTCGCGCCCAAGCTGGTGCATCATGCGCCCAAGGCGAAGCGCGTCATTTTCCTCTTCATGGCCGGCGGCGTGAGCCATGTGGATTCGTTCGACTACAAGCAGAAGCTCTTCGATGACAACGGCAAGATGGTGCGGTTTGACGATGCGCGCACGCTGGCCAAGACGCGCAAGATTGTGGAGCACCGCGTCAAAAAGCCGCTTTGGGATTTCAAAAACTATGGCCAATGCGGCCAGCCGGTCAGCGAGCTTTTCCCGCACATGGCCAAGCACGTGGATGATCTTTGTGTACTGAAGGGCATGCACACCGAAGGCGTGGCGCACGGACCCAGTACGCTCTTCCTGCACTCGGGCACGATCAATCTCATTCGCCCGAGCATGGGTGCTTGGGTGAATTACGGCCTCGGCACGGAGAATGAAAACCTACCGGGCTTCGTCAGCATCGGCCCCTCGATGGGTAATGGCGGTCCGCGCAATTTTAGTAACGCCTTTTTGCCGGCAGCTTATCAGGGCACACCGGTAGGACGCGCCGGTATCCCGGCCAAGGATTCGACAATCAAAAATCTTTCCGGCAGCGGAGATGCCAAGTCGCAGCAAAAACAATTCGAGCTGCTGCGCGCCATTAATGCGGAGCAAGCCAAGCGCCGACCGGGCGATGATGAGCTCGACGCTGTGATCGGCTCCTTCGAGCTCGCGTGGCGCATGCAGAATAACGCGCCGGGCATTCTCGACCTTTCCAAGGAAGATCCCCAGACGCTCGAGATGTACGGTATCAACCAAAAGCCGACCGACAACTTTGGCCGGTATTGTTTGATGGCCCGCCGCCTCAGCGAAGCCGGCGTGCGCTACATTCAGGTCAACTACACGGACAACTCCAACAACCCCGCCTGGGATCAGCACTCCAACATGCCCAAGCATATGGAGCACGCCAAGGCTAGTGACAAACCCGTGGCGGCTTTGCTGACCGACCTCAAGCAGCGCGGGTTGCTCGAGGACACCATCGTGTGGTGGGGCAGCGAATTTGGCCGCACGCCGTACGCCCAAAACAAGGGCACCGGACGGGATCACAACCCCGACGGCTTCACCGTCTGCCTCGCCGGCGGCGGCTTCAAAAAAGGTTTCGCCTACGGCAACACCGACGAATACGGCCACCATGCCGTCGAGGGCAAAGTGCATATGCACGATCTCCACGCCACCATCCTTCACCAACTGGGCCTCGATCACGAAAAGCTCACCTACCGCTATGACGGCCGCGATTTCCGGCTGACGGATGTGCATGGCCGCGTGGTGAAAGAAATCATCGCGTAGACTGCCGGCCCGATTGTTAGTGCTTCCTCTCTTAGGTTGCGTTAAGTGTAAGAGGTGACGTCCTCCGCTGATCCAACATCTCCCGAAACTGCGCCGCAAGCCATCAGGCCGACACGGATTTTGGTCGTGGATGACGCCCTGAAGCTGCCCGCACACGTGAGACCAGCGGCACCGGCCTTGGCCTGGCCATCGCTAAGTGTACCGTGGAAGCCTACGACGGACGGCTCCACTGCCGGTAGCCTAAAGACGGGGGATTGGAATTCATGATCCGACTGACCACCGCTTAGCTGCTTTTTGTTTTTGCTTGGACAACCAGCCGAGAACGGCGGACCCTTTTTCGCATGCGTTTCACGGATCATACCGCCGTGGTTACCGGCAGCACCAGCGGTATCGGGCGGGCCATCGCCGGGGCCTTGGCTGCCGAGGGTGCCCGTGTGCTG
>PBFV01000050.1 GCA_002718935.1 Verrucomicrobiales bacterium
CACTGCCGCACCCGGCCGGGGAATGACCGCCTGAAACACCGTCACTTTACCGTGGAACCGCGCCATCACTGACGTTTGCCCGACCACGTCTCCGATTGTCACCACCCCGCTCTCGGTAACCTGCGCCATGCCGGCATCGTTGGAGTGAAAAACCGATAGCCAAGTCACATCCCGTTTTGATCCATCCGCGTATTCGGCTATCACCTTCAATGGCAACCGCTGCCTAAACCTCACCACAGACCTCCCCGGCTCCAGTCGCACCTTTAGCAACGTTGGGCCGGCGGTCGACTCGAATGGCATCCCGCCAGCGATCCAATCATGCAACACCTTGTATGCTCGCGACCCCTTCGTTGTTCGCACTCCTCCGCCATGCCCAACCTCGCCGGTGATCTTGCGCAACAGTAAGCTGTCTGCCGGAGCCGCCGGCGAAACTCGCCGTCCGCGGCTCTCCTTCGTCAACGCCAGAAAGTCGCCCTCCGGGTCATGCCCGAACACGGACAATTTGAAACCATTCTGCCCCTCCGCCTTTCCGTGGCACGCCGAGGCATTGCACCCCAATCGCTCCAGCACGGGCATTACATCATTTGTGAAGGCTGGCGACGACGCCGGCAAAACTGGCGTAAAAATACAGGCCAGCACAAACCAGAGCGCACGGCTAATATAAGGCTGACTTCGCATCAACGACTGATTGTTTCCCTATTTTTGCGGGAAGCAAGCCTCCCCGTTGAATATTTAGACGACACTTGATGGCAATACATTTCCTGAAAATTAATTGACGGAAGCGAGTGAAACATTAGATTGATTCAAACGTTTCAAACAAACGTTTGATTATGAAGACTCGCAAGGATACCAAAACCGGGATTCTCGATGCTGCCGAAGTGTTATTTGCCAGCCGGGGACCCAATGCCACTTCGCTTCGGCAAATCATTGGCAAAGCCAAGGTGAATCTTGCTGCCATTCATTACCATTTTGGTAGCAAGGAATCGTTGCTGGAGGCCGTTTTGGCCCGCCGTTTGGTGCCCTTGAATGCCGAGCGCTTGGCGTTGCTTGAAGATTATGAACTAACAGCCGGAAAGGGGGCGGTGCCTTTGCCGAAAGTTCTGGAGGCTCTGGTTGGGCCCGCCTTGCGTTTGAGTCGTGACCCCGGGAAGGGCGGGGAGCGGTTCATGAGATTGCTCGGACGATGCGTACTGGAGCCCGACGAGAAAATTCAAGGGCTCATTAATACGCAGTTTCATTATGTCCTCGAGCGATTCCGGCCGGCGCTTTTGAAGGCACTGCCAAACCTGCCTCCGGAAGAGTTTTTTTGGCGCATCCACTTTTTAGTCGGTGCTATGGCGCATACGATGGCGGACTCCGAACGGCTTAGGGATATTTCAGGGGGACTATGTAATCCGGATGACACTGAAGGCATGGTCCAGCGTTTGGTGTCTTTTCTCAACGCCGGCCTCAAGGCAAAGTCATGATGCAATACTTCAGCGCCATATTGCTCGCGTTCATCATGGCCGGATGCCATGTGCCAATGCCGAAACAACCCGGCCAGCCAATCAGCATGCCGGCGCAATGGTCCTCCGAAAGTGGCGGCACCAACGCGATCAGTTCGGATTGGTGGTCGCAATTTGGGGATGCGCGCCTCTCGCGACTTGTCCACGAGGCTTTGGCGCACAACATCAACCTGCAAGCCACAGCGACGCGATTGGATCAGGCGGTGCTATATGCGGATGCAGAGCAAAACCGAATTCCGGCGCTCGATGTCTCCCTGAACACTTCGAAACAACAAAGCAACTTTATCGGCATGCCATTTGGCGACGGCGGCGTTATGAAAAGCCGCTATACCAGTCATGGCTTAAACCTTAGCACCAGTTGGGAGGTGGATGTTTGGGGCCGTATCAAGGCCGGCGAGAAGCGGACGATCACGGATGTGCAGGCAGCTCATGCGGATTTGTGGGCAGCCCGGCAATCGCTCGCGGCACAGGTGGTCAAGGCGTGGATTGGATTAGTCGAAGCCAATGAGCAGATCGATCTTGCCGGCACTAATGTTCTGATCCTTCAAAACACCGTTAATCAGGCAGCCTTGAGGCATTCATTGGGGGTCAATGGCGCGTTGGATGTTCAATTGGCTGAAGTAAACTTAGCCACACTGCGGGCCTTGTCCGAGCAATGGCATGCAGCACATGCTCAACAATGCCGTCGACTGGAAGCGTTGCTTGGCCGTTATCCGAGTGGCACATTGCAGGGAGGGCGCACTTTGCCTGAGTTGATGCCACCGGTCCCCGCAGGCGTTCCTTCGGAATTGCTGGGACGGAGACCAGACATCGCAGCGTCCATGGCCCGCGTACAGGGCACCCGTTATCGGGTTGAGGAAGCGCAGGGAGAATTACTGCCCAAACTGAATCTTACTGCCAGCACGGGCAGCACGTCTGATGCACTTCAGGGATTGCTCAACAACAACCACCTTGTTTGGTCATTGGGCAGCAACATCACGCAGCCCATTCTAAAGGGTCGCAAGCTTCGCAATAATATTTTGCTGCAACACTCACTCGCGGCCGAAGCAGTCCTCCGCCACCGACAATTGGTGCTGGGGGCTTTTGCTGAGGTAGAATCGAGCTTGGCAAATGAAGAACTGTTGCGAAAACGCGAAAATGAATTGTCGGACGCCGCAGTGAAAGCGTCACGCGCCTTGGAGTTGGCAGAGCACCGTTATCGGCGTGGGCTCACGCCATTTGTCACCGTGCTGGAAACCCAACGACGTTACACCGATACACGGAGTCAACGGGTTAGCGTGCGGAGGTTGCGATTGGAAAACCGGGCAAACTTGCACCTAGCATTGGGCGGCGATTTTCTGAAACCAACGCCGGTTGTATGGAGGGATAAACCCTGATGCGTCGCGCATTGCAAATTGGGCTGCCGATACTAGTGCTAGGCCTTGGATTAGGCGGGGCAGGGGGGCTGGTAATGAACCAAAAGAAGACAGCACCCGTGCCATCAGAACCCTTTCGGCCCAATGTCAATTTAGTGACAGTTACCGAAAAAAATTACGTGCCGGTAATCCGAGCGCACGGCAACGTTAGGCCGAGAACTTCGGTTCGCTTAATGCCACAGATTTCAGGAAAGGTAGTGTTCATATCACCGGCATTGATCGTAGGCGGTTTGTTTAAAGAAGGGGATGAGCTCGTTCGCATGGATGCTCTGGAATATGAGTTAGCACTGAAACAAACTGCTGCGGAAATTCGTGGCGCGCAGGCGAATATCACCAATGCGCTCGCTCAAATTTCCAGTGCGGAAGCCGCCAGCGCGCAATCGGAAGCACGATTGGCGCGTGAAGAGGCGGAAGCCAAGGCAGCCCGCGCTGAGTGGGCCCTGCTCGGACGATCCGGAGAGCCGCCCGAATTGCTTGTTCGCGGGCCACAGATTAAGGAGGCAAAGGCAAGCCTTTCAGCGGCCGCTGCCCAGGACAAGGCGGCTCGTACGTTGCTCCAATCTTCTGAAGCTAAATTGGAAGCAGCCCAAGCAGCATCTGAACAGGCGCAATTAAATGTGGATCGTTGCGTCATTACCGCCCCGTTTGCCGGCCGGGTGCAGCAAGTCAATTTTGGCCTGGGTCAGGTTATTACTCCGGGCGTGGCGCTTGCCCATTTACAGCCGATTGACTATGCGGAAATTCACTTAGCCTTGTCGCTTGAGCAGTTTGAACACCTGAAACTGCCCAAGGCATTTCGTGGTGGCACAAATATTTTGGGCGGGCCAAGTGTTGTCCTCTCAGGGACTGCCGGATCCCCAGGTCGTTGGCGCGGGCATGTAACTCGCACAACGGGTGAAGTGGATCCCTCAACCCGTATGATGACATTAATCGCTCTTGTAAAAGACCCCTATAACTCGGCGGATGACTCCAAAGGCACAGCGCTTTCGTTCGGCCGTTTTGTGAAGGCCGAGATTGATGGAAAACCGATGGCAAAAGTGACGGTGCTTCCGCGATNNGTTATGCGCGGCGAAGGGCAGGTGCACGTGTATGACGNNGGCGNACTGAAGGCGCGCACCGTCACCGTGGCTTGGAGNACACGNGATGTGGTGGTCATTAGCGCAGGCCTGAGTGAAGGTGAGCAGGTGACNCTCACGCCAGTGGAAGCCTTCGTGGAGGGCATGCGAGTGATCGCCGGAGAGGGTTTACATGAATAGGGTGGTTGAGTGGTTCGCGCGCAATGGCGTGGCGGCAAATTTACTGGCGGCGTTCATTATCGTGTCCGGCCTGCTGGCGATCCCCAAGATCAAACAGGAGATTTTTCCTGAGTTCAGTTCCGACTGGGTGATGGTTCAGATGATTTACCCAGGCGCGGCGCCCAAGGAGGTTGAAAAGGCAATCTGCGTAAAGATTGAGGATGCCGTCCAAGGTCTTCAGGGCGTTGAGCAAACGGTATCCAATGCTTCCGAAGGCATTGGAGTCGTGACCATTGAGCTTCTGCCGCATACGGATGTGGGCAAGCTGATCGATGAAGTGAAGCAACGGATCGATGCCATCGAGACGTTTCCCGATGAAGCGGAGAAGCCGAATATTACAGAGATGATAATGCGCAAGCAGGTCATCAATGTCGCCGTAAGCGGGCGAGTGGATGAGCTGGCTCTCAAGCGCGCCGGCGAGCGGGTTCGGGACGAATTGCTGGCGCAAAAGGGAATCACCCAAGTCGAGCTAGTGAATGTGCGCCCTTATGAAATGGCGGTGGAATTGCCCGAAGCACAATTGCGGCGGTTCGGCCTGACCTTTGATGAGGTGGCGACTGCCGTGCGCAAACGTTCACTGGATTTACCGGGAGGCACTGTGAAAACGGACAGTGGAGAAATCCTGTTACGCACCCGCGGCCAAGCTTATAGCGCGGAGGACTTCAAACAACTGGTCCTGCGAACCCGCCCGGATGGCAGTCGGCTGACCTTGGGCGACGTGGCCACGGTGAAGGAAGGATTTACCGATACAGATCTTTCGTCCCGGTTCAATGGGGAACCGGCGGCATTGGTGCGGGTTTTTCGTGTGGGTGACCAGAGCGCTTTGGAGATTGCGCAATTGGCGAAAGATTACGTGGCCCAAGCGCAACCCATCATGCCTGAGGGAATCCAACTGAAAACGTGGCAGGATGATTCAACGTACCTCCGGGGCCGATTGGATCTTCTCTATCGAAACGGCCGCGCCGGCTTGGCGTTGGTTTTCCTCGTGTTGGCATTGGCGCTGCGGTTTCGCGTGGCGGTTTGGGTGACCTTCGGTATACCGGTTTCGTTTTTGGGGACCCTTTGGTTAATGCCGGGCCTGGAAGTCTCAATTAGCCTCATCTCGCTTTTTGCCTTCATTGTCGTGCTCGGCATTGTGGTGGATGACGCGATTGTGCTCGGTGAGAATATTCACACACATCATCGGCGTTATGGCCCCGGACTGAAGAGCACAATCAGCGGCGCACTGGAAGTGGCCCGGCCGGTTGTATTTGGCGTGCTGACGACGGTTGCGGCGTTCTATCCACTTCTCGCCCTGGAAGGGCATACCGGCAAAATCCTTCGCTTCATCCCGCTTATTGTCATCCCCACACTTTTGTTTTCTCTTGTTGAATGCCTGTTCATTCTCCCGGCGCATTTGCGAAACATACCGGAGCCCAAAAAAGATAAGCCCGGTCTGTGGAGCCGGTTTCAGCAGGCCTTCGCCAATGGCGCGGAAAAGTTTGCCATCAAAGTTTACCAACCGTTTCTGGAAACGTGCCTGCGCTGGCGATATTTGACAGTGAGCACGGGCGTGGCCGTGTTATTATTAATTGTGGCCAGCTACGCTGGCGGACATATCAAATTCATTTTTTTTCCACCGGTCGAAGGGGATAATGTTTATGCGTATGTCACCTTTCCGCAGGGCACGAGCGCGGAGCAAACAGGCCAAGCGGCTGCCCGGATTGAAGCCGCGGCGGATAAGGTGAAAGCTGGCATCGTGGCGAGTGACCCGGCGGCCACAAACGTCTTTCAGCAGATGCTTTCCACGGTGGGAATGCAGCCGTACCGAATGGAGGCAGAATTCGCTGGAGGCAATTATGAGGCGAACCACTTCGGCGCTCATAAGGCAGAGATCCATATCGAGGTGGCCCCTTCGGAACAACGCAATGTCACGAGCCAGGAAATTGTCGATCGATGGCGAGAAGCGGTTGGCAAAGTGGCCGGCGCCAGTGAAGTGGGGTTCAGTGCCGATATTTTTTCCGCCGGCAAATCCATTAACATTCAACTCAGTGGGCCGAATCTAGAAATTCTGCAGGCAGCAGCCAACGGATTAAAAGACAAGCTGGGGCGGTATCCAGGTGTGATCGATATCAGTGACACGTTCAAGATGGGCAAACGCGAATGGGTGCTCGGAATTCGCCCGGAAGCAGAGCCGTTGGGGCTCACGCTTGCTGACCTGGGCCGTCAGGTACGGCAGGCCTTTCACGGCGAAGAAGCCCAACGAATTCAGCGCAACCGGGATGACGTCAAAGTGATGATCCGTTATCCGGCTAGTGACCGTCGGTCACTTGAGGATGTTAGCAATATGCGCATCCGGCTCAAGGACGGCCTGGCTGTGCCCTTTAATGAAGTGGCCACCGTTGAAGCCGGCCGCGGATACTCCAACATTCGTCGGGTAAACGGCCGGCGCTCGGTAAATATCACAGCCGAGGTGGATAATACCAAAACCAATGCCGACACGGTTGTGCGCGAACTTCGCGCGACGGATCTTCCTGAACTGAAAGCCGAATACCCTGGCATCTTTACTCGATTCCAAGGAGCACGCGAGGAGCAGATTGAAACCTTGGGCAGCCTCTTCCGAGCCTATCTGGTGGCCATGGTGATGATCTACGCATTGCTGGCAATCCCCTTTCGTTCATACATCCAACCCTTCATCGTTATGGGAGCCATTCCCTTTGGCCTGATCGGCGCGGTGTTGGGCCACCTGATCATGGGGCAGGCGCTCACTATTTTGTCCATGTTCGGCGTGGTGGCACTCACGGGCGTGGTGGTCAATGACAGCTTGGTGATGGTTGATTTTGTAAATCAAAAACGGAAACAATACGGAGACCTTTTGGACGCGGTGCGCGTCAGTGGCGTGGCACGGTTTAGGGCTATTATGCTGACGAGCCTCACAACCTTTGCAGGCCTCACGCCGTTGGTGTTTTTTGAAAAGAGCGTGCAAGCGCAATTCCTCGTGCCGATGGCCATCTCGCTGAGTTTTGGGGTGATTTTTGCAACCGTGGTCACGCTCGTGCTTGTGCCTGCGGGATACATGATTCTTGAAGACATCAAGGACGCTTGGAACTGGTTGTACGGCCCTCAAGATGAAACCGCGGATGATGAAGCCGCTGCCGAGGCTGCCTGAGGCAGCTGGTTTTTCTTTTAATCACCAACCCCTCGCGCTAGTTTGCGCGGGCTTGCTCTCATGAAAATGCCCGACATCAAGTTGCCAAACGTAGCGTTCAAGCGGAACGCATCGTTGCTGGTCATTTTCCTGACAGTTTTCATCGACCTCGTCGGATTCGGCATCGTGCTGCCGATGCTGCCTCTGTACAGCAAAGAATATGGCGCCTCCGGTTTGCTAGCCGGCTGCATCGTCGCCTCGTATTCACTCATGCAGTTCATTTTTGCGCCTATGTGGGGGCGCTTATCAGACCGCATTGGCCGCCGGCCGGTGCTACTCATCAGCACCGCGGGTGCGTGCATTTCCTATGCCGTATTTGCCATGGCCTGCGGAGCGCATTCCATTTGGCTGCTGCTGGCCAGCCGGATCGCTGCGGGAATTTGCGGAGCGAATCTTTCAGTGGCTAGCGCTTACATCGCGGACATCTCGCCACCGGAAGATCGCTCCAATCGTATGGGCTTGATTGGCATGGCATTCGGCCTTGGCTTTATCGTGGGCCCGGTTTTAGGCGCCCTTAGCGCCGGTGCCTTTGGGGACACGGGCCCGGGCTGGACGGCCGCTGCCATTTGCGGCTTTAATCTGGTGCTCGCATTCTTCATTCTTGGCGAAAGCCGCAAGCCGGAATCCGATCCTGCACCGCCGGCACCGCGCGTACACCAAATGGCGCGAGTGCTAAAACGACCTCAGTTGGGCTATTTGTTTGGCGTATTTTTTCTCGCCACTTTCTGTTTCACTTGTTTTGAATCCACCTTCGCCGTGCTCTTCGCGGGCACCAAGGGCAATCCCGGGAATTATTCATTCCAGGAAAAGGTGGTCATCCCGGAATCCCCCGGAGATATTGTNCCNATTGATTGGCATGCGAAGGATGGNGCGGATGTCCGCAAGGACGACTTGCTNGCCACCTACGGCGACACNACCAGCCGNACGAAAATTTATGCGCCCACATCCGGACGGGTTGAAATGCCCNTTGACCGNCAGTTTGTNGGGGNCGGCATAACCATCACCCTGGATTACACCAAAAATTTTGCGTACTGGCTGCTTGGCTTTTGCGGGATCATTGGTGCGGTCGTCCAAGGCGGTTGCATCGGGCCGCTGGTAAAAGCAGTGGGCGAAAAAATGCTTATTGTCATTGGCTTGGCCCTGGTCGGCGTAAGCTTAGCCTTGCTTCCATTTTGCACGGACAGCCGTGGATTGATGCTGCTCCTTGGCGGGCTGGCCTTGTTTGCTATCAGCTCCAGCGTATACCGCGCGCCCACATTCGGGCTCATCTCACTCAATGCCTCTTCAGCCGAGCAAGGCGAAGTGATGGGCGTAACTCAAAGCATCGGCAGCATGGCGCGGATTATCGGCCCGCTCTTTGCCTTGAGCCTCATGGACTTGCGCCTTGAGCTGCCCTATTTAATTTGCGCGGTCATCGCGACCATTGCAGCTGTATTGGCATGGTTACTTTTGGTGCAGCCTGAAAAACCAGTTGCAACCGGAAAGCAAGCTGAAAAGGATGCAGAGACGGAGGAGTCGAAACAGCGAATTAATTTACGCGAAACAAACGAGAAATCCGAAGAGAGTGATAGTGAGCAAAAGGCCGAAGAGAAACCTGATAATGAAAAGCCCGCTCCCACCCGCATCAATTTACGCGCCAAAAATGAATCAGCCACGGAGGAAAAACCCGCCAAGGAAGATCCGCACGACAATCTCAAACCGCCCGTTCGCCTAAAATTGCCTGGCAAGGATGAGCCCAAGGAAACCGACGCGGCTGAGTCATGATTCGTAATATTATTTTCGACTGGTCAGGCACCTTGGTGGATGACATGCGCGCAGTTTGGCGCTCCACCAATTACACCTTCACCCAATGCGGCCGGCCGGAAATGTCGCTTGAAGAATTTCGCGCAGAATTCAGCCTGCCTTTCGATGCCTTTTATGAACGTGTCACCCCCGGAGTGCCGTTGGAGCAGTTGGAGGGCTGGTACAAGGAGAGTTTTCGTGAAGAGCAAAAGGAGGTCACTGCACTGCCACACGCAGCGGAGTTTCTAGATTTCTGCCAAGCAAACAGCCTGCGAACTTTTCTACTGAGCACCATTCACCCGGATCATTATAGAGTGCAATCTGCTGCAGTTGGTTTTGCGTTTGAACGTGAATACATCCGGATCATGGATAAGCGCAAAAAGATCAGTGTGATCCTTGAGGAAAACCGCCTAAACCCAGCCGAAACAGTTTTCATAGGTGACATGCAACATGATGTCGAAACAGCCTACGCCGGCGGTGTGCACTCCTGTGCTGTGCTAACCGGATATAACACCGCCGACCAATTAGCCAAAGCTCAGCCAGAATTGACCGTGGCTCACCTTGGCGAATTCCAGGCACTACTGTCGCAACATAACTTAAACTGGCCCGTGGCCCTCCGTGCATGAAAGACACCATCACCATTGAAGATATCCAAGTGCGATGCCGCATTGGCGTGCCGGATGAGGAGCGAGCGAATCCTCAAGAGTTATTGATTACACTTTCGCTGGAAACAGAAACTGCGAAAGCTGGACAATCTGATGAAATCGATCAAACCATCGATTACCACGCTGTGTATGTTCACGCACGCAAGCTGGCGGAGGCGCGCGAGCGGAAGCTAATTGAGACTCTTGCTGAAGAATTGGCGGACATGGTTCTCAATGTATTTAGCGCCGAAGCCGTTACGGTCATTATCAAAAAATTCATCCTGCCTGAAACCCGGCATGTCGAATTGCGGATCCGTCGAACACGCACCTAGCTAATTCCCGTCCTTTTCAGTAGGCGGCTCGAACGGTCGATTCTTGATGATCAACTCACGAATCTCAATCGGCCGTTTCCCGTGTTTACTGGCCAAAGCCGCAGCCAATCCGCTCACATACGCACTGGCTCCGGAGGTGCCACTCACGCTGTAAGTTTTCCCGTAAAACCGCACGGGCTGGCGGCCGCGTTCGGCGACATCAATGAAATCACCACGGTTGGCATAGCTGGTCAGATTACCATCAGGCTTCACCGCGGTCACAGCCATTACTTCAGGATAAGCGGCCGGGGAAGTGTTGGATTTTACCGGCTCATTGCCGGCCGCGGCGACAAACAGCACGCCGGCCTTGTGGCCATCCTGAATGACTCGGTGCTCCAGCTTGCTGCTACGTTGACTGCCAAGACTGAGATTTATAATGGAGGCTCCTCTGAACACCGCGAGGGCTATACCTTGACAAACATCGAAGTTGGTAGCACCCTTAGCATCCCCAAATACGTCAATCGGCAAAATGCGCACTTTGCTTTGGTCCACTCCGAGGTCTTTATTCGATAAACCCCGCAACAAAATGCTGGCCATGGAGGTGCCGTGGGTGAGTTGCTTTTCCTTCGCCTCAAACGGATCCGTGACGGTAAGTTGATCAAGGATGAACTTGGGCTTGTCCAGACCCTTAATTTGAACAGCGCTATCAATTAAGCCCACGATCAAGGCACCCTTGGCATCAACCGGCGCGGGGGTAACACGAATCGGGTTTGCGTTTCCCTCACTAACAATCGTTGCGACCGGGGGTGGGTACTGGAAAATATCATCCACCAACTCCACGCCGTCCACTTTGGCAATCTGATCACGGGCCCGTTTCTGCTGCTGAGCGCTCTTGAATTTCAACCGCGCGGCATTGGCGCCCTTGATGAATCCAATGAGATCCGCGTTGAATTGGTCGGCCAGTTTTTGGGCAGCCGACTTGTCTTTTACCACCACGGCTAATTCCGTTGGAACGATTTTCACCACCTGTCTCGGCACCTCAACCGCCTCGGTGGCTGCTTCGGCCGTTGATTCAAAAANGCGTAATTCCCAAGGCTTGGCGGAATTGGGNGTCAGTTGATAACGCATCCGCCCAACGAGCAATTTGAGAGATTGGCNGGCCGGACGGGGCTTGGTGCGCAGTGTGACTTTTGTCCGAATTCCCGGCTCGATGACTACCCGCCAATTCGTTTGGCGACTGAGTTCAGTGAGTACAACACGCAGCGGAGCATTCCGGGCACTTATTCCCAGTGTTTTATTCACCGCATCCCAGCGAATTTCCACCCCGGCATCTGCTGCCCACCCGTTCAGGGNAAAAAAACTGAATAATATTAGNGGAATCAGCCGTCTCACANGCGCACGTTACCGCGGGACGNCCGATAAATCACGGCATTTTATCTTGCGATGACTGGGAAAAACCTGTTAATAACCACNCACGCATGGCTGCTATTGGACGTTTCCAAAAGGGCGATAGTATTTTTTACGCCAAAGTCGTTGACGGAAANCTNTACAAGCTGAAAGGCGATGTTTTCGGNTCACCCTCGTTTNCCAAACGCCCCATTACTCCTTCCCGGGGCATNCGCACGCTTGTGCCGGTGGAGCCNAGCAAGGTGATTGCGGTGGGCTTGAATTACGCCGANCACGCTCGTGAAAGCAATCTCAAGCCCCCCACACAGCCGCTCTTTTGGTTGAAAGCNCCCACCTCGCTCATTCCNGATGGCGCCAAGATTGATCTGCCATTTCCNAGCCACCGCAACGATTACGAGGCTGANCTGGCCATCATCATTGGTCGCCGNATNCGCAACGTGGCNCCGCAGGCCGCCGGTCGTTATATTTTCGGCTACACAGCTGCACAGGATATCAGCGACCGCGACATCCAACGTGGAGAAAGCCAATGGGCCCGTGCCAAGAGCTTTGACACCTTTACTCCCATTGGACCNTTTATTGAGACAAAAATTGANCCGCAGGACCAAACCATTCAGCTGTTCCAAAACGGCCAACTCCGGCAAAACTCCCATACCAGCCAGATGATTTTCAGCTGCGCCCAGCTGGTAAGTTTCATTTCCACGAACATGACCCTGCTACCCGGCGACATNATCCTGACCGGNACCCCCAGTGGCGTNGGCCCCATCCAGAGCGGNGACCGACTGGAGGTGCGCATAGGAGNCANGCAGGCCCTTTGCAACTCGGTCAAATAAGCGCANGCTTTACCCGNAGCGGCTCCATCCGGTAAAGCTAACGCATGCGCTGGAGCCANACATTCATTCCCACGCTCAANGAAGCCCCCGCCGAGGCGGAAATTCTTTCNCACCAACTCCTGCTGCGCGCCGGCTTNGTTCGGAAACTTGCCGGCGGGCTNTACACTTTTTTGCCTGCCGGNCTAAGAGTGCTNCAAAANATNGAGGCGATTGTGCGCNAAGAGATTGATCGCGCNGGAGCCTTGGAGGTNTTGATGCCGGCNGTGCAGCCNCCNGAAATCTGGAAGNCCAGCGGCCGCTACGAGCAGGCGCACGACGTCCTGTTTAAGGTGCGCGACAGCAAGCAGCGGGAATGGCTGCTTGGCCCCACGCACGAGGAAGTGATCACCACGCTGGCCAGCACCGAGATCAATTCCTACCGGCAATTACCGCTCAATTTTTATCAGGTNCAAACNAAATTCCGCGATGAAATCCGCCCNCGCTTTGGCCTNATGCGCGCGCGCGAATTCATNATGAAAGATGCCTATAGCTTTGANGCCAATGACGAAACCGCCCTCGTCAGCTACCAGAAAATGTACGACGCCTACGTGCGNATTTTTCAACGGTGCGGCGTGCAGGCTTTTCCCGTGGAGGCAGACACCGGTGTAATGGGCGGCAATTACTCGCATGAATTCATGGTGCCGGCCCAAACNGGCGAGAGCGAAGTGGCCTACACCGAAGACGGNAGCTACAGCGCCAACCTTGAAAAAGCNGCCAGNCAAGGCCCCGCCACANCNACACCAACCGAGTGCACCGGAGAGGCAGAGGCCTTTGATACACCGGGAGTAAAGACCATTGAAGATTTGGAACAAAATCCGTTCAACGTTCCCGCACACCNACAGATCAAAACACTCGTTTACANTGCCGANGACAAACCNGNCCTAGTGCTGTTGCGCGGCGATGACACGCTGAACGAAGCCAAGCTCACCGGTGCTTTGGGNACGACGATTTTCCGNCCAGCCGAAGCGGAGNAAATCAACCAGCTTCTCGGGGCGCACCCAGGGAGCCTTGGCGCTGTTGCCGTAAAGGACGTCACCATCATTGCCGATGAATTACTTCGCGGCGCCGCAGGCATGACCACCGGTGCAAATATCGACGGGCAACACCTTCGAAATGTGAATCTGTCCCGTGACATCGCCGACGNCCAGTGGGCCGACCTGCGCACCGTGCNAGAGGGTGAACTNAGCGCTGACGGCCAACCGCTNAAGATTCGNCGAGCCATTGAAGTGGGCCATGTGTTTCTNCTGGGCACCAAATACAGTGAGGCGCTGGAGGCNAATTTCCTTGATGAGTCAGGCAAGCAACAGCCGCTGGTGATGGGTTGCTACGGCCTTGGCGTTACACGCACTTTACAGGCGATCATCGAGTACAGCCATGATGAGAACGGCATCATTTGGCCGGCCGCCGTCGCGCCCTGGGAGGTTTGCATCACCGCGCTGGAAACCGATCCGGACAGTGAAGTGATGCAAACGGCACAAAAGATTTATGACGAACTGACCGCCGCCGGCGTTAGTGTGTTGCTGGATGACCGTGAGCTACGGCCGGGTGGCAAGTTTAAGGATTCCGAATTAATCGGCTTTCCAGTGCGGCTGGGGGTGGGGGCGCGTTCACTCAAGGAAGGCTGCGTGGAATTCACCATACGCGCCGGCGGCGAGCGCGAAAATGTGCCGGTGGCCGAGGCGGCCGTCAAGGCACAGGCGGCATTNGCGAATGTTTAAGCTGCTGCAGACCGATGGCGTTGCCCGGCGCGGCGANCTTATCACCGCTCACGGCACGGTGNAGACGCCNGCGTTCATGCCGGTCGGNACCCGCGCCACGGTGCGCACGCTGGATCAGGCTGATTTGCAGCAATTGGATGCGGAGATCATCCTTGGCAACACGTACCACCTTAATCTCCGGCCTGGCATGGAGATTATACGGGAAGCCGGCGGGCTNCATCCNTTTATGAATTGGCAGCANCCCATTCTGACCGACAGCGGCGGGTTTCAGGTATTCAGCCTCGCGAAGTCTTCAAAGATCGGAGAAGACGGCGTGACCTTTCAATCGCACATTGATGGCGCACCGATGTTCNTTGGGCCGCGCGAGGCCATGAGCATTCAACGCGATCTGGGCAGTGACGTGGCGATGGTGTTCGATGATTGNCCGCCCGCCACCGCCACGCGCGAGGAGGTGCAAGCATCACTGGCCCGCACCCATCGTTGGGCCGCCGAATGCCAACGCCAACCCCGAGCTGAAGGGCAACTGGTCTTTGGCATCAACCAAGGAGGCGTGCACGAAGATTTGCGTGAACAAAGTGCCGAGGCATTGGTGCCCATGAATTTTGACGGCTACGCCATTGGGGGCCTGAGCGTGGGTGAGCCGGAACCGGACATGCTGCGTATTGCCNGTTACACCACGCCCTTGCTGCCGGCGGATAAGCCACGATACGCGATGGGCCTCGGCACGCCGGCGCAGTTGATCGAGTTAATCGCACGCGGGGTCGATATGTTCGACTGCGTGCTGCCTACTCGCGTGGCCCGTAATGGAACCGCGTATACTTTCAATGGCGCGTTCGCCATCAAGGGCGCTGAATACAAGGCGGATTTCAGCCCTATTGAAGAAGGCTGCGACTGTCATACCTGCACGCANCACACCCNGGCGTATGTGCGGCATCTGCTTAATGTCAGCGAAATTCTTGGCCTGCGATTACTTACAATCCACAACCTCCGATGCTATCTACGACTGATGGCTGCTGCTCGGGAAGCCATTGAGCAANGGCGATTTGAAGCGTTTCGGGAGGATTTTGTGAAAAACTACCGTCCCACCAGCCGAGTGGAGGCGCAGCGGGAAAATGCGCAATAGTCCGCTAAAAGCTTGCCAAAAGGCTCTTTCCCAATAGGATTCGCCGTCTTTGGCCATTACCAGCTGAAGACTGACCATTACTTTATGGAGAATTTATTCACAGAATTATTTTTTGCCGGAGCAGAAGTAGCCGGGCAAGCACCCGCCGGAAAGGGTGGCCAAGGCGGCACTCCGCCCGGAACATGGCTGCAATGCCTCATGCCACTGGGCATCCTTGGCATTTTTTACGTGCTCCTCATTCGCCCACAGCAAAAGCAGCAGAAGGAACATGCCAAGATGGTTTCGGAAATCAAATCCGGCACTAAAGTAGTAGCGGCTGGGATGGTTGGCACCATTTCCACGGTAAAAAAGAACAGCATCATTCTGCGTTCGGCTGATTCCAAGGTGGAGCTGGATCGCAATGCCATTGAGCGAATACTCCCCGCGCACGCTGAAGACGAGGAAGAGTCCAAGTAAAATGGAGAAGAAACCAATTTTCGGGCGCTTGGCGCTGGTGGTGGCCATCACTTTGGTGGCGCTCTTTCAGTGGTATCCCAATACGGGCGGGCAAGACATGGTGGAGGTGTTTGAGGGCGAGCTAAAACCCAATCACAATATCGGTGATATCATCGCAGACCTTAAAGAGCGGCAAAAGAAACTAAAGAGGGACGAAACTCTTTCGCTGGACGACTGGAATGAGGCCTTGGCAGGAAAGGATCTTCGGGACTTGGTCAGTGACCGGCTGAAGGGGGAGGTGTTCCCGCCGGTGTTACTCGATGAAAAACTGGAAGAAAGACTACTTAAAGACGCACAAATGGAAATGGCCGCGGCACGAATCGGGGCGCTCTACGAAACTGAACTGTCCAAAGAAGATCAGAAGCTCAAAAAAGCCCACTCCTCTCTCCTGCGAAAGATTGGCCTCAACCCCAATAACTGGAATGCCCCAGGCCCACAGCATAAGGAGATTATCAACCGTGAGCTACTCAAGCGCGTAGAACAAATTGCCTCCGGCAAAGTACAGTTGGGCTTGGATCTCCGTGGTGGAGTGCAGTTTGTCGTTCAAATCCAAGCCAAGCCGGACCCTGAACGCCCCGGCCAACTGATTGACATCACGGACGCTGAGCGCGATCAGGCTATCGAGACTTTCCGTTCCCGGATTGACAGCTACGGCGTGACAGAGCCGCTTATTCAAGCCCAAGGCCCTGACATTATCGTCATTCAGGTGCCTGCGCTTTCACAAGCCCAACGCGATCAAGTGCGTCGCAGCATCACCAGCGTCACTAGTGTAGCCTTTCATCTCACGGTTCGCTCGTCCGACGCGGACTCCTACTGGGAGGATTATTTGTCAGGCAAAAATGAAAACACCGTTACCCAGGAGGATGCCGATGAATTTAACGCCAACTACTCCAAAGCCTTGGGCGCATTATTGCTCATTGAAACTAATCTCGATGAGCTGGGCAACGAATACACAAGAGGCGTATTCGTAGAACGAGAAGCGAGTGTCCCTGGGCGACATATTAACCGCGCCAGCGTTTCGGCCAGTGAGTTAACTGGTGTGCCGGAAATTCATTTCAACCTTGATGGCACCGGTGGCACCCTCATGGCCCGGGCTACTGGCCGCCACAAGAGGGACCAACCAGACCCCCGCAGACTTGGCATTGTCCGGACGGATACTCGGATCATTGGCACCGGGGAAAAAGCCCGCGCAGAGCAATTCAAAACACTTGTTTCAGCCCCCAGTATCAATGGTCGTATTGCCACTCGAGGCATGATTGAGGGTATTGATTCCTATGAGGAAGCCACTACTATTTCCAGCGCTCTTAACAATCCTCTAGAAAACCCCGTGCGCATAATCGAAAGCCGCACTGTTGACCCATCTCTGGGACGGCGCTCTATTGAGCAGGGCTATAAAGCGGCTATCTGGGGCCTCATTGTCGTGGCAGTGTTCATGCTTATCTACTACCTCCTCAGTGGCGTGATGGCAAACATAGCCCTGTCGCTGAATATCGTTATTCTGCTCGGTGTGCTTTGCTGGTTTGACGCCACTCTAACATTACCAGGAATTGCCGGCGTGGTGCTCACCATCGGCATGGCGGTAGATGCCAATGTGCTGATCTATGAACGCATTCGCGAAGAGCTTAACTTGGGCAAATCGCTTAAGGGCGCAATCACCTCCGGTTATGACAAGGCCTTCGGTACGATTTTTGATGCGAACATCACCACCATGATCGCTTCGCTAATCCTCATTTACATGGGCAAAGGACCGGTAAAAGGTTTCGGCTACACACTCACCATCGGCATTATCACCAGTATGTTCACTGCTCTGGTGGCCACACGCGTGGTCATGGATTTCCTCCTGAACGCTGGCATTATTGGTAGCGATAATTCCAAACGAGCAATGCACCTGCGCCCCACTGCGGGTTTGCCAAAATTCGATTTTCTAAAATACGCCACGCCGGCGTTTATTGGTTCATGGATTTTAATTATCATCGGCTTTGGCTTTGGCGCATCCAAGGGCAGCAGCCAAATGCTCGGCGTGGATTTTGAGGGCGGCAACAGTTACCTAATTGATTTCAACCAAACCATCGCGGACGAACTTGAAGCTCAAATCGATAACGAAGAATTTCGCGAAAAACTCAGCACTGAAGCGGGCATCGATGAACAGCAGATTCAAGCCAGCCTGCAAACTGACACTCGCGAACAGGATGATGGTACAACCATGGATGTGAAATTTCTCCGCCTGAGCTTTCCGGTGGATGCTGACACAGATACTGTTAAGAAAATATTGCCGCAGCTGCAAGCGGGGGCTGAATTCAAGGTTGCTCAAGAAGACAAGGTTGGCCCCACCGTCAGCGGTGAAATCACCAAAACCGCCTTTGTCGCTGTGGGACTGGCGCTGTTTGGCATCCTTATTTACGTGGCGTTCCGTTATGAGTTTTCCTTTGCCATTGCTGCCGTAATTGCAATTTTACACGATGTGCTTATGACCGGCGGCTGGTTTTTCCTAACCGGCCGAGAACTAAATGCACCAATCGTCGCGGCAGCACTCACCATCATTGGCTTCTCCATCAACGACACAATTGTCATTTTTGACCGGATTCGTGAAAACCTGAAAATGGGCACGCGCGGCTCGTTTGCCGACGTGATGAATAAGGCGCTGAACCAAACTCTCAGCCGCACGATCATTACCTCCGGAACCACCCTCGTGTCCACCGGCGCGCTGTATTTCTTCGGTGGCCCGGTGATTAACGACTTCGCCTTTACCTTCCTGGTGGGTGTTATCACCGGCACATACTCATCGATCTACATCGCCTGCGCCATCGTGTTGTGGTGGCACAAGGGCAAACGTCCTGAATTGTCTGTGGGCATTGCTGAGACCAACGACCCGGTTGAGGCCACTACTTAGCGGATAATTCATTTTGGCTTCGATCATCTGACCGCACTTATTTACAGTACGCGGCACGGACGATGCGCGAACCGCTTTCTGACATCCTAACCCGATTGGTTCACGACGCCGAAGAACCGCCGCGCACGCTCAATAGCCTTCTCGATGCCGCCGGCAGGCAAGGCATGAATCTCGTGATCGTTGTTTTGGCCCTGCCTTTTTGCCTGCCAATTCTGCCCGGCGTTAGCACGCCCTTTGGCTTTGCCATCATCCTATTGTCCGCCAAACAACTTACCGCGACTGGAGGTCGGCTTCCGAAATTTATTGGCGATCGCGAATGGAGCGAGGATACATTTGATAGAATCATTAGTGGCGGCGTGCGGATTCTGGAACGCATCGACCGCTTCTCCAGCCAAGGCCAACGCCGCTTAAGCAAACTTGTGCGCCCCCGCCTGAATGCCTTTCTAATCCTTTTCATGGGCGTGCTTATGGCTTTGCCAATTCCGTTTCCGGGTACAAACACATTCCCAGCATGGGCAATCGTTTTCCTGGCCACGGCGCAGGCTGAACAGGACGGCATTCTCGTCCTGTGGGGGTATGCCTCTATTCTGGTCACTTTTATCTGGTTTGGGGTGTTTGGCACCCTGATGTGGACGCTCACCATGGCTTCGTACGAATACCTCGGAGGATTATTCTGATGCGGTCCATTTGGGAAATCGCCGAGCCCGATGAAACTGCTGTAGCTGACATCGTCAAATCCGCGCGCGTGCCACCACTGCTGGCCCAGTGCCTGCTCAACCGCGGATTTACAGAACCAAATGCCGTTGATGTTTTTTTACACCCCAAGTTGGCGCGTTTATCCGATCCGTTTTTGCTGCCCAACATGCAGGCCGGGGTGGAGCGCCTATTCAAGGCCCGGGATGCCGGTGAACGGGTGGTGATTTTTGGTGATTACGATGTGGACGGTGTCACCTCATGCACCATTTTGAATGAATCCCTCGGTGCGCTGGGCTGGCAAACCGCCACATATTTGCCACATCGCATGGATGAAGGCTACGGGCTTTCACTTGAGGCGACCCAAAAATGTTTGGCAGAACTAAAGCCCCAGCTTGTCCTCGCAGTGGACTGCGGCTCAACCAACATCGAATCCATCGACTGGATCAATGAGCAGAACGTCGATGTACTCGTGCTGGACCATCATCAAGTGCCACAACCGGCGCCCGCCGCGTGCGCCCTCATCAATCCCCAACTTGCTACTGAAGATGAACCTGATTTCAGGGAGCTCTGCTCTGCCGGACTGGCTTTCAAGCTATTGCACGCCATTGTGAAGGAGGGGCGCGCGCAAGGGATTTCAGAAATGGAATCGTACGACGTGCGACCTTTTCTTGATCTGGTCGCCCTCGGCACCATCGCCGACCTTGTGCCGTTGGTGCGCGAAAACCGCATACTCGCAGTGAACGGCCTAAAACAACTCAACGCCACCAACCGCCTTGGGTTACGGGCATTGATTGAGGCGGCGCGTATTCAAGGCGCAATTGGCGGGTTTGAGGTAGGCTTCCAGCTTGGCCCGCGCTTGAACGCCGCGGGGCGACTCGAGAGTGCCACCGAGGCGCTGGATTTACTTCAAGCCAAAGACCCTGACACAGCCGCGGAACTCGCCGCCAAGCTTGATCGCCGGAATCGAGACCGTCAATTGACCGAAAAAGAAATCACTGCCCAAGTGCTTGNCGTTTTGCGNCTACANTTCGACGCAGAAAATGATTACNCCATNGTNCAGGGCGATGCCGGCTGGCATCCCGGCGTGGTNGGCATTGTNGCTTCCCGTGTGCAAAAGGAATTTTACCGGCCAACNCTCATCATTGGTGGNGGCCCGGATGNTTTGCGAGGCAGNGGGCGCAGNGTNCAGGGCTTCGACCTGGCGGCNGCCNTGCGNGAGTGTAAAGACCTGCTTGAGAGCGGGGGCGGGCATGCCATGGCCGCCGGCCTGAGCTTGCAACCGGATCAACTGGAAGCGTTCACTGAGCGCTTTCAGTCGGTCGCTAAACGGGAGCTGAAAGGGCGCACTTTGATGCCCACCCTTCGCCTTGATACCGCCGTTTCGTTACGCGAAGTTTCCATGGGCACCGTGGACGCCCTGCAGCGTTTGCAGCCCACCGGGCAAGGCGTGAGCCCCGTGCAAATCGCCGTACCACAGCTCGAGCTGAACGCGCCGATTCGCTGGATGGGCAAGGAAAAGCAGCACGCCAAATTGCTGGTGACCGACGGCAGCGTCACAGCCGAGGCGCTCTGTTGGAACGCCAAGGACAAGCCACTGCCGGAAGGGCGGTTTGATTTGGCCGTGGAACCCAGCATCAACGCTTGGCGCGGCATACGTTCCCTGCAATTGAAGGTGCTCGACTGGCGCTCAGCTGGTTGAGTAGATTGCCGCATGGTTTCCGCCATTATCGTCGCCGCCGGTCAGGGCAATCGCATGACTGGAGTGGAAGATAAGCTCAGGCTAAAGGTCGCCAACCTGCCAGTGGTTGGCCATGCTTGGCGAGCCTTGGATTCCCACCCTGCAATTGACGAGGTGATTCTCGTCATTCGTGATGATGCCCGCACTTGGTTTGATAAATTGGCCCTATCCTTGAATCCTCGCAAACCATTTACATTCACCGCAGGCGGCGAGGAGCGGCAGGATTCGGTAGCGAATGGATTGAATGCTGTTTCTGAGAAAAGCCAATGGGTGGCTATTCATGATGGCGCCCGGCCCTGTGTTGGCTCTCAGGCGATTACGGATACCTTGGCCAAGGCCCGTGAAACCGGCGCTGCTGTCACGGCTGCACCGGTGACGGATACGCTCAAAATGTCCGACAGCGCGGATCGGATTGCGCGCAATGTTGACCGCTCCAATTTGTGGGCGGTGCAAACTCCGCAAATCTTTGCCTGTGACATTTTTAGACGCGCCCTGGAAACAGTCCGGTCACAAGGCACTTCAGTGACCGATGACACCGCTGCGTGCGAGTTGATTGGCCAACCTGTCGCCTTGGTAACCAACAGCACCGCCAACCCCAAGGTCACCACCCCGGCAGATTTACCGTTGATCGAGCATTTGCTCAAGGGCTGACGACAACCCCGCCTTGCGTTCCCGCCGCGGTCACGTACGTTGGCCCGATGAACAAGCGTTATGTAAACGCAGTGCTCCTCGTGGCGCTTGCCGCCAACCTTTATTTAGGCGCCCGCAATTACGGCAACAGCGCTGAACCCAAGGACCGCGATCAGGTTTTTGAGCAAATGCGCAAATTCAGTACCGTAATGGAACAAGTGCGCATGCACTATGTGGACGCCGAAAAGGCCACTTACGAAAACCTCGTGGAAGGGGCACTGGATGGCATGCTCAAACAGCTCGATCCGCACAGCGGTTATCTGAGCGCCAAAAAACACGAGGATCTGCAAAACGACACCCGCCAGCAATTTGGTGGCATTTGTGTCGTTATCAGTATTCGCAACGACACACTCACCGTCATTGACGTGATGGAAGACGGCCCCAGCGAAAAGGCAGGACTGCTCGCGGGAGATCGCATTGTCAAAATCGGCGACAAGCCGACAAAAGGCTTTAACACCGGCAACGCGGCCGAACTGCTTCGAGGCACACCAGGCACGGATGTACAAATTACAGTCCAGCGCGGCAAGGACACGGAGAAGGAATTCAAGCTGACACGCGCCATCATCAAAACCAAGACGGTGCGTGACCTTCGGGGTAAAAGTGAATTCCCACTACTCGAAAAACCGATTGGCTATCTACGGATCAGTAGTTTTTCCTCAAAAACCGCCAATGAACTTGAGGTGGCTTTGGTGAAAATGGAAAAGGCCGGCATGAAAGGGCTCGTGCTGGATTTGCGTGACAATCCCGGCGGCTTGCTTCAACAGTCGTCATTGGTGGCGGAGAAATTTCTGAAAGCCGGCCAGCTGGTCGTATCCACCGAGGGCCGAAACGGCCGCGTACAGGAAAAGCTCGTTGCCAGNGCGNCGAATCATCGCANGTTGCCNATTGTNGTGTTGGTCAATCAAGGGAGCGCCAGTGCCTCAGAAATCGTCGCCGGNTGCCTGCAGGATTTGAAACGCGCAGANNTNGTCGGAGTAAAGACATTTGGCAAAGGTTCCGTNCAAAGCATCCGGCCGCTNCGCGACGGATCCGCCATTCGCATTACCACGGCCAAGTATTACACCCCCAGCCANCGTACCATTCACGGCANGGGCATTGAGCCTGACCACNTGGTGGANATGACACCGGAACAAATGCGCAATGTGATGTTGCANCNNTCCCCCGTGGGCCTTGANGGGTTTACCNANGAAGANCAAAAGAAAATTCGCGAGGCCAAAGATTTNCANCTCGATAAAGCNTTGGAACTATTGCGCNCNAAGTTGAAGCAGGNCTGACATGCGGCTGCTGGCCATTGANACNTCNTGCGATGAAACCAGCGCGGCGGTCATTCACGACGNCGCNGTTGANTCGCTGGTTGTTTCCTCGCAAATCNAAANCCATGCCGAATATGGCGGTGTNGTTCCAGANCTCGCCACCCGTGAGCATNTNGCCAATCTCCAACCNGTNGNACGGCAAGCGCTNAGCGAAGCAGGGATTACAGCNNATTCACTTGACGCCATTGCCGCCACGCGCGGCCCGGGGNTGCCNCCGGCCCTGATGATNGGNTGGAAAGCCGCCCAGTCAATGGCCTACGCACTGGCAAAGCCGCTNGTCGGCGTTCACCACATCCAGGCGCACCTTTACTCGCCATGGTTTACNGAAAATCCATTGCGAGCANAATGGGAGTTGTTTGAGCCNAATGTATCACTGGTNGTCAGCGGNGGCCATACGCTGTTGGTCAANGCCGAANCGCCTCTGCAACATTCCGTGCTGGGNAGCACACAGGATGATGCNGCNGGNGANTGTTTTGANAANACCGCCAAGCTGCTCGGGCTGGCCTACCCGGGNGGGCCCGAGATTGACCGTTTGGCAAANGACGGGGATCCCAACGCNTTCGAATTTGCCCGCCCCATGCTCAACCAATCGAACGATGATTTTTCCTTCAGCGGCCTGAAAACTTCGGTTCGNTATTTTTTGGATAAGAATCCAAACATCGNCNCTGACAATTCGCTGTTGCCGGATTTATGCGCNAGNATCCAGGCTGCGATTGTTGAGGTGCTGCAAAAGAAAACCCTGCGAGCTGCCAAGCGGGAAAGGGTCNGNTGCATCACGCTNTCCGGCGGCGTGGCCTGCAATCGATCGCTCCGTCAACGCNTNCAGGNAGCTTGCGAACACGCGGGCATTCAATTGCGNNTGGCTCNNGCCNTTNTATGCACNGATAACGCCGCNATGATCGGCTTATTGGCTGAGAAGCAGTTTNAACTGGGCNNGGAACCGGCNGGNCTTGCCGANNACATCCGNCCNAGCTGGNCAATTACAGGCNGTTGACGAATTGTTCGAGCCGGTCCAGNGCCTGCTCAATATTATCCATGCTCGTCGCGTAGCTAATGCGCATGTAATCGTCGCTACCAAANGCCACNCCGGGCACNGCAGCCACCTTGGCCTCNCNNAGCAGACGCTCNCAAAACTCACCCGATTGCATGCCNGTNNCGCTCACTTTNGGGAACAGNTAAAATGCCCCCTCNGAATTGATGCAGGAAAGCCCGTTAATGGAGTTGAGCCGTTCNCAGGCAAATNTNCGGCGTTTGCTNAACTCGCCAAGCCACTCGNCCAAGTGATCCTGCGGCCCNTCCAGCGCNGCCACCGCNCCGACTTGCGCNAAAGANGTNGGGTTGCTTGTNCTNTGGCTTTGGATCGCGCCAATGGCCTTGGCNATCNGNAGGGGCGCAGCGGTNAAGCCAATNCGCCAACCGGTCATGGAGTAGGCCTTGGCCAGNCCGTGCACNATNATNGTGTGNGCCTGATGCTCNGGAGAACAAGCNGCCACGCTTTGNAATTTNGCNTCTCCGTAAATGAGTTTTTCATAAATCTCATCNCTCATGATGAGNACNCCTTTTTCNACGCAAACATCACCCAGCNCCCGAATCTCTTCCGGTGTGTAAACCGAACCNGTNGGGTTGCTCGGTGAGTTGAGAATGAAAACGCGCGTGTTAGGGTTAATAGCTTCGCGCAATTGCTCGGGCGTGACCTTGAACTCGGTGGCGTCGGAGGTTGNCAAAATNACCGGGCGGGCNCCGGCCAAAGTAACCATCTCCGGATAACTNAGCCANTANGGTGCAGGAATGATTACCTCATCGCCGNCTTCGCATACGGCNTGAAACACGTTGAANCAGGAGTGTTTGCCGCCNCAGTTGACAATGATTTGNGCGGGGTCATAGGACANCCCATTCTCACGTTCAAACTTNCGGGCAACAGCAGCGCGCAACTCAGGCGTGCCNGCGGCCGGNGTATATTTGGTAAACCCATCGGCCAACGCCTTGGCNGCNGCNGCCTTAATGTGNTCNGGNGTGTCNAAATCNGGCTCGCCCGCGCCNAGGCCNATNACNTCNTCACCGGCAGCCCGCAGTTCCTTNGCCTTGGCGGTAATGGCCAAGGTGAGAGACGGTGTGAGTGTGGAGGCCCGCTTTGAAAGCTTATATTCCATTGCGCGGGGAGGGTAGGGATGCGCCGNAGCCCNTGCAAGGNCATTTCGCGCNGCTAACGAAATATCAGGAGATCCATTACNCGTTGCCCCTTGCTCGTGAAAGTCCAGCGGGCACCGCGCTTGAAAACCAATCCACTGCACGGATGGTCTGCACGCACATTCTCATCCACTTCCAGTAACCGATATTTTGCGCCGGCAGAATTACGGCGCTCACGAATGGGCNTGAGAGCCACGGGTATAGCGTTGAAATTGAGTGATAATTCCCAGCTGAGAACGGGGACGCTTCCCATNGCCCCCGANTCAGNCACCAGTTCNGGATAACGCTCCGCCCAGTCCAGCTCGGCCTGAAAAACCTCCACGCGGCACAGAATTGGCTGTTCGCTGAGATGTTTTTTAAAATCAAATTTTCCGGCATCAGCTGACCGTAAAATGGCTGCGGCATCCAGCCCGGCCAGATTCACCCCNTTCCATGGGCCATGAAAATTGTTGCCGTCCTTGTACCAATGCTTGAACCAGCGATTGAACCGGGTGTTGAATTGCACGCCNATTTCAAAATGCAAATGCGCNCGCGCNTTGCTGATGCCGNCNCGNGTATTCGCTGACCGGCCNAGAACGCCAAGNNGTTNGCCNGCCGNAAGCAGANCNCCCNCCTTCAAANCCTCCCGCACACTGCGCAGGTGNGCGTACAGCGTNTANACAGNCAGCCCNTGCAACTCATGCGTCATCACGACGTNCCTGCCATAATTTGAAGCAGCAACATTCTTGTTGATATACACCACCTTGCCGGCTCTGGAGGCTTGCACAGGATCNNTGGATTCCCCGTTTGCGTCGCGTTNTTGCGCGGCAATATCAATGCCCTCATGCATTCGAGTGCGGCTGTTCCGCACACAGCCAAAGGCCCCNCTGCTTGGCGGGCGGGCGGGGTTGGTGCGGGTAAAAAAATTGGTTTCCCCTCCCGGNTTGAGTAATTCCCGATTGGCAGTAGGAAACTGAAAAACGATTTCCGATTCAACCGGTTTCAGGGGGATTCCGGCCGAAGTATTTTCATCGCGGGCAGACCGCTCCTTCGGTTTGCAACCGATCCCAGCAACCAGTATGGCCAAAATGCATGCAAACCACTTCATTTGGCAAAATCATCCAATACCAAGCCTTCGACAATCTCCACCGCCTCAGCCTCATCCGCATCTGGCGAAAAACGGATACGCTTAATATCGGGCTGATTCTCGCTTGTAATCACCCCAATACATCGCACCAGCGTTTTCTTTTTATCATTCGGATCCCGTCGCGAAACCAATATGAACAAACG
>PBFV01000051.1 GCA_002718935.1 Verrucomicrobiales bacterium
GCAGAACAAATATTTTTACGACGTGTCACCCAAGAGCGTGCTGGCCTACAAGGGCAACTCGCGCGGATCCGCCTGGTTTGATTTCGACAACGATGGCGACATCGATTGTGCGATCAACGATTACCACGGGCCTGGCCGTATTTTTGAAAACACGCAAAAGCTTGGCAACCGCTGGGTGCGTTTGGAGCTGGAAGGCACGGCCGCCAACCGTAATGCGGTGGGCGCGCGGGTGGAGATTCAGTATGGCAACGCGGCCCATCCGCAGCGGCGGTTCAGTCAGGTGGTCAGCGGCAAGGGCTTTATTTCGCAGGATCCGATGGCGCTGCACTTTGGGCTGGGTGGCCACGATAAAGTAAGTCGTGCGATTATCACGTGGCCCGGCGGCAAGAAGCAGACACTGGAAAACCTCGCCGCCGGTCAAGTACACCGCATCAAGCAGCCGGCGGCGGCGGAGTGATCAGCCCTCCTGTGCTTCCTGTTGCTGGCGAATGGCCGCGCGCTTGGCGGCGTAACGCTTGATCAATTCGTCCACCGTGACTCCCGCGAGGATTACCGCGCCAATGATGGCGTATTCGATGTGGGTGGGGATGGCGTCCACCAGCGTGATCATGTTTTTCAACACGCGCATCAGGCAGGCGCCGATGATCACGCCGAGAATGGTGCCTTCACCGCCGCGCAGACTGCAGCCGCCCAGCACCGCCGCTGCGATGGCGTACAGCTCATAAAAGTTGCCGAAATCCACGGGCTGCGCGGAGTTTACATCCATCACAAACAACACACCGCCGAGGCCCGCTAGCAGTGAGCAGATGACATAAGCGAGGATGAGCATGCGGTCGGTGTTGATGCCGCTATACTTGGCGGCCTCCTCATTGCGTCCCAGTGCCAACAGGTAGCGACCGTAAATGGTGTGGTTCAAAAAAATACCCGCGGCAATCGCCACCACCATCAGGATCAGGCACGGCGCGGGAATGCCAATGCGCGGCAGGGTGCGTTCCGTCACCACCACGCGCACGGCGTTCCAGTCACCGGGTTTGAAGGCAGCAATGGCGTTGAGCGACGGTACTTCGACTTGCTGTACACGGTCGTGGGCTTTAATGGATTGCTGATCCAAAAGCTGCCAGCCCTGACCGGAGTTACCTTCCAACTTAATGGTGCGCGCGCCGAGCGGCAGGTCCACTTTGGCGGCGGCTTCGGCGCTCACCGGGGCATCCAAAATGGGGGTATGTTTGGCCTGATAAATACCGGCGCCGATAATGACCGCTCCCATCACGGCAGGGATGGCCGGCCAGAGGTAGGATTTAATGTCCTGTTTGCGGAAGCGCTGCCACAGCACCCAGCCGGCACCGGCGAGCATGAGGGCAATGCCGACAAAGCACAGAGCCTGCGCGTAGTCCACCTGGCCAAGCTTGGCGGTGGCGAGCAGGCGGAGGTCCGGGTACTCGGCCTGAAAGCCCTGCGTTTGGTCTTCGGTAAAGCCGCGGGTAATGCCGCGGTAGAGAAGCAGACCGCACAGGGTGACAACGAAGGGCTGAAGTTTGATTTTCGCCACGAGATAACCGTGGCTAAGGCCGATGCCGAGGGAAACCAAAAGCACCAACGCCAGGGCGACCGGCACAGAAGTGCGTTGATGGCGGAAGAGGGGAACCACGTAGGCGGCATTGGCGGGCGGTGGATCGTGCAGGTGATAGCTGCCGCCTTGGGGTTGGGTGACGGGACTGGTGAGGCCGGCGGTGCCGTTGGCATCGACGAATGTAACCCGATCGCGCGCGGAAAGATGGGCTTGGCCAAGGCCGATGGTTTTGTTGTCCTTGTCGGTGGACTTGATGGGCAGCACTTGCACGATGCTGCCGCGGGAATCGTTGGCGGCGGGCGCGGGATCAAGCGTGAGCGTGCGGCCGGCCACATTTTTCACCTGATAAATGCCACTGTTGGNGGCGTTGCTGTCGAAGAGGCGCACCTGATCGCCGGCGGCATATTGGGCATCGGCCTGCAGGGTTACGGTGGATTGGGCGGCGTTGATTTCCGAGAGTGCCGACTGGTTGGCCGGGGTGTACGCGACTTCCAACAGGAACGGTAGTCCACAGCCGACCAGACAAACGACCGAGCCGATAGAGAGATCGATGCCGCCGGTGATGATCACAAACGCCACGCCGATGCTGATGATACCAAAGAGCGAGGTGCGNCNGATGAGGTTCTCCAGATTGAACGGCGTGACAAACGCCTCGGTCATGTACGCGGTGGCGAGGAACACCACCAGCAACAGGCCCAAAATGCCAAAGGTCTTTTTCATTATTCGCTGAGCGCAGATTCTGCTTTGTCGACGGTGGTTGGCCGNCCGCCGGTGGCCAGTTGCATTACGGCCTCTTCGCTGAGGTCGGCCCGAGCCAGTTCGCCTGCCAGGTGGCCCTCGTGCATCACCAGCACGCGGTCGCTCATGCCCAGCACCTCCTCCATTTCGCTGGACACGAACAGAATGGCCACACCGCGATGGGCGAGCTGTTCCATCAGGCCGTAGATTTCCTGCTTGGCCCCCACGTCAATGCCGCGGGTCGGTTCNTCGAGCAACAACAGGCGCGGTTCCATCGCCAGCCATTTGCCGAGGACCACCTTTTGCTGATTGCCGCCAGAGAGAAAGCGCACCACCTGCTCGGNGTTCGGGGTTTTNATGCGCATTTGCTCGATCATCTCGGCGGTGATGTCCGCCTCTTTTTGGCGGTTTAGAAATCCGTTACGCTGGTCGCGGCGCAGGCTGGGCAGGCTCATGTTTTCGCGGACGGCCATTTCCAAAATGATTCCCTGCTGCTTGCGGTCTTCCGGCGCCAGCGCAATGCCCGCGCCGATGGCTTCAATGGGGTTTTGCGGATNAACCGGTTGGCCGTCCATTTCGATGGTGCCACCCACCGCGGGTGTAACCCCGAAGAGGGTCTGCAACATTTCCGTGCGGCCGGCNCCGACCAGCCCGGCGACGCCGACAATTTCGCCGNCGCGCACTTCGAAGCTCAGTTCNTGCCGCGGATGCACCGGTGTNCGNAGGCCATCCACGCGCAACACGGTGTCTTCGGGCTCACGCGGGGTGTGCTGGTAAAAGGCACTGAGGTCGCGGCCNACCATAAGGCTCACCATGGCGTCGTGATCAATTTCCGCGCGCTCCAGATCGCCGGCGTTTTCGCCATCGCGCAGCACGGTGACGCGGTCGGCCAATTCCTTCACTTCGCCAAGCCGATGNGAAATGTAAATGACACTCACGCCGCGCGCGCGCAGGTCCTTGATCACGGTNAACAGGTTTTCCGTCTCGCGCTGGGACAGGCTGCTGGTGGGTTCGTCCATGATCAACACGCGGGCATTGATGGACAGCGCCTTGGCGATCTCCACCATCTGCTGGCGTCCCACGGTCAATTCGCGCACGAGGACTGAAGGTTCCACNTCCAGCCCGACCATCTCGAGAAATTCCCGGCTGTCCTCGGCGATGCGACCGTGATCGATCAGGCCGAGCCGGCGGGGTTCGCGCCCGAGAAAAATGTTGGCGCCCACGTTGAGATTGTCGGCCAGGTTCAGCTCCTGATGGATGAGTGCCACACCGTGGTCGAGCGCGGCCTCAACGGAATTCAGTTGAACGGCTTCTCCATCAATGCGGATTTCGCCAGAGTCCGGCGGTTGCACGCCGGCAAGGATTTTCATGAGCGTGCTTTTGCCCGCGCCATTTTCGCCGATTACCGCAAGCACTTCACCCGCAGCCAGCGTGAGGTCNACGCCGCTGAGGGCTTTCACGCCGGGAAACTGTTTGCTGACCTGCTCCACCTCGAGCAGGGGTGCTGAGGTGTCGTCAGCCATGGGCAATTATTTGCCGCCGCCGCGCAGCACTTTGCCGGGCGGATCGTAGCGCTTGGGATTGTGGTCGCGACCAAGGATCTCATCGATCACGCCCTGNCGGCGCAGCTTGGCGTTGTCCTGCTCCAGNCGGCCGATGAAGATCATGATTTTGCCGCCCTTGGGCAGGGCTTCCTTGACGAGCTTGCCGCACAGGCGGCCGGCGTCNTAATTGCTCATNCNGATGTACACCAGGCGGTTGGCCGCNGGCGCATCGGAATCGTGGGTGACCAGCAGCGTTTGCGCGGCGGCCTGATTGAGCAGCTCGGTTTGATTGGTGGGATCGATGGGGCTCACGGCAATGCCGTCGATCTTGCGGGTGANCAGATCCTCAATGATACGTTTCTGGTCGGGGATACCCTCGGCGGGCATCAGCACGTCGGTGTTTACACCGAGGTCCGCACCGGCCTTGTGAACGCCTACGCCGGCAATGGTCCAGAACGATGCNACNCCGTTGGACACAAACGCGAAGGAGGGTTTGCCATCNACCTTGGCGGGCTTCGCGCCCCCGGCGGTCTTGGCTTTGAGGTCGGCCCAGAAGGCGTCGACGTTGTTCTTGCGAATTTGCTGGGCGGGGATGTCGATGAATTTGCTTTCGGGAATCACGCTCTTATCGCCGGCCTTGAGCTTGGCGAGCACCTCGATGGATTTGTAGCCGTACATNTACGGGTTNTGCACCACGGTGCCGTGCACGTTACCGTCCTTGATNCCCTGCAACGTGGCGTCGTCCTCATCAAAGGCGATCACCTTGACCTTGCCGAGCTTATCNCCCTGCTTGAGGGCTTCGAGGATCAGCGGCGGATTATAGGCAAANAGGCCGACCATCGCGTCGATGTCGNTGTGCTTGGCCAGCGTGTCNTCGGCATTGGCCTTCGCCTTGGCGCGGTCAAACTGGTCGGTCAACGTGTCGAGGATGATGTANTCGCTGGACTCGNTTTCCTTTTGGCTCACGGTCAACAGNCCGCCGGNGTTGCTGCTAGCGTTGTTATCACTGCCGTTGCTATCACCGCCATTACCGGGCGCGGGTTGTTCGTCNCTGCCGCCGCCGCAACCGAGCATGACCCCGAGGCACGCCACGGCCGTACTAAATGAAAAAGTGGCCTTCATAGGCGCCAGTAACTAACCAATGCCGCCGTGCGCGTAAAGGAAATATGACACTACAGCCGGCCCGGCTCGCGCTGGCCCTTGCCCTTGGCCCCGCGGTCGCCCAAGTCCGCGCGGATGGCGTCGGCAAGGGTTTTAATGCGGTTGACCACGGCGGGATGTTGATCTTTCACGTCTGTCTTTTCGCCGATGTCCTTTTCCAGATCAAAAAGTGCCAGGCCGATCTTCGACTGGCTATAGCGGGTGGGGATCCCGTCCTTCCCACCGGGCTTTCCCGCCATGGTGCGGTAGCCATGCGGAAAGTGCAGCTTCCACTTGCCCATGCGCACCGCCTGCAGTTGGCTGCCGTAATAAAAATAATAGGCCTCATGCGGGCTCTTGGCGTTGGTGCCTTTCAACAGATTCACGATGCTTTTGCCATCGATTTTGTGATCTGGCAGCTTCGCGCCAATCAGCTCGGCGACCGTCGGCAAAATGTCGATGGTCATTGCGGGCGTGTTGCATTCGCTGCCGGCGGGGATAGTGCCGGGCCACCACATCAGCGTGCTCTCGCGGCAGCCGCCGTCGAACATCGTGCCCTTCCCTTCGCGCAGGGGCGCCGCGCTGCCGGCGTGATCGCCGTAGCTCAGCCAGGGGCCGTTGTCGCTGGTAAAAATGACGAGCGTGTTTTTGTCGAGCTCATGTTTGCGCAGCGTGTCCAGAATCTGGCCCATGCTCCAGTCCACCTCCATCATCACGTCGCCAAACAGGCCTGCCTTGCTCTTGCCGCGAAACTTGTCTGAAACATACAGCGGCACGTGCACCATGGGGTGCGGCAGGTACACGAAGAAAGGTCGGCCCTTGTTTTTCTCGATAAAGCTTACCGTGCGCTCAGTAAGCTGGGTGGTGATGTCTTCCTGATCCTTGCCGTTGAGGGCGGGATTGATAATGGCGTTGCCGTCAATGAGCGGCAGATGCGGCCAGCGCTTGAGTCGCTCGGCCATCGGCAGGTGGCGCACGCCCGGGTGATACGGCCACATGTCATTCGAGTATGGAATACCAAAGTATTCGTCGAACCCATGTTGCTTGGGCAAAAACTTTTTGTGATGTCCCAGATGCCATTTCCCGAAGCAAGCGGTGGCGTAGCCTTTTTGTTTGCAGATTTCCGCGAGGGTCACTTCGCTGTCGTTAATGCCGTGCGTGTTGCGCGGGCCGAGGGCGCCAAGGATGCCCACGCGCACGTTGTAACAGCCGGTCAGCAACCCCGCCCGCGAGGCGCTGCACACGGCTTGGGTTACGTAAAAGTCAGTAAACTTGCGGCCTTCCTTGGCCATGCGGTCAAAGTTGGGCGTTGGATAAGCCTTGGCACCGAAGGGGCCGATGTCCGCATAGCCCATATCATCCATGAACACAACGATGATATTGGGCGACCGGTCGCTGGCGGCATCGGCCGGTAAAAGGGAAAGGAAGAGCGTGAGCAGGAAAATAAGCGTGCGCATCGGCGTAGTGTACGAGGCCAGGCGATGAAGTCAACGCGGCTACCGCCGGCGTCGAGCTGACACGGAATCATCCTGTAAGGCGGCTTGAGCTAGCCGCTTTTTTTCGTCTTCTTGCGCCTGATGGCGCGCTCCCTGTAGGCATGCCAAGCCTATGCAGCAGCCGACCAGCAGGGTGAAGTCCCAATCGAGATCTGCTTTTCGTGCGGCAAACATCATGCCCACGGTTGCAAAGATTCCTAAAATGAGTCCACTGGGCCGCATGGGCGCGGGAAATTGCCGCAAAAGCGTTTTACAGGCAATCGAAAATTAGTCACCCCCCCCTATTTTCGTTAGTCACCTTACTGCGCATTGCCGAGGGCACTCAGAGTCCTTACACTGGGTCATGGCCATGACGCAATGTGCGGAGTGCGGGGAAGGGATCAGCGACACAGCGGTGATGTGTCCGCATTGCGGCGCACCGCCGGAAGTGGCACTGGCGGACGCAGTGGAGCCGGCGGCTCCGGGCGATTTGCTGGAGGCGGCCATTCGCGAGGCATTGCATTTGCCGGAGGGTGACTTGGGCGCAGCGGAATTAGCGAAGGTGGAATCGCTAAAGCTCGACGAGAAGGAGGTCGCGGATTGGGGCGCAGTGACAACGGAGCTGAAAGCTTTGCCGAATTTAAAAATGCTGGGCCTGTGCGCAACGGGACTGACGGACGCGGCGCCCTTGGCGGAGCTGACTGGGCTGCGGTATTTGTACCTCGAAAAGAACGCGATCAGTTCGGCGGGGCCGTTGTGCGAAATGAAATCGCTGAAGCAACTGTGGCTGTACGGCAACCCTCTGGCGCGCGAGGAGGTGATCCTGCTGGAACAAGCACTGCCGCGTTGCGAGGTGTTTATCTAGTCGCAGGCAACGATGCCGGCGAGGAGCTCGCCGAGCGGTTCGCATTCATCGTCGCCTTCCAGATAGGCCCAGTCGGTGGGCTGCAGTTGGCCGCTCTCAATCATCTGCAAACATTCCCCGTGGGTGAAGGGGCCAAAGGTTTGTTGATCGCGCATGACGTAAACGGAAAGGTCGGGCGCGGTCGGTTCTTTCTTGCTTGCCGTTTGGGGGGCTTGAGTTTTTTTCCAAATGAAACGCCAGGCAAGGAGCATGAGAAAGATGCCAATGATGCCGGTGTAGCGGAAGCCGATGAAATAGACGGCGGCGGCATACAGCGCGGCGGGGATCAGGCCGAGNAGAATGGCGACCNCGGGTTTCATTGGGCTGGGAGAGCNTCAGCCAATTCTAATGGCGGGGTTATTTAGTGGCCCGGCGCTTGGCGCGGGAGGTTTCGGGGCAGTTGAGGGGGATNCCNGCGATGAGTTNGTAGAGGGCGGCGGCGGCTTTTTTGTCGCCCTTTTCGTGCAAGGCATCGGCTTCCTTTAAAATGGCGGGTGCGGTGCGGATCCACTTGAGCTTGCCGGCAGCAGTGCGGGCTTGGTGGATTTCCTTGGCGTTGAGGGTCCAGCCGCTGGTGCCGCTGGCCATGAGATTGGTGATGTCCTGCCGGTGNCGNAGGGTGAAGGCNTGGCCNATNTCGTGGGAGGTNACNCGNGGGATNGGNTCGTCCANCCCGTTNTCCACNCCGCGNAGNCGGGCGAGATCCTTCACAAACATGCCNTCGCCCCCGATATAAACGCCGTTGGCGGCAAACCGCTTTATATAATAGAGGTGGAAACAATCCTTCGCGATGGTCTTTTCNGGNCGGATNCCCAGCAGCCACTTGAGATTNCGNGANNNNTGGTTTTGCCGGTANAGCACGGGNTTGNCGGCNGGTTCGGTAATGAGCTTGGCCACTGGNANNTGNATCGCCGCATGNCCCCANATGCGGTTGACCTTGCCGAAAATGCGCTCGATATCGCCGGCTTTTAGCGTGGTCGAGAGGTTCAGCTCACCGGGAGTGACGAGCAAATGCACGTGCACGGGGGCCACGAGATACTCCTCAAAATCCGGCTGGGGCGCCTTAATCTCCGCCCGCGCGACGGCGCCGAGGGCGAGGCTGGCGATGAGAGCAGGGAACAATGCAGCGCGCATGCCGCAGAATGCCGGTTTTAGCCGGTCGGAGCGATNCAATTTTTTACCGTATTTCTGTTGCNTTTTTGTGAATAGATTCACAAAATCGCNGGTCGAAATCACACGCGAAAAGCGTTTTTGAACCAAACCGGCAAAAGATTTTTATTATGAGCAAGAAAAGTGGCTATCAATACTGCGGCGGGCAGGATCATTCCTGGAGCCCGAACCGGCGTGACTTCATGTTCACCGGNGCCCTTGGCGGCATGGGCCTCGGCCTGACCCTCGGTGATTTGCTGACCAACGAAGCCCACGCGGCTGGCGAGGATTGGAAGGACGTGGCCAAACAATCCAAGCCCGGCAAAGCCAAGAACATCATTCAAATTTACCTGCCCGGCGGCTCGGCNCACCAAGAGACGTGGGATCCGAAGTACCTCGCGCCGCAGGAATACCGTGGACCGCTNGGNTCGGTGGAGACGAAGATTCGCGGNGAGCGTTTCTCGCAGTACCTCCCCAAAAGCGCCGCGATTGCCGACAAGCTCACCGTGATCCGTTCGCTNACCCACAGCGAGGCNGCNCACGAGCGCGGCACGCACAACATGATGACCGGCGTGCGCCCCAGCCCGGCGACNGTGTTCCCGAGCTTCGGNTCGATNGTCAGCCACGAGTTTGGCCCGCGCAAAAACCTGCCGCCCTACGTGGCCATCCCCAGCCAGAGCGGCTACGGTGGCACCGGCTACCTCGGCAGCGCCTACGGCGCNTTCAGCNTNGGTGCGGATCCCGGCAGCAGCAGCTTNCGCGTGCGTGACCTCGCCCTGCCCAGCGGCATTGATGAGAANCGCTTCACCAAGCGCAAGGACATGCGCAGCATTGTGGACGCCCACTTCAGCTCGCTGGAGAAGGCCGACACNCTGGCCGGCATGGACACTTTTTACCAGCGCGCCTACGCGATGATCAGCTCGCCCGAGGCCCGCGCGGCGTTTGATATCAACAAGGAACCCGCCAAGGTGCGCGACCGTTACGGACGCAACACCGCGGGCGGCCGCCTGTTGCTGGCCCGCCGTTTGGTGGAATCCGGCGTGCGCATGGTCACCACCACCTACGGNGGTTGGGACATGCACAGCAACATCGCCGGCAGCATTCAGCGCCAAGTGCCGGCGTTGGACCAGGCCTTTGCCGCACTGATCAGCGACCTCGANGAGCGCGGTTTGCTCGACGAAACGCTCGTGATGGTGACNAGCGAATTTAGCCGCACNCCGAAAATCAACCGCAGCGCCGGCCGCGATCACTGGCCCAAGGTGCTCAGCGTGGTGATGGCCGGCGGCGGCATGAAGCGCGGTTACATCCACGGCGCGTCCGATCCGACCGGATCCGAGCCGGATGAGGATCCCGTGAGCGTGCCGGACTGGGCGGCCACGGTGTACACGCTGATGGGCATCGACCCGCACCGTCGCTTGGTGGGCCCGGGCAACCGCCCGATGCCGATCAATTACGACGGCGAAGTCATCAAGGATGCGTTGGCCTAGCCTGCGCGCCCGGTGGCGATCCAATTAATCACAGCACCGGGGCAATTTCCGCGAGGAAGTTGCCCCGGCTTGCTATAACGACAGTTAGACAACGAGTGAACGAGTTTGGAATGAACATGAAACGGACCCTGATTTGTTTGGGCTTGGCGGCGGCTTTCACCACCGCGCTGGCGATTGATCCCCGATTGAGCAGCATTTCCCCGGCTGGTGTGCAGGTGGGCAAGGAGGTGGTGCTCACCTTCAATGGCAGCCGCTTGGATGACGCTGAGGAGATTCTCTTTTATAAGAAAGGCTTCGAGGTCGTGAAGCTGGAGGCTACCGCCGCCAACCGCGTGCAAGCCACGGTCAAGGTGGCCGCGAATTGTCCGCTCGGCGAACACCCGGTTCGCGTGCGCACCAAGGGCGGCATCACCGAGCTGAAGACCTTTTACGTGGGGCCCTTCCCCGTGGTGTCCCGCGCCCGTCCGGCNGCCGGTGAGCCGCATCAAAAACTGCCGCTCAACAGCACCGTGGCCAGCTCGGTTCCCAATGAATCCCAGGAGATTTACACGGTCGACGCCAAAAAAGGTCAGCGACTCTCCGCCGAAATCGAAAGCATGCGACTGGGCCGCGGGTTTTATGATCCGTACATTGAAATCCTCGATACCAAAGGCTTCATCCTCTCGCGTTCGGACGATACCAAGCTCTTTATTCAGGACTGCTACGCCAGCGCCGTGGTTCCGGAGGACGGCACCTACACAATCAAGGTGCGCGAGACCAGCTACGGTGCCATTGCGCTGTACCGCATGCACGTGGGCACCTTTGCCCGGCCCACAGCGGTGTACCCCAGCGGCGGCAAGGCCGGTGAGGATTTGCAGGTGAAATTCATCGATCAGGCCACCGGCGATTTCGTGCAGTCGCTCAAGCTGCCGCAGCCGGTCAGCTACAGCGTGACCGACGGCCGGATGGACATGCCCAACGAGCAGGACTTCGGAATTTTCGCCAAGCGCGACAATGTGCTAGCACCCTCGTGGAACCGCCTGCGCATCTCCGATTTTCCCAACGCGCTGGAGAAGGAGCCCAATGATACGCGCGCCGCGGCCACGCCGGTGACCGGCACGCTGCCGCTGGCCTTCAACGGCATCATCGAGAAGCCCGGCGATCAGGATTGGTTTAAGTTCACCGCCAAGCGTGGGCAACGGTTTGGCGTGCGCATGTACGCCCGCAAACTGCGCAGTCCGCTGGACAGCGTGATGAACATTTACAATGCGGCCGGCAGCAGCTTGGTTGGCAATGATGACAGCGGTGGCCCGGACAGTTACTTTGCCTGGACCGTGCCGGCGGACGGCGAATATACCCTGCGCGTGCGCGATCACCTTGGCAACGGCGGCAAGGACTACGTGTACCGCGTGGAATTTCAGCCGGTCGTTCCCACGCTCTCGACCTTCATTCCGGACGTGAGCCGGTACGATACACACACTCGCAAAAACGTGGTGGTCGCCCGCGGCAACCGTTTCCCGCTGGTTCTCAATGTGCGCCGTGGCAACTTCGGCGGCGCGCTGCAAATGGCCATGAAGGATTTTCCGAAGGGCATTAAGCTGCACACTGACGAGATGGCCAGCAACAAGTCACAGCTTACGATGGTGTTCGAGGCTGATGCTGACGCGCCCATCGCAGGCAACCTTGCCGACATTACCGGAACCTTAAAGACCGAGTCGGAGAATCCCGTGAACGGTGGCATTTGGCAGAACATCGACCTCGTGCAGCAGGGTAATAACGGAGTGTACTACCGCACGTGGGTGAACAAGATTGCGGTATCAGTAATTGAGGAATTGCCCTACAAGATTCGCATCGACACCCCGCGCGCGCCGCTGGTGCGNGACGGCACCTATCCCATCAAGGTNATNGCCGAGCGCAAGGAAGGGTTTAANGGCGCNATCAANGTGCGCATGCTCACNCGCCCGACCGGNCTGAGCTGCAGTTCNTCGATCAACATCCCGGCCGGCAGCAATGAAGTGACATACAACTTCAGCGCCAATGGCAGCGCGGAGATTAAGCTCCACCAGATCGCCATGCTGGGCACCAGCAGCGTGAAGGGCGGCANNGCCTATGTGAGCACGCAGCTGACACCGNTNGANATTAAGGACCATTTNGTNACCGGCAGTATGCCGCTGGCCAAGACCACGCAGGGCTATCCCACCGAGGTGAAGGTGGCCCTGACGCACAAGGTGGANTTNCCCGGNGAAGCCACCGTGGAGCTGGTGGGCCTGCCCGCNGGCACCAAGACNGTGCCNGNGAAGATGACCAAGGACAGCAAGGAACTGGTCTTCCCCATCACCGCCGAGACCGGCGCGAAGGTGGGCCTGCACCGCACGCTCTTTTGCCGCCTGACNGTGAATTACAACGACACCAAGCTGACCCAGACCTTTGGCGGNCGGGGCAGCCTGCGGGTGGATCCGCCGCCGGCCCCGCCGAAGGTGCGCAANCCGGTGGCCACGGAAGTGACCCCCATCCCCGAGCCGGAAGAAAAGAAATAANTTTAACAGGAGATTAGATTTAATATGAAACGGATGCTTATCGCCCTCNTGGCCGCGCCNATGCTGGNGGCGGCCGCCNCGAAAGACNTGGTGGACGTGCAGGTNTACCCGAAGGACGCGAATATTTTCACCAAGCGCGGCAAGCAGTCGCTGGTGGTGCAGGCGAAGTTTGCCGACAGCACCNCGCGTGACGTGACCGCCGAGGCCAAGTACACCTTNGCCNACNCNAAGTTTGCCAAGCTCGACGGCGGCACATTGCTGCCCNTGAGNGACGGCAACACNACGCTGAAGNTTGAGTTTGCCGGCCGCACNCTCACCGTGCCGGTGCAGGTGAAGGACTCAGCCAAGGAACGCCCGGTGGTGTTCAGNCTGGACGTGATGCCCGTNTTCACCAAGGGCGGTTGCAACGCCGGCAGCTGCCACGGCAGCACCCGCGGCAAGGACAAGTTNCGCCTNTCGCTNTTNGGCTTTGATCCGCANCGCGATTATTTCTGNCTNACGCGCGAGGAATTNGGCCGCCGCATNAACACCGCGCGCCCGGATGATTCCCTGCTNNTTGAAAAGGCCGTGGGCCGTGTGACCCACACCGGCGGCAAGCTCTTTGAGGAAAAGAGCTGGCTCTACGACACGCTCGTNGAGTGGCTGGNCAATGGCGCNCCCAATGACCCNGCCANNACNCCCAAGGTGGTGGANNTGCANATTTANCCNAAGCAAGCCGTGCTGGAAGGCGANGGCAGCGCGCAGCAACTGACCGTGCGGGCCATTTACAGTGANGGAACCGACCGCGACGTGACTCGCGAGACCGTNTATCTGTCCAACAACAGCATCGCCGCNAAGGCNNGNCCGGANGGCNTNATCACCAGTGGCAAGCCGGGTGAGGCGTTNATNATGGCGCGNTTNGACCANATCACCACGGGCACNCAGATTCTCTCNATCCCGAAATTGCCGGACTACAAATTCCCCGACGAGCCGGCCGCCAACTACATCGACACCTTGGTGTACAACAAGCACAAGAAAGTGCGCATCACCCCCAGCGGCTTGTGCGATGACAATACATTTATCCGTCGTTTGTACCTCGATGTGATCGGGCAGCTGCCGACCGCGGCCGCCGTGGAGAAATTTGTGGCAGACAAAAGCCCGGACAAACGCGCCAAGCTCATCGACGAACTGCTCGGCCGGCCGGAGTTCGTAAAAATGTGGGTGATGAAATGGGCTGAACTGCTCCAGATCCGCACCAACAACAACCAGTTCCAATACAAGAATGCCATCCTCTATTTCGAGTGGTTGCGCTCACAATTCGAGCAAAACAAGCCAATGAACGAGATCGTGCAGTCGCTGCTCGGCTCTAAGGGCGGTACTTTCAGCAATCCTGCTGGTAACTACTATCAGATTCAGCGGGACGCCTTAAAGTTGATGGAAAATACCGCGCAGATTTTCATGGGCATGCGGATTCAGTGCGCCCAATGCCATAATCATCCCTTCGACCGTTGGACGATGGATGATTATTACAGCTTCGCAAACTTCTTCTCGCAGGTCGGTCGTAAGGGAAGCGAGGACAACCGCGAGCAGATAATTTATAACCGCGGCAGCGGCGGCGTGCGGCATCCCGTGGGCAACCGCGATATGGCGCCGAAGTTCCTCGGCGGGATCGCGCCGGACACCGCCGGCAAGGACCGCCGCGAAGTGCTCGCCAAATGGCTGGCCAGCGACGAGAACCCGTTCTTTGCCAAGAACCTTGCCAACATCGTGTGGGGCCACTTCATGGGCGTGGGCATTGTGGAGCCGGTAGATGACGTGCGCATCAGCAACCCGCCCAGCAACCCCGAGTTGCTGGATGAGCTCGGCAAGCGGTTCTCAAAGAGCGGTTACGACTTCAAACAGCTCGTCCGCGACATCGCCAACTCCCGCACCTACCAGCGTAGTGTGCAGAGCAACGACAGTAACAAGGATGACACCCTTAATTTTGCCAAGGCCAGCATCCGCCGAGTGCGCGCCGAGGTGTTGCTGGACATCATCTCGCAGGTTACTGAGACCCAAAACAAATTCCGCGGCCTGCCCAACGGCGCAAGTGCGGTAGAGATCGTTGACGGCCGCACCAGCACGTTCTTCCTCACCACCTTTGGCCGCGCCACGCGCGACACGGTTTGCAGTTGCGAGGTGGCCTTGGAACCCAACCTCAGTCAGGCCCTGCACCTGCTCAATGGCAGCACCGTGAATGCCAAATGCACCCAGGGCGGCGTTGTCACCAAGGCGTTGGCCGCCAAGAAAACACCTTCGCAGGTGATTGACGAATTATACATGCGCTGTCTGGCGCGCAAGCCGTCCGCCAAGGAGAAAGCCAAGCTCATGGCGTTCGTGGGCGAGGAAGGCCGATCTGATGCGGATGTCCTGAACGACATGTTCTGGGCGATCCTGAATTCGAAGGAATTTATTTTTAACCATTAACCCGGGCGCGCCACCGCTGCGCCCATGGACAATCAGGGGGAGTTTAACCGATGAAACGGAACGTTAAGACCATTGCCATTACCACCATGCTGCTTGCCGCAGCGACCTTGACCGCCGCGGACAAGGTTACCTTCGAGGATGATATCCTGCCTATCTTCCGCAACAAGTGCCTTAACTGTCACAATCAGGAAAAGATGCGTGCGGACCTCGACCTCTCCACGTACGAGGCCACCATGCTCGGCAGCGGAAACGGCCCCGTATTGGCCGGTGGCGACCCAGATGAGAGCCTCTTGTACAAGGTGGTGGCCCACCTAGAGAAACCCACCATGCCGCCGAAGGACAAACTGCCTGATAGCGAGATTGAACTTATTAAGAAATGGGTTGCAGGAGGCTTGCTCCTCAACGCCGGCTCCAAGGCGGTGATGTCTGACAAGCCGAAAGTCGACCTCGCCATTGATCCCGATGCTCTGGGCAAACGTCCCGATGGCCCCCCGCCGATGCCCAACGATGTGCTTGCGCTTGACCCCTATGTGCGTACCGACCGCACAAGCGTCAGCACTGCTATGGCTGTCAGTCCGTGGTCCCCACTCATCGCAATAGGTGGGCAACGCCAAGTCCTCCTTTACAATACTGACACTTTGCAAATTGCTGGCATCATTCCCTACCCCGCCGGTTACCCGCACAGCCTGGAGTTTTCTGGAAATGGTAAATTGCTAATCATCGGCGGTGGTCGCGGTGCCAACGCCGGCCATTCTACAGTGTGGGACATCACGAAGGGTGAACAGGTTCTGCAGGTGGGCGACGATCTNGACGCNGTGTTGGCCAGCGACATTTCGCCTGACCAACGCTTCATTGCTCACGGTGGTCCAGACCGTTTCCTACGTATTTTCTCCACAGAGACNGGAGAGCTTGTCCACAAAATTAAGAAACACACCGATTGGGTTACCGCTGTTCGCTTTAGCCCGGATGGCAAGTATGTTGCGAGCGGTGATCGTAATGGTGGCCTTCACGTGTGGGAAACCGAACCCGGTGGCCGCGCCTACTCTGCCGCCCATGGCAACCGCGTCGTCGNTTTTGAATGGGCCAGCACGAATGTTGTCGTCAGCGCCAGCATGGACGGTAGCGCCAAGATGTTTAATATCGATCAGGCTAGCCAGCTCAAGAGCTGGAGCGTGCATAGCGGTGGAGCTATGTCACTCTCTCGTGCAGTGACCGGCAACTTTGTTACTGCCGGCCGNAACCGCCGTGCCACTCTCTGGGACGCCAATGGTAACAAGGTCCGCGANTTNGTCTTCCCCGGAGATCTCCCTGCGCAAGCNGTCCCCAGCCATGACGCNAAGCTCGTCATCGGCAGTGACTGGAATGGGGACGTGTTCGTCTGGAACGCCGCNGACGCCAAGCTCATTCGGCGCCTCACGTTGAACCCCGCCCCTATGGCCGAGAAATTTGCCGANGCCGCCAAGGTTTTGGCCNAGAAACAAGCCGCCGCCAAGGTCGCGGCTGATGCACTTGCCGCCAACCTTAACGGAACCAAGGCTGCGCAANCCAAAGTCGCCGCCATGGACAAGGCCGTNGCTGACACAACTGCAGCGAAGGCCGCCGCTGACAAGGCNCTAGCCGCCGCCAATGCCGGTCTCAAAACTGCGACGGATGCNTTTGCCGCCGCCGATAAAGCCGCCAAGGCCGATGCGGAAAACGCGGNCAAAAAGAAAGCTACCGANTCNGCCAAAGCCGCGCTGGACAAGGCCCTCGCTGCGCAAAAGGCCGCGACCANTAAATCCACCGCCGCCAANAAGGCCGCNACCGATGCCGCCACGGCGGCCAAAGGCAAGCCCGCCCTCACCAAGCAGATTACTGACTGGANCGCCNCCGCGCCCGCTGCGCGTACCAAATCCACCACCGCCAACAACGAATTGGCGGCTGCTCAAAAGGAAGCCAAGTCACTCGAAATCGGTAAGGTATACAGTGACTGGTACAACGCGCGGAAAAGNATCGGCGATAAGAAAGCGGCGCATGCCGAGGTGGAAGCGGCNGCCAAGGCTGCTACTGAAGCCGTTGCCAGTGCCAAGACTGCTCTGGAGGACGCCAAGAAAACNGATCTCAATGNGGTCAAGACCCAGCGCGCTGAGGCCATCAAGACGGCTANAGCCAATTTAGCGGCCGCCGAGAAAGCNCTCGCTGCCGCCAAGGCAGAGGTGGCCAAGGAACAGCCCAAGATNNATGCGGCCGNGAAGGCCGTGACTGCNGCGGAAGCCGCCCACAAGACAGCNGTGGCCAANGTGGATTCCGCCAAGGCTGCTGCCACNAAGGCCGTGNCCAACGCCAAGGACGCCCGNGCGAAGGCCACNACCATGAAGGCTGCCCACGACAAGGCGGCGGCCGCCAAGCGCGCGCCCATCCAGGCGATCCTTGCTGCGATTGAAAAAGCCAAGGCCCAAAGTGCNGCTGCCAAANCNAATAGCGACAAGGCCCTCNCGGCCATCAACGCCGAGGTGTCCACGGCCAGCACGATCTTTTCCAGTGCCGACAAGACNGCCAAAACGGCGGAAGCCGCCGCCGCNGCGGCCAAGGCGGCAATGGACAAATACACGGCGGATTTGGCCAAGCAAAAGACCGACCTTGCCGCNCGTCAAAAGGCGCAGGCCNCNNCCAAGACNGCGCTCGATGGATTGNTCNCTGCCAAGCAAAAACCGGCCGAGGCCAAGCTCGCCGAAATGTCCAAGGNCGCGGCTGCGGCACCTGTGGCCAAGGCCGCAGCGGACAAGGCATTGGCCGGCGTGAATGCCGAGGTGAAGGCCNCCCTCATGGCCTTCCTTGCCGCCGAGATGGCNGCGCAGGCGGCAGAGACGGCTGCCGCCAAGGATGCCAAGCTCAAGGCGGATGCCGCCGCCAAGCGCAAGGCCGCCGATANGGCAAAAGCCACTCTTGATGCCCTTTCCGCCGGCAAACAAAAAACCGCCCGCGCCGCTGTTGCCAAGGCTGATGCCATTGCCGCCGCCGCACCCGTCAACAAGGCCAACGCCGAGAAGGCGCTNGCTGCCGTGAAGGCTGAAGTTGCCAAGGCGGATGCCGCTCACAAGGCTGCTATCAAGGCTGTTACAGACACACAGGCGGCCATCACTGCCANCACCGNAAATTTGACCAAGGCTACTGCGGATCACAAAACCAAGGCCGGTNNTGCCACTACCCANCGTGCNGCGGCCAACGCGTCCAAGACTGCTCTGGANAACGTCATTNCGCAAAAGCAAAAGCCGGCCCAGGCCGCNCAGGCGGCCGCCGCGGCAANGACCACGGAGTTGACTGCCGCAGCCACTGCGGGAGCGGCTGTGATGGCGCAGGTCAACGCAGAGATTACCGAGACGGCGAAGGCCGTGACGGCGGCTGATGCCGCGGCGAAGAACGCCGAGACGGCGGCAACGGCTGCCACCGCAAACATCATCAAGATGANCGAGGCTGCAACCGCCGCTGTTACCATGGTTGAGAATGCCAAAAAGGGAATGACGGCCGCGCAGGCCGCGATGGCCAAAAAGGCCGCTGAATTGCAGGCACCGGCTGAGTCNAATGTTGCCACCATGAAAACGGCGNTGACCACGGCCACCNCCGCGCACGCGAATGTGGAGAAGGATCACACCTCGCGCATGGAGCAGCTCACGGCGACNATCGCNGAGCAGGGCAAACTCGCCGCGACCAAGACCGCCGAGGCCACCAAGCTCGCCGATGAATTGGCCAAGGAGGAAGCGCGGATCAATGAGCTGAAGTCCACTTACGAAAAGCTGAAGACCGCGGCGAAAGGTGAGNCGACNAAGACAGCTTCAGCAAAGTAATTTCACCCTCGANAAAATGAAAAGCCCCGGATTGATCCGGGGCTTTTTTGGTGAACGAAATCACTTCTGCCACGGCGCGATGGACTCATCTTCCCANATGGCTTTCACCTTTTGGCGTTGNCGGACGACAGCTGCCTTCCGGCCTTTCACCAGCACCTCGGCGGGCATGGGCCGCGTGTTATAGGTGCCGGCCATCACGAACCCGTAAGCGCCGGCGCTGAGCATAGCCACGAGCTCGCCCTCTTCCACCTTNGGNATCNGGCGATCCTTGCAGAAGGTGTCACCGGTTTCGCAGATGCCACCCACCACGTCCGTGGGNAGGGCGCGNCGNCGCGATTGCTTCACGGGNATGATCTCGTGATAGCTCTCGTAAAATGCCGGCCGGATGAGGTCGTTCATGGCGGCGTCCACGATGGCGAAATATTTTTTGCCCGTGCGTTTCACNTATTCCACGCGCGTGACGAGGATGCCGGCGTTGCCGGAAATGAATCGGCCCGGCTCCAGCAGCACCTTGAGCCCCAGCGGCTGCAGCAGCGGCACGAGGGTGTCGGCNTATTTTTGCGGAGTTAAAATATCCTGTGCATCCGGNTGCTGCCACCAGNCGGCGCCGCCGCTGGCGAGGGCGTTTTCGTACATGATACCCAGTCCACCGCCGATGCTGAGGAACTCAATGCCGTGATTTTCCTTTAGCTTGGCAGCCAGCGGCGCCACTTTCCGTACGGCGTCGGCAAAGGGTTTCACCTGCGTGAGCTGCGAACCGATGTGCATTTGCAGGCCACGCAAATGGATGTGTTTGAGCTTGGCCGCCCGCGCGTACACGGCCAAGATTTTNTCAAACGCNATGCCAAACTTGTTTTCGTAGGTGCCGGTGGTGATTTTCTTGTGCGTCTTGGCGTCCACGTTCGGGTTTACGCGGATGGCCACGGGCGCCTTCTTTTTCAGCTTGCCGGCGATGCGATTGATGCGCTCCAGCTCCGGCTCGCTCTCCACGTTGAAACAGTAAATGCCCTTGCGCAGGGCNAANGCNATCTCCTCTTCGGATTTGCCCACACCGGCAAACACGCATTTGTGCGGGCTGCCTCCGGCGGCGATGACGCGCTGGATTTCGCCGCCGCTCACGGTGTCAAAGCCGCTGCCCANATCCGCCAGCGTNCGCATCACGCCAAGGTTGGAGTTGGACTTCATCGCAAAACANACCAGCCGGTCGAGAGGGGCNAGTGCGTCGTTCANCTTGGTNAAGTGGTCNGTGAGCGTTTTGGANGAGTANACGTACAACGGNGTGCCGTGTTTTTTCGCGAGGNNTTCNACGGAAACTCCCTCGCAATACAGCTTGCCGCGCACGTATCGAAAATCATGCATGCGCGCGTTATGCCAAAGCGCGGGGCGAAGGTGAAGGCGAAAGCGACTGGAGCTTACTTCGGGTTCAACGCCGTAGCCGGCTTGCCGAGGATGGAGCGACGACGGCGGTAGTATTCCTCGTAAGTGATCTGCTCGGAAATATACAGTTCCACCAGCTCCTTGAGCTGCTCGGATTTCTGTGAGTTGGTGGCTGATTGTGCCTGGATCGCGGCCCGTTCCTGGGCATCCTTCACTTTTTGCAGCGCGCGTTGTTTTTTGAAATCCATCAGCGCCTGCAGCTGCAATGCTTCCTGAATGGATTCAGGATTGTCTCTTTCCGCCGGCGTCAGACCTTCGGGAATGGTTACCGGGGAAGTGATCTTTCCGGGCAAAGCCGGCTTCAGGTTGCCGCGCCGGATGGGGTCCAAGTATCCGAGATCTACAGTCTTGGAAAGGATGGGCAATTTCTCGGTGTCCTTCACCGGTTCCGCCGGCCGTTGCTCGGCGGCGGCCACCGCATTGCGCAGTGATTTTTCGGCGAAGCCCGGGTCATCCTCGCGCATTTGGCGCAGAGCGGTGGCCAGCGCGCGTTCCTCTGCCTCAAAACGGCGGCGCACAGACTGTGCGAGGTTTTTCACTTCATCCAGCACATTATTCTTGGCGGCGGCTAGCTTGTGCGGCAGTGGCTGGTCCGGCTTGGCAAACTGCGCGAGCGCTTGGCGCTTGGCGTCATAGGCGCGGGTGATAGCGCGCGGATCGATCAAGGTAAACTTGCGCAGGCGTTTGACGTGCTGCATGGCGGCACGGCGTTCGTGATACTGCGCGCGCCTGCGCAGGATGCGATCCTGCGTGGCGGCGTCAATGATCGGCGCGTTGGGCGCGGGCTGCAGATCGGGCAGCGGCGTCGGCTGCACGGGCGCGGGCAATTGCGGTGTGCGCGGCCGCAAATCGATTGGTTGCGAGTTCAAACGAACTGCCGGCAGCCCCATGCCGGCACATAATAGTGCTACAGAAAAATAACGGGAATTCATGCCCACCTCCTCGGAGCAATTTATATGGGATGCCCGGCCAAGATTCAAGCGCACACGGCGCGAGTTATTCACGAACCAGCAATCGTTGCCACGCTCCCCGAAATGGCACACGCATAGCGGTGCCAAACAAAATGCCGCGCACTTGGGCGCGAGTGATTTTCCGGCGTTCTGAGGGCTCGAGCGGATTGCTTTCGCGCACACGATCTAACGTGCGGCGGCCCATCAGTAACGGCCAAGCGCAGGCCAGTCGCAGGCGGTAGTGCACGTGTGGAATCTGTTGGTTGTAATGGGCGCCGGCCGCGAGGTGTTCCTCGGCCAACTCCAACCACGGCCGAAACACCGGCTCCAGCTGCAGCCAGTTCTTCGGTTCGCGCAAATCGGCCGGTTCCAAATGCGCCATCGCGAGGTCCACGGCCGGCAGATAACAACGGCCGGCCGCAAGATCCGCTGGCAGATCACGCAGGATGTTTACCAGCTGCAAGCCTTTGCCAAAGCGAATGGCGTTTTGCACAAGATGCAGTTCGTCCAGTTCTTCATCCGGAAAGCAGTGTTGGCGGGTGATGCGCGTCCAAAATTCACCCACGCAACCGGCCACGCGATAAGTGTAATCGTCCAGATCATCAGCCGTCTGCAGTGCGGTGAGGGTTTTGCCATCGAATCGCTCAAGGTCCAGCTCTTGTCCGCGCGTAATGGTCTCGAGCACGAGCTGAATTTGCCCGCGATCCGCCGCCTTGGTGGTGTCCAGCAGGGCGATGGCCTCGGCACTGTGCTGAAGCAGGCGTTGCTCGCCTTCGTGATCCAGTGCGCGGAGGATGGTTGAAAAATCCACGGGCGGCGCGCCTTCATCACGGATGCGTTCACGGAATTGGCGGAGCTTTTTGCGGCGCTTCTCGGCCGGCACCTCGGTGGTGTCGGCAATGGTATCGGCGATGCGGGCCAGCAGGTAGGCCAGGCCAATCTGTGGTCGCACGGCGGCGGGCAACACACGCAGGGTGAGGTAAAAGGCGCGCGATACATCCCGCAAAATGGGCCCGAGCAGTTCGTCCGTGGCCGTCATGGCGGGTTAATGCCGCAGGAAATGCGTCCAGTAATCCAGCCGCTCGCGAACTTGATCGGGATTGGGCGCGCCGGTCACGGTGCGCCGCTCCATGGCGGTTTTCAGGTCGAACACCTTCAGGGCGTCCTTGGTGAGCTTGGCGTCCACCTTTTTTAATTGCGCGGGGGTAAGCTCATCGAGCCGCTTGCCCTTTTGCTCGGCCAAGGCCACGAGCTTGCCGATCACATGGTGTGCCTTGCGGAAGGGCATGCCCTGTAGCACNAGCCAATCCACGAGATCGGTGGCCAGTAGGTTTGGGTCATCCACGGCTGNGGCGCAGGCGTCGTCGNTCACCGCGGTATCGCGCAGCATGGCGGCNAGGATGGTGACAGTGGCCCGCACGGTGTCCACGGTATCGAAAAGCCGNTCCTTGTCNTCCTGCAAATCNCTGTTGTAAGTGAGCGGNAGTCCNTTGAGGGTTGTGAGAAGNGAAACGAGGTTNCCNACCACCCGGCCAGTCTTGCCGCGGGCCAGCTCGCAGAGGTCAGGATTTTTCTTTTGNGGCATGAGCGAGGAGCCGGTGGTGTAGGCGTCGCCGATCTCAACGAAGCCGAACTCCGCGCTGCTCCACAGCACGAGATCTTCGCAAAGGCGTGATTGGTGNATGGCCAGAATCGCGGCCACGCTACAAAATTCCACGATAAAATCGCGATCCGAAACGCCATCCATGGAATTCATGGTGAGCATCGGTTCTTCATTTGCATCGACAAAACCCAGCGCCACCGCCACGTGCTCACGATCCAGCGGCANCGTGGTGCCGGCAATCGCACCGTTGCCCAGCGGGCAGACATTGACGCGCACAAGACAATCGAGCAGCCGCTCGTAATCCCGCTCGAACATCTCTACGTACGCCAATAAATGATGCGCCAGCTGCACCGGTTGGGCGCGTTGTAGGTGTGTGTAGCCGGGAATGTGGACGTCCACATTGGCCTCGCCAAGCTCCACCAAGGCCAGCTGCAGGTCGTGGATCTCGTTGGCCAGATCGCAGATTTCCTCACGCAACCACATGCGCGTGTCCAGCGCCACCTGATCGTTGCGCGAACGGCCGGTGTGCAGTTTGGCGCCGGCGGGCACGCGCGCGGTGAGGGCGGCCTCGATGTTCATGTGCACATCCTCCAGCTCTGCACGCCATTCAAATCGTCCCTCGGCAATCTCCGCNCCAATGGCTTCCAGCCCGGTAACAATGTTTTCCGTCTCCTTTTTCTTTAGCAACCCCACGTGATGCAGCATGCGCGCGTGGGCAATGGAGCCGGCGATGTCGTGATGGGCCAGGCGCGTGTCAAACTTCACCGAGTTGGTAAACGCGTTGGCCGCGGCATCGGCCCCGGTGGCAAACCGCCCACTACGCGCGGTTGCTTTGCTGGATTTCTTCTTTGCCATGGGACGCAGTCACCCTGCCGTGAATGGGCCCGAAAGTCACGCCACGAAATTCACAGTGGCATGGGGAGGGTGATCAGGGCAAGGCGATGTGGCGGACCTCAGGCTGGCCGGCTTCGAGCTCCACGATCGCCACGGTGGCCGGGGCGCCGCCACGCGAGGAATTCGGCGAGCCGGGGTTCAGGTACCGCACGCCGTCGAGGGTTTCATCAAACGGCATGTGCGTGTGGCCAAAGACGATAAAATCCGGTTGTTCCTCAGCCAATAGTCCGCGCACTGTGCGTGAAGGAAATTCGACATCCACAATGTGGTGCAGCAGAAAACGGTGCCCGGCAAATTCCTCCGCGCGCGTTTCCGGCAAGGCGAGGCCGTGATCCGTGTTGCCCAGCACGGCGCGCACGGGTGCGATTGCTTCCAGCTCGGTGAGCACGTCCTCGTGGCCTACGTCGCCCGCGTGCAGGATGCAGCCCACTCCGGCCAACGCCTCGTGCACGGCATTTGGAACGGTGCCGTGCGTATCCGAAATTAGGCCGAGCTGCATGCGNGCAGTTTAGTTGTTGGTTGCCCGTTCGTGGAGGATCAATTCCCAGGTTTGATCGCAACGCGCGGCAGGATGCGCTTCGGTGGAAGGCACGAATCCTTCACTGCAATAAAGCCCAATGGCCTCCTTCAAAACAGTGGCTGTGCCCAGCACTATCTTGCATGCGCCTCGGGCGCGGGCCTCCACCAAGGCTGCCGCCAGCATTTGGCGACCCAATCCGTTACCGCGGTGGTTAGAGGCAAGATACATTTTGCGCAACTCCCATACGTTACCCTCCATCGGCAGAAGCCCCACCGTACCAATGATGGTGTTGTTCAATTCCAAGACCCGAAACCAACCTGAGCGGTAAAATGTCGCGGGGTCAGCAAGATCCGCATCGGTGTCCGCGGGATCCGGCTCCAACCCGTAACTGCGGAGNATGCCANAAACCAGCGTCTGCACGGTNACGGNATCGGNTGCNTTGANTGGGCGCAGGATNGGTTCGGGCTTTTGCATGCGGCTGNCGAATGGTAAGCCATTGGCCGCGACGTTCAATGGCAAGTGATCTGTTTGAAATTCTNCACGAAGACGCTGATTTGTTGGTGATCAACAAGCCGGCTGGCTTGGTGTGTCATCCCACCAAGGGCGATGAGCGCTCNAGCTTGGCCGGGCGATTGCGGCTGTATCGGGGAGCGGAGGTTCCGGTGCATTTAATCAACCGGCTGGATCGTGAGACTAGCGGGGTGGTTTGCGTGGGCAAGACCGATGATGCCGCGCGCGAGCTGCGGCAGCTCTGGGAAAGCCGCGAAGTGGAAAAACAATATTGGGCCATCGTACACGGTCACGTGGCCGCTGATGAAGATGAGATCGATGCTCCGCTCGGCAAGGATGAGGCCAGCGAGGTGGCGGTGAAAGATTGCGTGCGCGCCGACGGGCACCCTTCGCAAACGCGTTACTGGACGCAATGGCGCTTTGAACGGGCTGAAGGAAAATTCAGTTGGCTTCGTGTGGCACCCGTGACGGGCCGCAAGCATCAGATTCGCATTCATCTGCAGCACCTCGGGCATCCCATCGTGGGAGACAAGTTGTATGGGGAAGACGCTTTACTGTACCTGAAGCTAGCCAAGGGCGAATTGACCGCCGAGGATCATCGCCGGTTGATTCTCAAAAATCAGGCGTTGCATGCGCATACANTGCGGTTTGCCTGGCGTGNGCGGGATTGGGAATTTGTNGCCGAACCGGCGGATGATTTCGTGGACTTCATTGANACGGTGAGCCGCGATGAAGAGGAAGCCTTTATGGACTGAGCGGTCGCGGGTTGACAATTCGAGGGCGGCTGATAGCCTGACNGCTCGCGTGGCCCGTTCGTCTATCGGCTAGGACGCAGCCCTCTCAAGGCTGAGAGAGGGGTTCGATTCCCCTACGGGCTACCATTGCGACAAGGAGCGGCAGGCATGGGTCATAAATATTTTCAAATCATCTTTAATCCAACCAGCGCGGCGGAGCTGGCGGCCATGCCGAAGGATTTGCAGCTGNAGATCCTCGGGGAATTTCGTGGGCTGCCCGACGAGGTGCGGGCCAGCGGCTATTACGGGCGGCTGGAGCACGGGGTGAAGAGCCTGCACCGCTATCGCGTGGGCAGTTATCGGGTTTACTTTGAGTGNCATGAACTGGGGGTGGTGGTGCACCGCATNTTCTCGCGCAATACGTTGAAGGATTTCTTCTTTCGCAATGCGCAGATGACAAAGGATGAGGATGATGCGCTGGCGGAGAATCCGGATTTTTGGCGGATGATCGANGAAGCTGCAACGGCTTCGCGCGATGAAGCCTAGCGNTGGTCTTCGCCCAGCTCCACGTTCCAGTAGGCCACGTCGATGAAGTGCTTCCAGCTTTCGTGCGTCTTCACCCCGAAGCTCACCTGAATGAACGGCCGCCAGCGAGGTTTGCGGGGTTCCTTGATGAGGCGCAGGTTGGCCTCGCGCGGGGTGCGGTTGCCCTTGCGGGTGTTGCAGGGGATGCAGGAACAGACGATGTTGTCCCAGGTGGTGGGGCCGCCGCGGTCGCGTGGCACGACGTGATCAAGGTTTAGATCGCGCCGGTCAAAACGTTTCCCGCAATACTGGCAGGTGTTTTTGTCGCGCTCAAAAATGTTGTGGCGCGTGAATTTCACCTCCTGCTTGGGGAATCGATCATAGCCCATCAGTAAAATCACCCGCGGCACACGCAACCGGAAGGATACGGTGGCAATCGAGTCATCGGCCGGCTCCATCTGCGAAAAATCCGCCCATTCACCGAAGCTAAAGGTGTGAAAGCCGCCGGCGTTGTCGTTGTAAACCACTTGGGCGTGACCGGTGAAGAGTAGGCTCAGCGCGCGCCGGACAGAACAGACGTTGACCGCCTGCCACAAGCGGTTCAGCACCAGCACCTGTTCTCCGAGGCTCGCACTCATGTCGTATTGCGCCGCAAATTAGCAATCCCGCCAAAAGGTGTCAACGCCACCCCATGCCCGCACGAAGCGGTTGCGCTTGATATTTTGGATGTTTTTTGATAGACAAATGGCATGAGGAGATGGGGGATTTCTCTGGTGTGTACGCTTGTGTTGTCGCTGGGCGCGATGGCTGAGCCAGTTTCCAAGCCACAGCTGATTCAGGAATTGTACTTCGAGGGCTGCGACAATTATCAGGTTGGCCTGTCGCTACAAAAACACGGGCGCACCGATGAAGCCATGCAGCGCTTCCTGCGCGCCCGTACGTGTTTCGTGAAAGTGCGTGAGACCGATCCCACTTTTCATCCCATCCAAGCCCGCAATATGCTCGGCAAGCTCGACGCTCAGCTCCGTCCCCTGCTGTTGGCTAACGGGATTTCAGTGGAGGTATATCTGAAGCAACCAAAACTTCCCGGGGCAACCGGCGTCCCCGCCAAGCCGTCCATCGTGGGCACCCCTCAAGTGCCGGATCTGCCCAAGCCGGCTGATCGTAAGCTCACCAAGGATGGATACGAGGAATTGCTGGCCCAGCAACGCGCTATGTTTGACCGGCGCAATTTGGAAAATCTCCGTAAGGAAGAGGAGATGCGTGAGAAACTTCGAGCTGCCATAGCCGCCCGCCCGAAATCGGCCGACCCTACCGAGTACGCCAAGGAGGTGGCCGCTCGTAAAACGCTCGAGCAAACCCTTATTGACGTCCGTGCGCAGCTAACCCGCCTCGAGCAGGAAAATGCCACGCTCAAGACTCAGCCCGCAGCCAACGGCAGCTCAGCCGTTGTTCTTCCGCAATTGGCCCAGCAACGTTTGCTCATTGAGCAGTTGCAAAGAGAAAACCGCAAACTACGCGAGCTGCTCACCAACCCCGATCGTCAGCCCTAGCCCATGCGCGTCACCGGCGGGCAATGGGTGAATCAGCGGATCAACGTGCCGCCCGGGCAGGGCGTGCGGCCCACGCCGGACAAAGTGCGGCAGGCTATTTTCAACAGTCTCGGCCCTTGGGTTGAAGGAACCTTCGTCCTCGAACTCTTCGCCGGCAGCGGCGCGTTGTGTCTCGAATGCCTCAGTCGTGGGTCCGCCTCCGCAATGGCGGTGGAGAAAAGCTCGAAGCACGCAGGATTCATTCGGCGCAATGCGCAACCATTGAAAATTCCCATCGAGGTGCGCGTGCAGTGCGCATTGCAGGCGGTGAAGCAGTTGGCCGAGTCGGGCCGGCAGTTTGATTTCATCTGCGCCGATCCGCCGTACGGCGACAAGACTGCGCCCGGTCAACGCTCCGAAAGCTGGGCGCAGCGGTTATTGGATGAGGAAGCGTTGCCGAGGTTGTTGAATCCGGGCGGCCGCCTGCTGCTGGGTCACACCAAGCGTGACGGAATCGAATGGGCCGAGCCTTGGACCGAGCGTAAGACACTCAAGCACGGTGATACGTGGATTAGGATTCTTGAGCTTCTTGCATCCGGCTAAGTGCGCCCACCGTTGCGATCATCGGATACAGTTTTTCGAAGTACCACA
>PBFV01000052.1 GCA_002718935.1 Verrucomicrobiales bacterium
ACAACTGGGCTTCCGGGAAGCGCTTCGCCACCGCGAGTACCGTGTCGATGCTATACGAAACCCCTTCGCGCTCCACTTCCTGCAAATCCAATTCACACCCCGGCAGACCGCCAAACGCCAGCCGCAACATTTCCACCCGCGCCGCCGCCGGGGCTGAAGTTTCCCCAGGCTTAAAAGGCGACTGGGCGGCCGGCACAATCAACAAACGGTCCAGTGCGAGTTCTTCCAACGCAGCCCGCGCCACCATCACGTGCCCATTGTGAACAGGATCAAACGTACCGCCAAAGATGCCGATAGACTGTTGACCGGAATCTGGAGACGCGAGCTCACTCATGCCTTGCTCTCAGCACTCAAGTCGCCGGTATCGATTTGGTCCAAAGCATTCTCCTCAAGCACCCCCTTGGCCTTGGGCCAGGCCTTAATTGCCTCAACGATCATCCAGGTTTCCAGCGCCAATGCCGAGAGTCCGATGAAGATGAGGAGCCAGTTTTTGTCCGCCCACCAGCTTGTTTCCGAGCCGACCGCCTGCACAAAGATTTGGTACAGCAACGCCCACGCGGGTAAAATCAGCATGAAAATCATTGGCACCACCATGAACCAAACTGGCAATTTACGCCGCCACATCCAGAAGGTGATAACCATAAAGGCGAGGCCGCCGAGCAACTGGTTAGTGGCGCCAAATAGCGGCCAGAGAATTAGGCCGCCAGTACCCGCGTTGTCCACGGACCACGGTTTGGGCGTGCCATTGAGCGAAGCCATGGCGGCAGCCGTGACCACAGCGACAATGGTGGCCCCGTGCTTGGAAGCCAACACAGCCCAAGGACCGGTCGTGGGTTTGCTGGCGTCTCCTCCGCCAATCGTGTTAGCGAGTTCCTGAATCACATATCGCTGCAGGCGGCAGGCCGTATCCAGAGTGGTGGCGGCAAAGGACGCAACGAGTACTCCCATGAGCGCCACGGCCACGCCGGCGCTCAGGCCGAGTGACTTGAGAAAATTGGCTGCGCCATCAACAAACGCGCCCACCTTGGCGCCGAGGCTCTTGGATGTCTTCCAGGATTGATAGCGCGTGTTCCATGCCGTTTGGCCGGTTAACACCACGGCGGTGTTGGTTGCCGTAAGGTGCATGCCCTGTCCGGCGTATTCCGGCGGCAACACCACTGTGCCGTCAGCCTCCCGGGTGATCTCGGCGGTTTTACCATCGGGCAGCATCACTGTGGCCGGCTTGTCCGCTTCCTTGGGAAAACTCAGCTTGGCTCCCATGCCCAAACCAGCGCAGCAGGCAAGGATGACCAGCGTGGCGAGGAAGCCCTCGGTGAGCATCGAACCGTAGCCGACAAACCGCGCGTCCTTTTCATTTTTGATTTGCTTGCTGGAGGTGCCGGAACTGACGAGGCAATGAAACCCGCTGATGGCCCCGCACGCGATAGTGATAAATAGAAATGGAAAAATGAGCGGCGCATGCGCAGGATCAAAGTCCACAATCGGCGCAACCATCTCCAGCGCCTGCGCCTCGCCCCCCGCCACCGGGGCGGGGCCCCGTGACACGGCTGCGGCCACCAACCCCAGCACAATCAGTGCGAGCGCGGAGATGAGCTGCAGTGAGTTGATATAATCCCGCGGCTGCAGCAGCGTCCACACCGGCAGCACCGAGGCAATGTACGAATACGCCAGCAACACACCCACCCACGCAATCAGCGGCCAGCCGGCCATGGCGGAGTTAATATCACCCAGCACGCCTTCATTGCCATAGATGACCGTGAAATACATCACCCCCAAGGCCGCCAGCGACGGCACGAGCAATCCTACCCCCTTGCGATGCAGGGTGACCCCAATGGCAATGGCAATGGGAATCTGGATGAGGCACGGGAAGATGGCGGCCGGGTACATGCGAAACACTGAGGCAATGACGAGGCCAAAGATGGCCAACACCACAGTGAGCGCCATGAACAGGATGAGCAGGAAAAGCAATCGCACGCGCTTGTTGAGCACGCGCCCGGCAATGTCGCCAACGGTTTGACCGTTATTGCGCAGGCTGACCACCATGGCGCCGAAGTCGTGCACGGCACCTATAAAAATAGACCCAAACACTACCCAAAGCAACGCGGGCAACCAGCCCCACATCACGGCGATGGCCGGCCCGACGATTGGGCCGGTGCCGGCGATGGAGGTGAAGTGGTGGCCGAAGACGATGGATTTGCTGGTGGGGACGTAGTCGACGCCGTCGTTGAGGCGTTCGGAAGGGCAGACGGCTTTGGCGGAGAGGCGGAATATTTTGCTGCCGAGCCAGCGCCCGTAGGTGTGGTAGGCAATGATGAAGCCGAGGCCGGCGGCCAGCGCGATGAGGAGTGTTCCCATGACAGCAGGGCGCTTACGCTAGTGGAAATGAGTCGAAAAATCAACGCCGTACGAGGCCGGGGCGCCGATAACAAAAAAAATCAAAAAAACGGTTGTTAACAGGTGTTAGCAGTGTTAGTAACTAACTTTTGCCGTTGGCGCGAGCCATCAACTAAAAAGTTGGCCTCGCCCGTGCCAAGGAAGGTGTGCCCCTCTTGAGAGGAAAGCTCATTGGATTTGGTACGGCGGGGTGACGAGGAACAGACTATGTCACGACATCGCAGTTTACGCACTTCATCGAAGCTGGGTGCCAAGCGCAACGTACTGAAACGGTACGAGCGAGTGGCGGTGCTCAAGGAGCGCAACCAGTGGAAGGAAGGGGATCGCGTGACGGGCCTTCGCAAGACGAAGGCTGCGGAATAGCCGCGCCCGGCAAAAAATAGCTTCGATGGCACGGGGCTTCGCCCGCTGACTTTCTCTGTTTCCGGTTGGACACCGAACACTTGTTCCGTGCCCGGACTGTTTGTGTTGATGGTACGCCTGCAAAAATTTCTGGCCCAGGCCGGGATCGCTTCGCGGCGAGCCAGCGAGGCAATCATCCGGGACGGGCGAGTGGAGGTGAACGGCCAAGTGGTCACCGTGTTGGGAACCCAGGTGGATCCCGTGAAGGATACGGTGGCCGTGGAGGGCCGTGTAATTCAGCCGAAAAGTCACCGCTATGTAGCGGTGCATAAGCCCAAGGGGGTGTTGTGTACCCGGAAAGACGAACGCAACAGGCGGATCTTGACCCACCTGTTGCCGGCGGACTGGGACTTAAAACCTGTCGGGCGATTGGACCGTGACAGCGAGGGTTTGATCTTTGCCACGAACGACGGCGCGTTTGCACTGCGGATCACGCATCCGCGGTATGGCGTGCCCAAGGTCTACGAGGTGGAGGTGGCAGCCAAAGTGCCCAGACGGGTGCTGCGGCAGCTGACCACCGGCGTGGAACACCGCGGTGAATTGCTGCGGGCCGCCCACGCCGAGTTGCTGGAAACCAATCGCACCCGCAGCTGGGTGCGGCTGGAACTGACCGAGGGCAAGAACCGCGAAATACGCCGCATGTTTGCGACACAGGAAATGGAAGTCACCCGACTGATCCGGGTGGAAATAGGAGCCGTCAAGCTGGGCGAATTGCCCGTCGGAAAATGGCGAACACTGACAGAAACAGAAATACAAACACTGCTGAGGAAACAATGAAAACCACCCGCATACTCGTCCCCGCGATGGTGCTGACCGCCGGTGCCCTGCTCACCGCGCAGGAAACCCCGGGCCAACCACCCGAACGCAAACCCGAACCCCCCACGCCTGCCCCGGCGGATACCCAGCCAGCCCCCGCGGATACCAAGCCCGCACCGGCCCCGGCGGCCCCGGCAGATAACACGCCTGCAGCACCGGCTCCGGCAGACACCAAGCCGCCGGTGACGCCCGCCACTCCCGTGGCCCCCGCTGAAGCTTTCCCCACCCCGGCAGATGTGAAGCCTCTGCCCCCCACCGCACCCGCTACACCGGCACCTCCGGCTCCCACCACGCAGCCGGGTGCCCCCGCACCGGCTACACCCGGCACCCCGGCGCCCCAGCCGATCTCCCCGGTCAAGCCGATCGTGGAAGTGCCCGCCGTTCCGGCCACCCCGGCACCCGCTCCCGCCACACCCGGTTCACTCGTGCCCAAGCCGCCGACCGTGGTGCAACCCGCGCCGAACGTGCCCGCGGCGCCGGCAGCCCAGCCGAATGAACCCAACCTGAAGCATCCACGCCAGCCACAATTCATCGGCGGTGGGACCATCAACGGCACGCGAGTCAGCGCCCGCGGCCGCGCCACCATCTTTAGCTCGCTGGTGTTCCAGTTTCATAAAAATGAAGTGGTCAACATCATCGAGGAAATTACCATCGCCGCGCCCAAGGCCGGTGAACCGCGCAAATGGTACCGCGTGCAAATGCCCGAAGACGCCGGTGTGTATGTGCACGGCCAATTCCTCAGCCCCACGTTTAACAAAACCATAGTGGACGCCAACGGCCTGCAGATCACCCAGCAGTTTGCCACCGTGCAAGCCAACCTGCTCAACGTTCGCAGCAATGCCGGCGAAAATTTCCCGATTGTCTGCAAGCTATTGCAGGACACTGCCGTGCGCGTGTCCGGCAAAAAGAAGGGCAAATGGGTCGAGATCTTTGCCCCGCAAAATGCCTCCGTGTTTGTGGCCGCGCAATTTGTCACCCCCGCGCCGCTGAACAACGGCGTGGTCGCCATCCCCCAACCGCAGGCGGGCGTGCAACCGAAGCCCGACGGCACGGCACCCGCTCCCGGCGGCGCCACCACGCCCGGCGTGTTGCCCCTGCCACCCGCCCAACCCGGTGCTCAGCCAGCTGATGCCGTGGTGAAAGTGCCCATCACTGAACTCACCAAACCCAACGGCACCAGCGAAGGCGGTGTGCCCATCCAGCGCAATCCCGGCGCCGGTGAAGGCGTGAAGCCCACCGAAGCGGCGAAGCCCGCTGAACCGGTCAAGCCCGCGGAGACTGTGGAAACTGTGAAACCCGCCGAGCCCGTCAAGCCGGCCGAGGAACCCGGCAAACCTGCCGAAGTGGCTCAGCCCGCGAAACCGGAGGAAACGGTGAAACCCGGTGAAGGCACCAACCCCACCGAAACCGTCAAGCCCGCCGAGCAACCGGAGAAGCCGCAGGTGACCGAGACCAACCCGAACCTGCCACCGGCTTCCACCGAGAAGCCCGGTGAAACCCCCAAGACCCTGCGCATTGTTACCCGCGAAGGCGTCCTCAAGAAAAACCTGCTCGCTCCGCAAGCGCCCTCCGCCTACGTGCTCAAGCACGTGGAAACTGGCAAAGTGATCAACTACCTCGTACTCAATCACCCGGTATTGAAGCTCAACTGGTACGAAGGCTCCAAGGTGCTCGTCACCGGCGAGGAAGCCATGGACGCACGCAACAAGAAAACCCCCGTGCTCAAGATCGTCACCATCAAAGGCGAAGTGAACAAGGCCGTGCTCGAGGAGATCGCCGAGGCCAAGGCACGTCCGGTGAAACCCACCGAGCCCGTTGCCGCCAAGCCGGAAGCGGAGACTCCCCAACCGGAGGCCAAGCCCGAGGGACAACCCGAACCGGCCCCTGAGGCGAAGCCGGAAGCTCAACCGGAAGAAACGCAGCCGGACGAAAAACCCGAGCCGCAACCCGAGGGTGAGCCGAAGGAAGAGAAAGAAGCCCCCACCAACTAACTCAGCAAAGCATTGTGGCTTCCGACAACCTGATCGATGGCCGAGCCATCGCCGATCAGATCAACGAGGAAACCCGGCGGCAAATCGAGGCCCTGCGCGAGCGGGGCACGCCGCCGGGCCTCGTTTTTGTAAGGGTCGGGGAAGACCCCGCCTCGCGCGTATACGTGGGCATGAAGGAGAAAACCTGCGCCCGCCTCGGCATTGAGAGCCGCACCGAAGTGCTCCCGGAAGACACTCCCGAGCGCGAGCTGCTCAAGCTCATCGCCGCGCTCAATGCCGACCCCGCCGCGCACGGCATCCTCGTGCAGGCGCCGTTGCCGCCGCAGATCAACGAGGCCGCCATCTTCGCCGCCGTTTCGCCCAATAAAGACGTGGACGGCTTTCACCCGCTCAACGTCGGCAAACTGCTGCTGGGCGATGGTGGCGGCTTTGTGCCGTGTACCCCCGCCGGCGTGCATCAGCTGCTGATCCGCAGCGGCTTAGAAACCAGCGGCGCGGAAGTGGTCATCCTCGGCCGGGGCAACATTGTCGGCAAACCGATGGCCGCCATCCTTTGCCAAAAAGCCGAGCACGCCAATGCCACCGTCACCCTGTGCCACTCGCGCAGTTCGGACATCGCCGCGCACTGTCGCCGGTCGGACATCCTCATCGCCGCCATGGGCGTCCCCGAGTTTGTGAAGGCAGACATGGTAAAGCCCGGTGCCGTGGTGATTGATGTGGGCGTGAACCGCATTGCCGATCCCGCCGCCAAGAACGGCAGCCGGCTGGTCGGCGATGTGGACTTTGCCGGAGTGCAACCGGTAGCTGGCCGCATCACCCCCAATCCCGGCGGCGTGGGCCCCATGACCATTGCCATGCTCATGGCCAACACCGCGCGCGCCGCCGCAATGGCCACCGGTATGGATCCCGCTACTCTCCAGGAAAATTAACATGACAGACACCCGCATTCTCCCTGACCTCCAATGCTCGCTGCTTTGCGAGGAAATTCGACAGGAAGCCAATGGCAACCCCATGCTCTTTGGCATCCTTGGCCAGCTCGTGGTGCCGCAGCTGCCGGTCACCGCCTTCAAGCTCGTGTGCTTCAACCGCTGGTGCGCCGGCGTGGGTAGCTTCACGGAACACGTGAAACTCATGGCCCCGGACCAATCCACTGTTGTGCGCGAAAACAAAATGAAATTTGAGCTCGAGCGCCCCGAAGTCAGCCGCAGTAATGTACACCTCTTCGGCAACGTGGAATTCACCGAGGCCGGCGTATATCACATCGAGGTGATTGTGGATGACGTGCTCAAGCTGCGTTATCCCTTCCCGGTGATTCTCATGCCGCCCAAGGAGGAAGCCTCCACCAACTGAATGCCGCCATGAATCCGGACACGCCCCAGCCCGATGCCCCCCGGGAGGAAGGCGCGCCCATTCCGGAAGAAGCGAATGAGCCCGCCGTTGAACCGGCGGGTTTTCCCTTTACCCCCGACGGCGTGGCGAGCTTTGCCGTTACCGGCTGGGGCCGCCTGCTCAAATGGCAGTTCATTACCGCGCTGGCCCTGGGCGGCACCCTGCTGCTGCTCGCTGCGCAGCATTGGGCGCCGGTAATCGACCGCTTCGTCCATCAACATTTTCCGGAACAAACCGGCCTGAACGCCGGCCGCCTCATTTGGCCTGCGGACGGGCAGCTCGTCACCGTCGGCAATTCCTACTTTGTCCTGCGGGTGGATCCCCAGCATGACTTGGAAACCGGCCTGACTGGTGATGTGCAGGTGGAGCTGACCCGGGAAGACTGGACCCTACGCTGGGTATTCGGCGAACAGGCCTTCGAGTACGCCCCCGGCACGGTGGAGTTGGATCGCGCCACCGCCGTGCCGTGGTGGGGCTCACGGCGGCCGTTCATCCTGCTGGCGGTGGGAGCCGGCGGCGGGCTGCTATTGCTGTTGGGCGCGCTGCTTTTTGGCGGACTGGCGGCGTGGCCGATGAAGGCGGTGGCATCCTATCTGAACCGCGAATCCGCTCTGGGCCCGGTGTGGCGCACAGCCACCGCGGCCACGTTGCCCGGCATTGTGCTGCTGACGATGGGTCTGCTGTGCTACGCCATCGGCCTGCCACTCATGGGTTTGCTGGCGGTGCTTCCCCTTTGCCTGCTGCTCAGTGGCGGGTACGCGTTTCTTGCCGTGTTTCAGTTGCCTAAGTCGGAAGACACTGCGGCCGATCCCTTTGGCGAAGGAGCCGGGGAAGAGGAGGAAACGGACGAAACTGTAGGCCGCGGGGACAATCCCTTTGCCGCTGATGAGCCGGAAGACGGTTGATAACCCTCCATTGCCACGGCGTAAGGAATTGACGTATTTTTCGCCAATGAAGTTGCCGGGGAGGTGCTTTGGACTCTTGAGCGTGATGTTGTTGTGCCTATTGTGGGCCGGCTGCCATCCCACTGCAGACACTTCTCAGGAGGATAAAGAGCCGCATTACCTCGCCGGCCGGCGGCTTGTGCAGCAGCGCGATTGGAAAGGGGCGGAACGTTCCTTCCACAAATCGCTTGAGGCCAATCCCCGTTCCTCGCTGGCCCATTACGAGCTGGGGGTCATTTATCTTTCCCATCAACCCAACCCGGCCGCGGCGGTATATCACATGGAACGCTACCTCGCCCTCAAGCCGGATGCGGTTAACCGGAACGAGGTGCGCGGCCACATTGATGCCGCGCGGCGTGACTTGGCCGCCGAGATCCACGGCACGCCGGACGCCCCGAGCCTGTCCATCCAGCGCCTGCGCGCGAAGGTGAACGAGTTTGCCGCCGAGAACGAGGCACTCAAGCATCAGCTGCAATCGCGCGGCATTGAGCCCAACCCACAGTTCGGCCGGGGGGCGACCAATCAACAGGCGGTGGTGTTGCCGCCGCAAAATCGATCGCCCAACGCCCCCACGCCGCCAACGGTTTCCGCCCTGCGCAAGCACAAGGTAAAGCGGGGTGACAATCCTTATAGCATCGCACGGCAGCACCGCATTTCCCTTTCCCAGCTGCTGGCGGCCAATCCGGGGTTGAACCCGGCCCGGCTGCAGATCGGTCAGGAGTTGAAAATTCCACCGCGCTAGGGGTAAGCTCCCGCCCGTTCCGATATGCAGCGATTCATTTTCGCATTGATTGCCTGTTTTTGGGTCTTCATGGGCTGGCGCCTGTGGCAGGTGGAGTATGGCCAAATCGCCTTGGGTGAGGCAGTAGATATCCAGATTGTNTGGGATAAAATCCTCAACGCCCAGGACGAGGCGGACATGTCCATCGTGGCCGANGACGGCACCCGCGCCCGNCCGCTNGGGTGGTTTCGCTGGGCGCCNTCGGTGACCATTGACGACACCATCCAAGGCCCGGACGTGGAAGGCATGGTGAGCAAGGTGCAGGATTATTCGTTGGATATTGAACTGGGCCGGCTCTTTGCCGAGGAACCCAAGGATGACCTGAACTTTACCATGCACCTGAGCTTCGGGCCGTTGCCCGAGCGAGCATGGTCTGAGCTGCAGTTCACCCTGCGTCGCAACTTGACCGACCGGCGGCTGGAGGTGACGTTTGACGCTCGAGCCACCAACAAATTCCTCACCGTGAGCCTGGGCGGAACCGACGGTAATTCCGTCGACATTCCCTATCAGGACCTGCGCAAGCCGCAAAAGATTACGCAAGCAGGTTTGGAGCTGGCAGGCACGCCCTCGGCGCTGGCCAAGGTGATGTCCTTCAGCGTGAATGCCGTGATCCCCAAGGAACAGCGNGGCAAGAAGTTGGACTTCAAATTTCCCATGCCGCAAAAGGCGNATCATNACCTGTTGCCCAACGTGCCCAAGCGCGTGAAGGTGTACCNNATCNANCTGCCGGTAGTNGATGACATGCCGGTCAAGGTNTATGTGAGNCCGCTTGGCGAGCTGCTGCGAGTGGAGTTGCCCAAGCTGTTAAGCCAAACNGTCCGTGATGCCACTAAGCTGCCCATGCCGCCGGGCCAAATTGTTTTTTTGAATGACAACTATTACCGAAAACTTAAGCGGAACCGCTGATCNCCATGATTGACCTNCGCAATCTTGTGAANGAATTCGGCGACCTGCGCGCCGTNGANGACCTGAGCCTGAAAGTGGACGCCGGCGAATTCTACGTGGTGCTCGGCCCNAANGCCGCGGGCAAGACGACCACCATCAAGATGCTCGTGGGNCTCATCTCGCCAACCTCCGGCACGCTGAATGTGTGTGGGTTTGACGTGGAAAAGGAACCGATGGAAGTGCGCCGCCGGCTGGCGTTTGTGCCGGATTTTCCATTCCTGTACGACAAACTTACCCCGTGGGAATTCTTCCGGTTCACCGGTCAGCTCTTCCACCTCACCGAGGAGCAGATCCAGCGCCAGACCCGCGAGCTGATCCCGCGCTTCAGCCTGAACCCTTACCTCGACAAGCGCATTGAGAGCCTCAGCCACGGCACCCGCCAGCGCATTGCCATTGTGTCCGCGCTGATGCACGAGCCCAAATTGTTCGTGCTGGATGAACCCATGGTGGGCCTCGATCCGCATCATCAATTTGTGCTCAAAGAAGTGCTCAAGGAACGTGCGGCACAAGGCATGACGGTGTTTCTTTCCACNCACCAGCTCAGTGTGGCTGAGGAGGTGGCAGACCGCATCGGCATTGTGCACATGGGCAAGCTGGTGGCTGAGGGTACCAAGGAGGAATTGCACGCGATGGGGGGTAAGGGCAACGTTGCGCTCGAGGAAACCTTTCTGGCCCTCACCCGCGAGGAATCCGACGTGGCCGTGGCGCGGCAATTGCAACAGGGCTGAGGACGCATGGACGATCGCCCGCCCAGCACGGAAAAATTCCGCTCGCCGTTCGGCCTGCTCCTATGGACCAACGGCCTGCAAATGTGGCGGCGCCTGCGCGATTCGGTCACGCAGTCCAGCGCGCTCACGGGCATCATCATCATTCTGCTCGTTTTTTATCCGCTCATTTCCGCGGGCATGTTCTGGGGCGGGCTCAAGTATCTCTCCAAATTTCCCGGGCTGGGAAACTTGCTTATTGAACGGCTGGTGTTCCTGCTCTTCGCGATCCTGTTCATGCTGCTGCTTTTCTCCAACGTGGTTGTTGGCTACACAAACATGTTTCGCAATGACGAATCACGCTTTCTGCGATCCCTGCCCTTCGAGCCCAACACCGTGTTTCAATGGAAACTGATTGAGACNACNTTTGTGGCGTCGTGGGCGTTTCTCGTGCTGGTGGCTCCGCTACTACTGGCTTACGGCGTGTTTCAATCCGGCCAACCCGGCCACATCGTCGGCTGGCAGTATTATTTGTGCACGCCGATCCTCATTATCCTGTTTATNATACTGCCCGGCATCGCCGGCTGCTGGGCGGCGGTATTCATGGCGCGCTATCTGGATCGCAGCCTGTTTCAGGCCACCGCGGTNCTCATTCTGCTNGCCATCGTTTATCTGCTTACCGCCTACCTGCAACCGGAGGCCGCCAGTGAACAAACACTCGAGGTGCGTGTGGTGGATCTCACCGACCGGATGCTATCCAAAACGCAGTTTGCACATTTCCCGTTCCTGCCGAGCTANTGGCTCAGCAACAGTATCACCAGCTGGGTGGAAGGACTAAAATCGACAGCCGGTTTCTTCGTGCTCGTACTGCTTTCCAACGTGCTGTTCTTCGGTTTTCTCGGCTTCACGCAAACGGGCAAGTACTTCCACCAATCCCTCTCAGCAACTCTTAGCCGTGGTAGTCTTGCGGGCGACTGGAGCCGCGCGGTGCGATTCGGGCCGCGCCTGTGCGCGCAGGTGATTCTAATTGCGTGGCTGATGCCNTANGTGGATTTCAGCGGCATGAAGGCTGCGTGGCACGAAAAATTTACCCCGCTCAATGAGGAATATTCCGACATGAAAGAGGCGCAGGATATTTCTGCGCCGGATCTCGGGCGATGGTTAACCAATAAAGTNTCGCTCCTTGAACCCGAGATAGCGCGCGGCCAGCTCTACGCCTTGAAACCCGAACTGCGGCAGTTGTACTGGCGCAGTTTCTCCGGTGAAATGGCATTGCTCGGGCCGGACCTCGAGCATCTCATCAACGCCAACCTGCGCAGCAGCCTCACNGGGCTGGACCTCGTGCGCGGCCGTAGCGTCCTGCGCGGNCCGGCCGCGGANTTCGCNGNNGAACCCNAGGCCACNCTCATGCCGGATGGCCCCACCAATCACGTNGCNTTTCTTCATCGTGTCNCCCNNCCCAGCGCCACCATCGANACNGTCACCTTCACCGGNCATGCCAACCTGCAAACNAACACCACGCACCGGCTGTACCTGCGCCGCCANGTNGACCNCGTGGATGCCGAGCTGAAACCCACCGGCCAAAAACGTTGGGTCACCGATCACGGNGAATANCTNGAAGGCACCCTCGTCCGTNCCGGTGAGCAATTTCAATTGCAGCTGAAAGACGAGCAGGTATCCGGTTTTCAGCTTCGGAAAACATTCCCCCAACTCCCGNNCGATGACAACACCAGCTGGATNCTCGGCCGCGTNGANCCGCCNNTCGAANCCCNCGCGCCACCGGNTCNNGCCNNNGGCGGNCTNCCGCCNTTGGNCATGCTCGCCGTGCCGTTGCTNGCCNCCNTNGCGTGGATCCTCAACTCGCGCGCCGCNCACCTCATTTGNGCNGTGGGNGTNCTCGGNCTGTTNATCGCNTTCGCCACNCAATCGGGCGNTNTAATNANNGGCNTGGATGANGGCACTCTGGCCNGCGGNGTGGGCAACCTNTCNTACATTGGNNTGGGCGCGTGGCTCACCATNATTTTTGCCCTCGGNCAGGCCGCCNTNAGCCTGTGGCAGGCGCCNTTGGCCAAACGCTGGGAAACNTGGTANCGCGANCGGCAGGAACGCGANCGAAACAAGGANTTCGAATACGCNCCCGGNTTNGCCGANCNNTTNCTCCGCTGCATNCCNTTCATCAAGCCGGANGTNATGGCCGTGATGCTCAAGGACATGCGCGTGTTTTGGCGCGACACCGCCCAGTGGGGCCAGTCACTCATCCTGTTTGGTATTCTCGGCGTGTACATTTTGTACCTGCCATTTTTCACCGAGCAATTCGCGGCNCTGGGCGGCCGGTTTGGGGGCGGCTATTTTGAAAAGCTCGTGAGCTTTATGAACCTCGCCGCCTGTGCGCTGAACCTCACCACGCTCACCACGCGCTTTGTTTACCCGCAGTTCTCACTCGAAGGCCGGCGACTGTGGATTGTGGGCATGGCGCCGCTGGGGCTGGCGCACGTGGTGGCGGTTAAATTCCGGCTGGCCCTCGGCATCTCGCTGCTCATCTCCGTACCGCTCATCTGGCTCAGCTCCAAACGGCTCGGGCTGCCCACGGACCAAACCCTTTTCCTGTGCAGCGCCATCGCCATTATGTGCATCGCCCTCAACGGGCTCGCCGTGGGCATGGGTGTCATCTATCCAAATCTGCGCGAAGAAAACCCCAGCAAGATCGTATCNGGCTTTGGCGGCACATTTTGTCTGGTGATCAGTTTTATTTATATCGGCGCCATGCTCATCCTGCTGAGCATCGGCTCACCGTACGGTTCGCCCTGGCAGATTTGGCGTACCTCATCGCTGGAGCAACAGGCCACCTTCCTCAGCCTGTTTGCGGTCACCTCGCTGGCCACCGGTTTGGGGCCGCTGTGGTACGCACTGCGCAAAGCCCGGCGCTTTGAGCATTAATGCAGTTGGCGGCGGCGGAAAGTTTTTCACCGCCCCCCCTGTGGGCTTTACATTTATNGNACGCTTCACTAGCCTTCACTCATGGCTGCCTATGAAGGGCCGGACCTGTTAGAGGAGGATTTTCCCACCACCGCAAAGGGAACTGCTGTCGCTGCGGATGATCGCGAGGAACTGGACAATCAGGTTTCCTCGCTGCAAACCAAGCTGGCGGACCTGAACCGGGCGCGGGAAAAGCTCGAGCGGGAAAAGGCAACAGTGGAGGAATCACGCCGCCGGTTTGCAGAGTTTCAAACCGGGCGTGAGGAGATGATGCATGAGCTCACCCGCAGCCTTGGGCTGCTGGAGGAGGCGCAACTGGAGGCCAGCCGTGAGGCGGAGCAAATGGCCCGTACCATGGAAGACCTCCGCGATGCGCTCACCAAGGTGGATGCGCTCGAAGAGGTGGACACCCACGACGAACAGTGGAAAGTGCACCTTACCCGCAACCTCACCACCATCGANAACGCCCGCATGGAGCTCAACGCCGCACGCCACAAATGGCTCATCCTTTCCAGCACCGGCGAAAATGAGCGCGAAAGCTTTGCCGCCCCGCTACCCACNGCCAACGGNCTGCCCATGCCGGCGTCCTTTGGCCAACTGTGCCTGTGGGGATTAGCCCTTACCTGGCCCGTGCTGCTGATCGGNAGCGCGATCGTCACCGTGTTGCTGTTGAAAGGCTGATCATGGGCTGGTTCACGCGCAATCCCGGAGTCACTGCTGAGCGCCGCGTGGACGAGCTNGATGCCGAGATAGCCGAGATCACCGCCCTCGAGGAACGCCTCACGCAGGCCAGCNAGGAACCCAACGACCCCGGCCAGCTGCAGCTATTGCTCGATGAATCCGCCAACCTCCCCGTCGACCCCATCCTGCGCGCCGATGAGGAATTGAGCGGTAACCTCACAGACGATCNGGAGCGCGACTGCCCCGGCCTNTACAACGACCAGGGCCTGCGCAAGTTTGACCTATACGGCTGGTGGNAGCGCCTCAAGCAACGAGAATCCCTGCCNNTCACNACGCCGGACGAAAAAGTTGTCACTTACCTTGTNGCCGGCCGCAACGTCGGCTACCTCGCTCTGCGCAAAGAACAACGCGTGGCCCGCAACCGCTTCATTATTCTCACCCTCGCGCTNATCGCCCTGCTCTGGACCGTCCTCAGCCTGCTCATCCCACAGCTTTAACTCTTGCCTACGTTCGGGAGCTTCGCCCTCCCAATCTNTCNTTCAAAAATCTTGCCGANAAAATNCATGGCNTTAACCATGCCTCATGNACNCNTTNATCGAAACGCCNCTTGGCANATTTCGNGCNCAGTTTACCGAGCGCGGCTTGGCGCGGTTGCAATTCCCCGGCGCAAAGGCGGATNCCATCGATGANGCCGTTGANCCCNCCAAGTTGATGCTGCGGCAAACGGCCAATGCGTTGAAAACCATGCTGGCTGGGCNTACGCCNAAAACGCTNCCGCCACTGGATCTTTCCGNGGGCACCGAGTTTCAGCAACAGANCTGGCGGGCGTTGCTGCGCATTCCGTGCGGGCGCACGCGNGGCNACGGCGAGTTGGCNCGGTCGGTGNGCCGCCCCAAAGCGGCACGGGCCATNGGCGGCGCGTGCGGGGCCAACCCCATTGTGGTACTCGTGCCTTGCCATCGCGTCATTGGCGCCACGGGCAAACTCANCGGTTTTTCCNGCNGCANNGACTGGAAGGTGAAGCTGCTGGACATNGAGCNGCCCAAGCGCGTGAAGTTTTGACACTGCCCCGCGCGGTTGATAGCGTCCCGCCCTTTGCAGACCATCGCCGCGCATGAATTATAAGGACACGCTAAACCTGCCGCAGACCGGTTTTCCAATGAAAGCCAGCCTCGTCGAGCGTGAACCGCAGCGCCTCGAGCAGTGGTATGCTGACGATCTGCACGCCAAGATCCGCGCCCGCCACGCGCAGGCCGATGAGACTTTCATCCTCCACGACGGCCCGCCCTTCGCCAATGGCGATGTGCACATTGGCACGGCGCTCAATAAAACGCTCAAGGATATCATCCTCAAGTTCCAAACCATGCGTGGCAAGAATGTGCCGTATGTGCCGGGCTGGGATTGTCACGGGTTGCCGATTGAATTTAAGGTGGTGCAGGAGCTGCGCAAGGCCGGCCGCGAGGATGCCACGCCCGCGGAAATCCGCCGCGAGTGCGAGGCGTACGCGCGCAAGTTCATCGATCATCAACGCACGCAGTTCAAACGCCTCGGCGTGTTCGGCGACTGGGAGAATCCGTATCTCACGCTGGACAAAAAATACGAGGCTGACGAGCTGCGCCTGTTCGCCGACATCGTTGAGAAAGGCTATGTGTACCGCGGCAAAAAGCCCGTGTACTGGAGCATCCCCTGCCGCACGGCGCTGGCCGAGGCGGAGGTGGAATACGCCGATCACGTCAGCCAAAGTGTGTTTGTGAAATTTCCGGTCGCCGGCGAGACCGACACGTACCTCATCATTTGGACCACCACGCCATGGACACTGCCAGCTAATCTTGCCGTGGCGTACAACTCGCGGTTCACCTACAAAAAAGTGCGCGTCAATGGCGAGGTGTATATCGTCGAGAGCACGCTGTTGCCCAAGGTGACCGAGACGTGCGGCTGGGAGGGCACCGAGGAAATCGAATCGCTCATCGGCAAGGCAGTCGGCGCGCTCGAGTATCGCCATCCCTTCATCGACAAAACGGCCAAGCTTTTTGCCGGCGATAACTTTGTGGAGAACAGCACCGGCACCGGCTTCGTGCACGTCGCGCCCGGGCACGGCATGGATGACTATCATCTCGGCTGCGCCAACGGCCTGCCAATCTATTGCCCCGTGGATGACGACGGCAAGTTTGCCCACACCGACGACCTGCCGGTGGCCGAGCAAATGCCCGCCGATCTTCTCGGCAAATCCATCCTCGAAAAGAACGGCAAGAGTGAGGCCAACGAGGCCGTGCTGGAGCTGCTGCGCGCAAAGGCCGCGCTGGTGCATCAGGAAAATTACCCGCACAGCTACCCGCACTGTTGGCGCAGCAAGACGCCGGTGATTTTCCGCGGCATGGATCAGTGGTTCATCAACATCGATCACGACAATTTCCGCCAACAGGCGCTGGCCGCCATCGATGCCGTGGAGTGGGTGCCCGACTGGGGCCAAAACCGCATCCAGGGCGCGGTCGATTCGCGTCCCGACTGGTGCATCAGCCGCCAACGCACTTGGGGTGTGCCGATCCCGGCGTTTTATGCCGGCACGGAGCCCGTGCTCGACGCGCG
>PBFV01000053.1 GCA_002718935.1 Verrucomicrobiales bacterium
AGTGTAAATCACGCGATCCCCAAAGCGCTCACGGAACCAAGCCAGATCATCGGCAGTGAGGAGAAAATCGTTTCCGGTCAGCACGAGCTGCAAATTGGGCTCGGCCATCAGGCCCGCCTCGCGCGTCCGAAGCTTTACGGAAGCATCAATATCCGCCGCCGCTTCGCCGCGCGCCAACAATCGTGGACGCAGGATGTGATTGTAATAATCCTGATAGCTCAACGGATTCACCCGCCGGTAGACGCCGCGGCTCCGCTTGAGATCAAGGCCGGTCAGGATGGTGTTGCGGAGGGTGAACCGATAGCTCAAACCGATCAGGTACGATGCCTCCAAGTCGGTGAAGCCGGGCTGAAAACCCGTCTGCGCCGTAGCGTTCTGGTTCATCAACAGTTTTGTCAACGCCGAGGCCTGCACTGCGGCCAAGTCATCCCGGCCAGCCGGCGCGCGGTATAGCCGGTCCAACGCCTTTAGGCCATAGGTCAGGTCCAGCGGCGGATTGATGGAGAGCGCCTTGGAATAAGTGCCTGCCGGGCTGGTGGCGCAGAGGTTGAGCGTGTACCAGGCGCCCATGGAAAATCCCATCACGGCCGGTTTGCCGACCACTTGGCCTGCTCCTAGGGTGGCAGCCAACTGCGCTGCCGCAGCGGTGTGCAGTTGCTTGATGAGCTTGATATCGTCATTTACATATCCGGGCAGGAAACCAGCTGGAGCAGCCTGNATGAATTCCCAGTTGAGGTTNTTGCTGAAACAGATGACGTGGTAGCCCTCCAAATGNGCCATCTCGGCCAAGGCCAAAGCCCGCGTACTGTGCCGATGCCCACCTAGACCGGACAGCACGAAGGCCACCGGTGCCGGGCTGTCCTGAGCCCAAAGCGAGTACGATAGTGGCTTCCGGAAGCCCGCCGGGTGAACCTGCCGCACAGCAGCGCGAAGGGCAAAATCCGGATCCACCGGTTGGCCAAACATCGTCTCTAGCGTTTGGGTGACAGCGGTGTCGTCGGCCTCCACCGGAGCCGTCACATCCGCCTGAGCGAGGGCGCGTTCCTGAGTGTAATAAAGTTTCTTTAGCGCGTAGGCGTCGTATTCGGTTTGCAAAATNTGCCGTAGGGAACGGGCATCGAAAGATTGCGTGTTGAATTCCATCGCNGCCTTNCCTNCGGGCGTNAGNGNGGCAGGATCCATAAANACNTCGCCNACNCGCCCGAGATAATCCCGCGTGCTGCCGGCGCCNGCCANCGGCATGTACAGGTAGTAACGATGATCCCAGCCCCACACTCCGAAGGTTTGGCCNAGATCCTCGTCGGACGGTNGAATTTTGAANCGCGAGGTGGCGGGGTCCGTGAAGCCAAGCACGCCCACNGTCGTGTTGATCAGAAACCGCTTGGTCTCGCGCCCGGCGGCGCCCAGTTTGCCTTGCAGCACATTGTTGCCGAGNCGCACGGGGTAAAACAGGTTTTGCCGAAAATGCCGCACGCCCTTACGTGCCGTCTCCGGCATCACTGCCTGATAGCCGCGGCTGGCGGGGTCCACCACCCAATGAAAGAGCGATTTATCAATCGCAAACGCCACACGGTTGACCGGCTCCAACGGATCCGACAACGAGCCAGGCATCAGCTGGGCATCAGCTGGCACGGACGGTTCAGGCAAATTCACGACCGCTTCCGGCTNGGAAAAAGTCGCGCACCCGCCTGCACTCCACAACGCCGCGGCGAGAATTAATGGAATTACGTTTTTTTGCATTGGAATCGCGCGTTCGAACGAACTGGTGCATCATGAAGCGTCCCGGGACCAATCGCAAGATCAATCGCCAGCNGTTTCATCCGCCTCAACCATCTCCGCCTGCATCCGCGACCAGCCGGCCTCGCTCCAATACAAGAGCGCCCACCCCAGCCCCGCATAGGCCACATCGCGCCCGCGGCGCACGATGGCGTACAGCATGCCCAGCTCCACCGGATACCCAAACAGCTTAAACAACCCCACGATGCCGAATTCCTGCACACCCAATGAACCGGGCACCACAATATTAAACCCGCGCGCCACACTGATGAAGGCCTCAATGGCAAAGGCGTGCAGCCACGCCAGCTCATAACCCAGCAGGTGGGCCACGAGCATGATCTCCACGGTGTCCACCACCCAACCGATGAGGTAGGTGATNGTGCAGCGCCGGAAATATTTGCGGTCGCGATTATAAAAATCGTAAATTTCATCATCCAACTCACGGATTTTCGCCTCCTTGTCCACNAGTGATTTCAGCGAAAATCCCAGCCGACGCACCCAGCTGACGAGCGTGCCCACCATGCCGTGCTTTTGAATCTTGAAAAGCAGTGCCANCAGTGTGAACCCGCAAAGGGCAATGCCAGCAAAGGCCCACTTCACCTGGGCATGCTCCGGCGGCAGCACAAAAAAAGCGACCGCCGCGCCCATGGCGATGAAGGTGGATTGCGCGATGGATTGCGCGGTTTTGCTGCGCACCGCGGCNGAGGTGGCGTTGAGCACCGGCACGCCCTGGCGTTTAAGTAACACCACCTTGGCCGCCTCACCNCCAACGTACATGCTGGGNATCACCGCGTTGACCGCCTCGCCCACCAGCCGAATGCTCCACAGGCGCGCGAAGGAAATGCCGCGGAGCACGTTGGCCCCAAAGGTGAAGGTCCACCCCAAGGTGTCGATGGTGAACACCACGCCGTACGGTACCAGCACCAGCAGGCTCAGCCAGCCNAGACCCCGGTCGTGCCGGCCATTGGCAATGGTGTCATGCCATTCACCGGGGTCTGCCAAGCCGTTGGCGTTGGCATCGGTCCACGGTTCGCCGAGAAAAGCCNCGCGAATCTTGGCGGGGTCGGCGTTGTAAATGAAGTAGGCGAAGAGCCCGATGCCCGCGGTCAGCAGAGCGATCCGCAGCCACCGGCGGCGGGGNGTCATGCCGCCTCCTCCGCCGGNGCGGCGGAACGTCGGCGCGCCTGCCATAGCGCCAGCCAAAAAACGTGCGTNCCCACCACCGCCAGCCAAAGAAACCATTCCACCCGATTGATCACCGCGAGGAAAATCAGCAGCAACGAATAATCACGGTTCACAAATCGCTGAATCAACCGCTCCGCAGCGGCGCCCGGCGCNCCATGCATTTTTTCGCGTAGAATAAAAANGAGCCCCAGTACNCCNCCGNCCACGGCCACNAATCCCAGCCACGGCGCTGCGCCGCCACCGTGATAATGATGCAGCCCCACGCCCAGCCCGGCGAAGAGGCACAAGTGCACCAGCTGGCCTCCGGAAAAATCCAGCCATTTGCCAAACGGAGTCGTGCGATACAGCGCCCGGGCTAGGTCGCCATCCACGCAATCGATCACCGCGGAGAGCTGCAGCAGAACTGCCCCCAACAGAAACCACCACGAATGTCCCTGAGCAAGGCAGCCCGCNGCCACCACGCCTATCACCGTGGCTGCCACCGAAACTGCGTTGGGGGTAATCGGCGTATGGATGAGCAGTTTGGATAACGGCCGGCCCAGCGGCCGGTTGAAATAATGATCCACCACACTGTCCGACTCGCGCCCGAGCGTGTCCCACAACCCATCCTCCGCCTGTGCCGCCGTGAGACTATCCTTAACCACCTTCGTCGGGCCATCGGCATTAACCCGCGGCAGTTTGGGCAGCGAATCCTCGAAACCACCGCGCCATTCNGGCGCCACTCCGCACGGCAATGGACCGTCAGGCCCGAACAACCGTCCGCCCTTTTGCACCACCGCCCGCAGATCATCCGCCGTGACAAATAAATTGGCCGCCACCAGCAGCACCTCACCGCAATCCTTGGGCGGCGCATCCGTCCAATCCGGATCCATCCCCAGCGCCGCCGCCCGGGCTAGCTTCGGACGTTCCCCCGGATACACCACCGTTACCTCACCGGCCCCCGCTTCACGCGCCGCCAAAACCAGCCGATCCAGCACCGACACCCCGGCCAGCAACCGTCCACAAGCCTCCTCCTCCGCAAAAATCAGTACCCGAAAACTCACAACCCTTCCCCCACCAAACCGCCGCCGCCACCGCAAGGCAAGGGAAAGTCATTCCGATGCGACTGCGGTTGTCCCACCCCATGGGCAATACTTGGCGGGTCGATCAAATTAATATAAACCTTTTGAACCCGCCGGTGGAATTGCAGCGCACATATTTTTCGTGGGATCAGCCCTTGCTGACGACCTGTGTCGAATGGCTTCTGGCTGATACCGCAAAAGACTTGGCTGATCTTCGGAGCCATTTGCTTCTCCTGCCCACGCGCCAAGCGGGCCGCCGTTTGCGGGAAGCGCTCGCGTGGGAAATGCACCGCCGCCAAGGGGCTCTCTTCCCGCCAATGACCGCCACGCCGTGGCACCTCGTTCAACCGGATGAAGACGCCGCGCCGGAATTGGTTTGCTTGTGGCACTGGGAAAGGACTCTGGCGAAGGCTGATCTGGCCAAACTCAAAACCCTGTTTCCCAATCCGCCCACCTCGGCCTCATGGCACCGCCCCATGGCCCGGCAATTGCACGAACTGCGCGGCACTTTGGCCGAAATGGACCTCGATTTTTCCGCCGTGTCGGAAATGGATGAATGCCCGGAAGCAGCCCGATGGCGTGATCTAAAAAAACTGGAATCCAGTTATCGCGATTCATTGGGTGAACAAACGGATCTGCATGACGCCAAGCGGTTGGCGGCTCAGCAACCGGAATTGCCGCCGGAAATTAAACACGTCACCGTCATTGGCGTGCCGGATCTGCCGGTGATTGTCCAACAAGCCCTCGAGCAACTCATAGCCAACGGACAACCGGTCGAATTGATTCTGTTCGGACCGCAAGATGGCGAAAACCGGTTCGATCACTGGGGCCGGCCACTGCCGGAATATTGGAATGACACAGCGATTCCCTTGACCGAAGAGCAACTCATCACCCGCATCGATGAATCCGGGCAGGCCGCGGAGACTTCACGACGGCTGGCCGTTTATCGTGACCACCGGGCCGACCACGTGGCGGTCGGCGTGATTGATCCCGCGATTACCCCGCCTTTGGAACGAGAACTGGCCGATGCCGACATTCAGTTTTTCAATCCCGATGGACTGCCGTTGCGCAAGGCGCCGTTGTTTGTGTTTTTGCAATCCCTGCAAGCCACATTGGCGGAACCCACTTTTGCCAATGCCGAGGCACTGCTTCGACTGCCCGATGCCTGGCGCTGGGCGGGCGACCGATCGGCCACCATTCTGCAAATGGGTTTGGATGAGCTCCGTGAAAAACATCTGCCCGACACACTGGCCGACGCGGCGAATTTTTATTTTGCGGACAAGGATTACCGGGGAGCCCGTGTGGAGGCGCGGGATGTGCTAAAGGAATTGGAGACGGCCTTGGCCCGCATTGATTCCACCCCGTTGAATGAAGGGCTGACGGATTTCTTGAAGGCCGCATTTGATGGCCGCCAGTTTCGTGAAGGCCGGGAGGAGGATGCGCCGGATCTCGAGGTGGCCTGGCAGTTCATGGCCAGGCTGGCAGAATGGGAAACGACCATAGCCGATTCAACGAGCATCCCCGCTCCTGAAGCCTTGGGATTAATGCTAGAAATCATTGGCCGGGAAAGCGCCCACTCGGAACGCCAACCGGAGGCCATTGATATTCAAGGCTGGCTTGAGCTGGCTTGGGAAAACGCACCGCACTTGATCCTCGTGGGCGCAAATGAAGAACACCTGCCCGAATCGGTGCACGGCGATGTGTTTTTGCCCGAGACATTGCGCAAACAGCTTGGCCTGCGAAGCAACGAGGAGCGACTGGCCCGTGATGCGTGGTTGTTGGAATTACTCCTGCACACGCGACAGGCGGGCGGCCATGTTGATATCCTGCTGGGTCGACAGCGCGCCAATGGCGATCCACTGAAACCGTCGCGGCTGTTGTTTCGGTGCGCCGATGAGGCCTTGCCGGACCGGGTGCAACACCTGTTTACGGAACTGCCACCTGCCGAGCAACCTCCCGCGTGGTCTGCNCCGTGGAAATTGGAACNCAACGATGTGCCGTCCATTGAAAAAATTGGNGTCACTGCCTTGGCGGCCTACCTCGATTGTCCGTACCGGTTTTTCCTGAAAAATATTTTGCGCATGGAATTGCCCGACCTCCAGCAGCGTGAGCTGGATGCACGCGGCTTTGGGTCGCTTGTGCACGCGGTGCTGGAGGCCTACGGCCGGGACGAGAACGCCAACCAGCTAAAGGACGCCGACCAAATCCAAGCGGTGTTCAGTGCCCTTCTACAACAGGCGGTTGAAGATCAGTTTGGTAAACGCCCACCGCTGCCATTGCGCGTGCAGGCACTAACCGCAGAAAGACGGCTCTATCAGGCCGCCATGGCACTGGCCCAGGAACGGGCAAACGGCTGGAAAATAATCCGGACAGAGGAGCAGTTTGAAAAGGAATTGGACGGCCTTATCATCAAGGGCCGCATCGATTGCGTTGAGGAGAATACGAAAACCGGCGCCGTACGCGTGCTGGATTTCAAGTCATCCAACACCGCCAAGCCGCCGGCGCAACTTCACTGGAAACGAATGCCCCGCGAATTTGATGAAGATTCAGTCCGGCCCTATGCACGGTTTGAATTGGATGGTAAAGCGCAGCACTGGATCGGCCTGCAACTGCCATTGTACGCGTGGGCCTTGGAAGCGAAATTTGGAACGGATGTGGCGGCCGGTTTTTTCAATCTTCCCGCCATCGGCACAGATACCGGGGTGGCTTTGTTGGAGCCTTTTGATGCCCATGTACGGGCTGCCGCGCTTGAATGCGCGCGCGGTGTGGCCGACGACTTACGCGCCCAACGATTCTGGCCTGCCATGGATCGGGTGCAATATGACGATTTTGAAGGGATTCTTTTTGGCCAACCCGAGCGCACCGCATCGGATCCCGGATTGGAGGCGGCATGAGCAGTAAGCCGGTGCACATTCCGCATGAGCTCATCCGCGACTCCGCCGGAGCGGGCAAAACGTTTAAGCTGACCAACCGATTCATTCGCCTGCTTTATCATGGGCAGGCACCGGAGCGAATCATTGCGCTCACCTTCACCCGCAAGGCCGCGGGTGNNTTTTTTTCCGGCATCCTCACGAAACTGGCNAAGGCCGCCGCCGACCCCAAGGCAGCGAGTNAACTNGGGCGGTTTATTCAGGTGCCTGAGGCAAAACCGGAAGAGTTTCGTGCCACCCTGAGGCGGCTTATTAACGGCATGGGCCAATTGTCTCTGGGCACGCTCGACAGTTTTTTCCATCGCATGCTNGCCATGTTTCCAATGGAGTTTGGCTTGGGAAGTGGATTCGCGATGATGAGCGAATTCGAAAAACAACAAGCCCGCATTCAGGCACTTNAATCTCTAATGAGTTCCGGCGGCACGCGAAAACCGGAACAGGAAAGCCTAGTGCGTTCGTTCCAGCTCGCCACCGCCGGTCAGGACAGCCGCAATTTTGTCGGTGCCTTTCAACAGCACCTTGAGGACTGCCATGATTTGCTNCTGCGGGCGCCCCGGNCCGGCCAATGGGGTGATGCNGCTGAGATTTGGCCCGGCGGATTTCCCTGGCCGGAAACGGANGCGGAGCTTGTGGGTCTCGTTGACAATTGGCGTGACCAAATCACTGACGATCAGGGGTTTTCATCGGAGATCATGGAAACCCTGCGGGGCAATGTCGAACATTTCANGCAATGGGCCCCCGGCAAGAGCATTGTTCCCCGGAGCAAAAGNACCTTGATCCAACGTGCCCTGCAGGGGTTTNGCGACTTGCTCGCCGGGCACTGGGAGTTTGTGTTTCGGAAAAAAACGTACAGCCCAAACGGCGCGTTTTGCCAAGCCTTGGCCGCCATCATTCAACACTGTGTCGCCCGCGAAATGAGCGGCAAATTGGCGCGCACGCAGGGAATTTTTGGCCTGATAACGGCATTTGAAAATGAATACGACCAACGCGTGCGCCGACAGGGGCGGTTAACGTTTGCGGATTTGCCCGCGTTGCTGGCGCCNGGGAACGGACCTGGCCTTCTTGGAGNCACCGGCCCNGAGGCGATGGATCTCGAGTACCGGCTGGACGGCACCTTTGATCACTGGCTTCTCGATGAATTTCAGGATACCAGCCAATCCCAGTGGCAAGTGATTGCGGGGCTAATCGATGAAGTGGTTCAGGATCCCAGTGGTGAGCGAACATTTTTCTGCATCGGNGACCAAAAGCAATCCATCTACCAATGGCGCGGCGGAGATCCGCGGTTGTTGGACCATGTTGCCGATCAATATCAAGGCGGCCTGACTGAACCGCCNCCGGGACAGAAAGCTNAAACCTATCGGTGTTGCCCCGAAATTGTTCGGCTGCTTAATCAGGTTTTTGGTGATGCCGNCATTCTGGAACCATTCGACGACGCGAAAACCGGNGCCCAACGATGGAGCCGCATTTGGCAAACACACGAGTCCAAAAATGCTGATCCCGGACAGGCCCAGTATCTCACCGTTGCCAATGAGGCAGAACGTTGGCCCGTGATGGCACAATTGTTGACGCAAATTCGCCCGATTGAAAATCGTTTGAAATGCGCGATCCTCGTGCAAACCAATAAAGCCGTTCGCACGGTGGTGGAATTTCTGCGCGGCGCCATGCCCGGCCTGCCGGTGGTTGGCGATTCCGTGAATCGCCCCGGATCAGACAACCCGTTGAGCGCGGCGCTTCTTTCACTGTTCCGGGCAACCGCCCACCCCGCCGATCAGTTTAGCCACCAACACGTTCTCCTCACTCCTTTGGGAAAATTATTGCCCACTGGGGAAAGTGACCGATCCGGCGCCTTCCGGCGATTGCAGCGCGATGTGCACCAACACGGCTTCGAAGCAACAGCCCGCGAATGGATTCAGAAACTGGATGTTCAACTTGACGAATTCAGCCAATGCCGAGCCCGGCAATTTCTGGAACTGGCGCGGCAATTTGATGAATCCGGAAGTCGCTGCATCGATGAGTTCCTGCGCTACATTCCTGCTCAGGAACATACCGAACCCGCCGCCGAGGACGTGGTACAGGTCATGACCATTCACAAAGCCAAGGGCCTGACCTTTGATGTCACGCTCGTGCCCGATCTGGAAGGCAGCCGGCTGGATGAACCCCGGCGCGATGCCCTGCACGTGCACAATTCCGCAGCGGGCAATCTCGAATGGATCCTCGACCTGCCCCGCCAGGAAATTTGCGATCTGGATCCCACCTTGCGCGAGGCCCTCGCAGCGGCTCGTTCCGAAGCTTGTTATGAAAATCTTTGCAAATTATATGTAGCACTGACCCGAGCCCGGCAAGGATTGTACATTATCACCACACAACCCAAACCCCGAAGCACTTCCCAAAACTTCATCCGCCTGTTGCATGACACGCTGGCCGAAGGAGAGGGACGGCCGATGGATAATTCTCCTGTGGCCGCCACTGAAGTTTATTGCGCAGGTGACCGTGATTGGGTCAGCGAGCAAACGACCGTTGCCAAATCGTCATTGCCACCGGCTGTGAAAGTGCAATCCCCACGAACCAGCCCGCGCCTGGGCCGCCGCAAGCCCTCCGAGCATGAAGGCGCATTGCGCAACGGCGCCCAACTATTCGAATCATATGGGACGGATGCGGCGAATTTCGGGACAGCGGTTCATGAGGTGTTCGAGCAAATCGAATGGGTGGATGCTCATACACCCGCATTACTGGAAAAACTCCAAGTGAAATTCCCGGCGGCAGTTGAGGAAGTCCAGCACTGCTTGGCTGCACCCGAGGTAGCGGCGCTGTTTGAACCCGATCCCAAAGCAACGGTATGGTGCGAGCGCAAATTTGAACTGGTGCTGGATGGTGAGTTTTGTTCCGGGGTCATTGACCGCACCGTGATCCAGGAGCGGTCCGCGATGATCATCGACTTCAAAACTGACCGTGTGGATGATGAGTGCATCGAAGGCGCCACCGCTCATCATCAGCCTCAACTCGCCTTGTATCGCCGCGTACTGTCGCTCCTCACGAATTTGCCTGAGAAAGCCATCACCTGTCATTTGGTTTTCACCCGGCCCGCCCTTGTGATGGAGACATAAAAAAGCCCCCGTAAACGGGGGCGTGCAAATTGGTTGTACCGAAACCTACTTGGGCAGGTTCTTCGAATACTTGGCCGGGTTCGCCTTGAAGCGGGTGACGGCGCGGGTCTTACTGAAGTAAACCTTCTTGCCGTCCACCTCCATCGAAGGGCTTTTAGGATGCACGCGGGTGTCCGTGTACACAGGGCAGAAGAGTTGCTTCATAGCCTTGATGTCCTTGGACGCCACCGCCTTGAGCTGGGGCGCTTGAGGGATGCTCACCACCGCGTAGTAATCGGGGTTTTGCGCCCACATTTTTTTGCAGGTGCCGCAGCAGGTATAGACTTTCACGCCCTTGTAAACCACAAACTCTTCCTCATCGATCTCGTCCTCAATCATGAGGGGGCAGATTTTTTGTGCCGGCGCAGCCTCAGCCGTCACCATCAGGCCCACCGCGAAGGCAGCCATCACCAGTGTTTTCGAAAAAACGGTCTTCAACATTGTGTCAGTTTTCCTTTCGTTCCCTTTCAGTGGGGTGCCGATAAGACGCCACAAACGGCGATCCGATTCAATGCAAAATTCGATAACGCCCGTTTTTATGGGTTTTTTGACGTTTTTCTCCCTTTCATTAGGGCAACAAAGCTTCTCCCATCAGTTTCACAACCGGTCTGAGATCGGCCGGTTTATCGACACGCGCTTCCTCTTTTCCATTGGATCGCAATACAATTCCGTAAGTCTGATTACGTTTCACATTTAGCAGATCCACACCCGGCACCTTTCCGTTGTAGGTGTCGAAGTGCAAAATCACAAAACGCTTGGCGAACGCCCGACCGACTCCGGATTGCGGTCCAGAGCTTGGCATAACCGCGCTTATATTGAACACACACGTAAACGAACACCGACTTGCCTTACGCATTAGCGACCCCTAGCGCTTGAGGGGGATCAGTATGGGGCGCATTCCGTTCATCGATCCCTGCTAATTGCATCCAAAATGACGGCAACAAAAAACCCGCACCAGCCGGAGCCGGTGCGGGCTGGAGAATGATTTAGCTTACACGTCCTTCCAAATACGGTCCGCGGCCGAGGCGAGGACGGCGTCGCAGACCTTGGCGGTCTCGAGGGCGTTGCGGAAGGTGGGGTTGCACGGGGTGCCTTCGTCGAGGCTTTTGAGGAAGTCCGCCACCTGATGGACGAAGGTGTGCTCGTAACCGATGCAAAGGCCGGGCACCCACCACTTGTCCATGTAAGGCATATCTCCGTCGGTGATGTGCACGCTGCGCCAGCCGCGNGTNGTCGACTCGTCGCTGTGATCGAAAAACTCGAGGCGGTTCAGGTCATGCAAATCCCAGCGGATNGAGGCGTCGGAGCCATTGATCTCCANCGTGTACAGNGCCTTGTGGCCGCGCGCNTAACGGGTGGATTCAAACAGGCCAAGCGAGCCGTTGCCAAAGTGGCAGTGGAAGATGCAGGCATCGTCGATGGTGACCTCCTGTTTCTCGCCGGTGGCCGTGTGCACACGTTCCTTAATGAACGTCTCGGTGACGGCGGACACATCCTTGATGCTGCCGTTGAGCCAGATGGCGGTGTCGATGCAATGGGCGAGCAAATCGCCGGTCACACCGCTNCCAGCCGCGGCGGCGTCAAGGCGCCATAGGCCTTCGCCGCCTTGCGGGAGATCGGCACTGATGGTCCAGTCCTGCAGGAAGTTGGCGCGATAATGGAAGATTTGCCCGAGCTTGCCGCTGTCGATGATCTTCTTGGCGAGCGTGACAGCGGGCACGCGGCGATAGTTGTACCAAACGGTATTGGCCACGCCGGCTTTCTCAACGGCGTCAACCATCGGCGCACTTTCCTCAGCGGTGCGGGCCAACGGCTTTTCGCATAGAACCATCTTGCCGGCTTCGGCGGCGGCGATGGCCACCTCGGCGTGTTGATCGTTGGGAGTGCAAATATCGATCGCGTCGATGTCATTGCGCTTGATCAACTCGCGCCAATTGGTTTCGTGACTTTCAAAGCCCCACTGGTCGGCGAATGCCTTGGTGCGGTCTTCGGTGCGGCCGCATACGGCCTTGAGCACGGGCGTGTGGCCGAGGTCAGGGAAAAAGTCGCTGACGCGCTTGTAACCATTGGAGTGCGTGCGGCCCATAAAGCCGTAGCCCACCAGTCCGATGTTGAGGGGTTTTTTTTCGCTCATGATGTCAAAATAACTGGCTTGTGAGCGGGTCTGAATAGACTAAATAGCTGTTGCTGCCAATCCCTGATTCAGCCAGTTTATAACCCTCTTCAGTGAGGGCCAATCGCCAGCACCCAATAAAACTCATTTCTTAGAATTATTTTATGAACGAAAAATTACCCTTCACTCCTGGTAGGATTTTTTCGGTCTTCGGCTTAGCGTCGAACTCCTTAACAAAGATATTAGCCTTGCTAGTCTCAGTAAGAGCCATACCGTAAACAACTAGCTTTCCGCTAATACCCTGAAGGTCGTAAGATGCTTGTTCAGCACCCTCATATGAAGTATTCCCCTGAAATACTCGCTCAAAGATTCCTTGGATTTTACCTATATGTTCCTGTTTTTTAACATCAGGCACCCCCTCAAAATTCGCTAATTTATGGTATATATCTGCATTTTTTTTGGATTCTTTGAATTTAGCGACTAGCTGTGAATGAGATTTATTAAAATCTTCAACCGATTCGCTGGGCACTATCTTAATTATAAATGCGCATTGAGTGTACTCTTCTCCCTGCGGTTTTAGCACAAGACTGCCGGCGGGCGGCAGAGGTTCATCGTCAGGTTTAAGCAACTCAAATGCTTCCTCATAGTTATTGAGGTCGGACTCAATCCGGTTCTTCTGAGTCCTATTTTTTTCGATCCCTTCCATGAGCGCGTCAATTTGCTCACGCTTTTTGGCAATGCCTGTTAGCACCTCATCAATCTGGCCCAGTGCCTTAGCATTGTTTTTTTCTTCTGAAAGATTTCTTTCCAGTTTGTTCTTGTTGGCTAAGAGCTTTGAACGCTCCTCTTGCACACTCTCCAGTTCCTTCTTTTTCAAATCCATTTCAACCTGAATTCGACCGATATCTTTTTTCCATCCCGAGATCTTTAGATCAACCAATTTAGGGATGTTTATCTTTGTTGAATTCTTATCGAGCAGTATTTGGGGAACAGGGTTACCCAGATATGCTCTTAAGCCCTCCCAGCGTTTATTAATTTCAGATAAACTCTTTTGCTGAAGTTCAAGGGCCTCCTTATGCTCTTCTTCTGCGATTTCAAATTCATTTTGTATAGATGTCTCTTTTTCTCGCAATTGATCGGCGACCTTATCATGTGCTGCAGCATTTGCATCGAAAGAATCTATCTTTTTATTGAGCTCTTTAATAAACGGACTGTCTGGGCCTAAACCGGATGAATCCACTTTAAGCCATGAATCCCGTAATCCTATAAGGTTGCGAGCCGCCTCGCTGGCCTTCTTTGATTGATCTTCTACAGATTTCCGTTCATTGGCCACAGTATCTAGTTCTGTTTTAAGCCTCTCCGTCTTGCCCTTAATTTTATCCGCATGCTTTTTGGCGTGCTCCTTTGCCTCATCAACAAACATGCTTAACCAACTAGCTGGAATGCTAGCGTCGGACGAAGTCATTTTACGATGCAAGTCCTGAGCACGCTCTAGTTCATCGATCTGATCTTGAAAAGATTCTGCAAGCGCTTTCTTGTCGTCTGAGTTTTGGTTGTTGATTGTAGCGATGTCGTTCCTATGCACAGTTTTCAACATCAAAACTGTCGCGTTGCGGTCCACTGCAGCATTTCTAAGTCCTTCTTTAAGCTGATCACGCTCCGCCTTTAGTGTTATGTTTTCGTTTGCCAAGTCTCGGTGTAAATCTTGTGCCTGTTGTCTCGCAACTTTGAATTTCCCAAGGGCTTCTGTTGCTGAATCAAACAGATCAGTGAGTTGAAGAAGATTTACCTCAGCATCATGGGCTCTCTTCTTCATCGCCGCCTCCTCAGATATTGCTTTTGTCAGATCTGCTTGGTACTTATCCTTGTCAATTTGCGATTCCAATCGTTTACGTTTTGCTTCTGCCGTTGATAATTGTTCTTTAAGCTTTTTTTGCGCTTCATCTTTGCTTTTTTTGCTGTCTGCTAAATTCGCGAGTCTCTTTTCTAGCACATCATTAACTGCATCATCTATAGCATCGTTACCAGTTGGATGAGTCTGCAATAGATCAATTAATTGTTCTTTTAACTTACCTTCCATTTGGGGCGGCGCCACCAGTGCGAGGTCATCGTACAAGTCGTTGATCTGGCCCGCGAGGTCTTGGCGAGTTCCTTTCCACTTTTTGTCTGCTGCCTTAAGCAGTGGCAGCGCAAATTTAACAATCGAGTGCCCAACGCTTTCGTCTTTAGCCAGCTCCACCAAAAAACTCATTTTTGCCTCAAGCTTGGTATACTCAAGTGGCACATTTTTTTTGCCTTTGCCTGCTTCTAGACCTAGGGCGTCAGGAGCTTTACCCTTTCCGGGGTTCGGATCAGGCTGCCCGCCAGGCAACGGTGGGATAGGAGGCAACGGTGGGATAGGAGTCGCAGCTGATCTAAGCTTTTCTAATTCGAGCTTAGTCTCATTTAATTCTTCTTGCACTATCCCCAATTGAGTTGACGTGGCATTTTGATCGAAACGTGCGTCCTTCACTTGTTTCTTGAGCTCTGCATTTTCCTTAGTCAATGTAACTTTGTCTTCTGCCAATTGTGATGATTTTGCAATAAACGTAGCATTAGCATCCTCTATTTTTTTGCCTGATAATTTCAGTTGCTTATTAAAATTAGAGATCTGCGCACTGCTTTGGCCTTGCGCTAACAAATAGCAAACTGTGCCAACCGCAATTAGAGCGACACAATCAAACAGAAAGCGACCCATGCTCGATACTTTGGTTTTAGTAACGGGAGTAGGTTTGACAGGGGTTCCAGGGGAGTTATGGCTGCTTCCAGAGGCAGGGGATATATTGGTGCTCATAATTGAATCCTTCGGGGTCAGAGAATTAGAAAGTGTATAAAAATACACGCAAGCCAAAAAAATAAAAAGGGGGGGCAAAAATCCCCCCTTTTTAAAAAAAAAAGAAAAACTCGGGTTTTAGCTCACTTATTTTTGGCAATGCACGTCGCGGACATCGATCATGGCCTTCAGAATAGTGTTCCACGTGTCCGAGTTCTCGAGAGTGGCGTTCGGGAACATGCAGCCGTCCCAGCAGATGTGCTCGATACCACGGTCGGCATAGTCCTTGAGCCAGTAGCCGGCGCAACGGGTGATGTCCAGTTTGCCATTGGGATCATCGGCCGGACAGTGTTTGCCGGTCTTGTCATGGCTGCCAGCGCCGTGTACTTCGCCGTCGTTTTGGGCTACATGGAAATCGATGGTCCACGGGCGGAGCGCGTCGGTCATCTTCTCGTAAGCCGGCCAGAATTCCTCCTCACTGTAGCCTTCCTGCACCAGCGCGTGCTCGGGGGCGTTGTAGCCGAGGGTGTACAGGTAGGTGTGCGC